>DDHL01000104.1:34832-36704 GCA_002352945.1 Campylobacteraceae bacterium UBA1877 | reverse complement strand
AATAGCAGCCATTTCATGGGGCAAGCGGTATCCAACGGTATCTGGAATATTAAGCGTTGTAGCACCTGCTTTTATGACTGCATCTAAAATCTCTTTCATAAATCCAACATCACTTCTTCCGGCATCTTCGCAGCTAAACTCAATATCATCACAAAAGGTTTTAGCATAAGTTACAGCATCAACTGCGCGCCTTATTACTTCATCAGGCTTCATTTTAAGCTTATATTCCATATGGATAGGACTTGTCGCAATAAAGGTATGGATACGCTTTAATTTAGCATTTGCAATGGATTCTCCAGCAGCTTTTATATCTTTTTCAACTGCCCTTGCAAGTGAGCAAATAGTAGAATTTTTTACCTGTGAAGCTATTCTTGAAATTGCATCAAAATCTCCAGGGCTTGCTGCTGCAAAACCGGCTTCAATAATATCAACACCCAATTTTTCAAGCTGCAAAGCTATCTGAATCTTCTCTTCTGTATTCATAGACGCGCCAGGACTCTGTTCTCCATCGCGCAACGTGGTATCAAATATTTTAATCATTTCCATGGTAATTCCTTTACATGTAAGGCAGATATTTTAAAAAATAAAACGGATAAGTTGAAAATTATTAGCGTAGCAGGAGGAGCAGGAGTGCGTTTTTGATCTCGATTTTTGGAAGGTGTTTGATGGCTTTTTTGACGCCAATGTCAACACTATTCATCGTGACTCCTTTTTGAATTTGGGTTATTATACTTATTTTTCTTCCATTTTGCAACGAATACAATATATCCTTCCCGCCCTAAGCCATACAAGAGGTAACTGGTTGCAAAGAGTGTTGCACTCTCAATCGGATAGAGATAGATCATCGAAAATATTAAAGTTAGATAGACAAAGATCTTCATTCGATGAGCGCGCTTAAAGTCTACCTTTTTAAAACTTGGATAGCGGATGTTGCTTACCATCAAAAAGCCTAAAAATGCTTGAGCAGCAACCATAAACAACTCAACTTCACTTAAAAAACTATATTTTTCATGCATCAGCACCCACATTGCGCTCACTACTGCTGCGGTTGGAATAGGAACACCAATAAAAACGGATGGTTCGCTCGTTGAGGTCATGACATTAAAGCGTGCAAGCCTAATTGCTCCAAAGACTACAAAAAGCGCTGCAATGAGTGCTCCAACCCTTCCATAGTGCTGACCAACACTAAAATAAAAAAGCATTGATGGAGCAACGCCAAAGGCAACAATGTCTGCTAAAGAGTCAAACTCTGCTCCAAATTTGCTCGTCGTTTTTGTAATGCGAGCAATTCTTCCATCAAGCCCATCAAAAAAGAGTGAAAGAATTATATAAACTGCAGCCTTTTCAAACTCTCCGCGAACAGATTCAAAAATGCCAATAACACCCAAAAATGCACTTGCTGCGGTAAAAAGATTTGGTATCAAATAGACAAGTTGCAACTTGCCATCTCTACTTGGACCCATTATCTCTCACTTTGAAAATAGCCAACAACACTCTCGCCCCCATAGACTTTATCGCCAATATTTGCTCTAATTCTAGAGGAGTAAGGCAAGTATAAACTGATTTTAGAGCCAAGGGCAAATCCAATGCGTTCACCCATTTTATAAGGTTTTTTTGATGGATAAATGTAGATTTTATCCGCCATTGGTCCAGCTTGGATTTCAAGTGTAAATTTTGCATCTTTAGTTTCACACAAAAGCTTTTTGCATGAATTGAGCACATCTGCCTCTTTTGCTGCAAATGGAAGATTAAGTCCATTTTTTACATGTAAAGCTTTAAGAGAAAAGTCTCTTGGAGCACGTAAAAAACCTGCTCCAAAAAATGAGCCTTCTATTTGAATACACAAAAGTGGCTTTTTATTCTCTGCAACTT
>DDHL01000104.1:31295-34621 GCA_002352945.1 Campylobacteraceae bacterium UBA1877 | reverse complement strand
AACTTTTACTTGTTTAATCGCACAAATTTTACCATCTATGGGAGCAACTATTGCCATAGGATCATCTTCGTCTGCAATCCTTTCTGGATTTCTATACAGCCAAATAAGAGATAAAAAAATTAAAAAGAAAACCCATGGCAAAAACTCAATCCAAATTGCAATCAACCACACAATAAGAGCAATAGCTATTCTAACCCAGCCCTCTTTGGCGATGATAAAAGTGCGCGGTTTTATCCTCATTTAGGGTTTTACCTCATCATCTGAATCTGAATTTTTAGACAAATCTTCTGAGCTTGAATTTGAATCCTCTTTTGAACTTTTGGCCGATTTGATATCATCATCATCACTCTCAAGAGGTTGAAGCTTGCTTTCAAGCCCATGCTCTTTTTCATAATTTTCAATAATCTCTCGAACCAATTCGCCTTCAATATGCTCTTTTTCGTATAGCGCTTCAACCATTTGCTCAATCGCACCAGAGTACTCTTTTAAACGCTCTTTAACAGCTTCATAGCGTGCTTGGAGTAGATTTTTAACAAATATATCTACATCTTCGGCCATCTTATCGCTATACTCTCTTTGGTTATTGTATCCTCCGCCTAAAAATGTACTGCGCTGCTTTTCAAGAACCATAAGCCCTGCAACATCACTCATTCCATACATGCTAACCATAGATTTAATAATATCAGTTGCTCTTTCTAAATCATTTCCAGCACCAGTTGAGATTTCACCAATAAAAACCTCTTCGGCCGCCCTGCCGCCTAAAAGCACATCAACCTCAGCTATAAGCTCATGGCGCTGCATTAAAAATTTATTCTCTTCAGGTTTGTTTAACGTATAACCTAAGGCCGCTAATCCACGAGGAATAATCGATACTTTTGAAACCCTTTTTGCACCTCTTGTAGTTTCAGCCATAAGGGCGTGTCCACTTTCGTGATACGCAACAATCTTTTTCTCTTTTGGATTGATTCGGCGGGATTTTTTCTCCAATCCAGCAATAGCCCGCTCAACCGCTTCAACTAAATCGCGCTGCTCAACATACGGTTTTGATTTTCGACCTGCCAAAAGTGCAGCTTCGTTGATAATATTTGCCAAATCCGCACCGGCCAAACCAGCAGTAAGACGGCCAATCTCTTCTAAATCCACATCTTTTGATAATTTGATATTTTCAACATGCACTTTTAAGATATCAACCCTGCCTTTAAAATCTGGCTTATCTACAAGCACTTGACGATCAAACCGGCCAGGGCGCAGCAAGGCTGCATCTAAAACTTCAGGTCGGTTGGTTGCAGCTAAAACAATAACTGGTGACGTATCGGAACTAAATCCATCCATTTCAGCTAGTAGCTGGTTTAGGGTTTGTTCGCGCTCATCATTTCCGCCCATCATTCCACTTGCTGCTCTGCTTTTACCAATGGCATCAATCTCATCAATAAAAACTATTGCTGGAGCCTCTTTTTTTGCATTTTCAAATAGATCTCTAACGCGGCTTGCACCAACCCCAACAAACATTTCAATAAAACTTGAACCTGACACTGAAAAGAAAGGCACATCAGCCTCACCAGCAACTGCCTTAGCCAAAAGGGTCTTACCAGTGCCCGGAGGTCCAACCAACAAAACCCCCTTTGGGATTTTTGCACCTAACTTAATGTAGCGGTCTGGAAATTTAAGAAAATCGACAATTTCCATAACTTCATCTTTTGCCTCTTCAACTCCGGCAACATCTGTAAATTTTACATTGGGTTTTTCAGAATTTACAAGCTTTTTGCTGCTTCCCATTCCTAAAATTCCACCACCCATATTCTTTTGCATTCGGCTTGCCAAAAACATCCAAATTCCAAAGAATATGAAAATTGGTAAAACCCATGAGAAGAGAATATCTGTAAACCAGTTTGTTTCACTATAACCGCCATATGGGATTTTTTGCTCATCTAAAAGCGGAATCAAGGTAGAATCTTCGCCAACTTTTTTAGTTATGTATGCAATTCGCCCTGTACCGCTATCGCTAAATCCTCGAATGGTAGTTTGACCAATAGCCACATAATCAACAGCCTTGTTTCTTACTAACTCTTTAAACTCATAGTAATTGACATTTTTTGTCTGGGTGCTTTGAGAGCCCACACCAAAGGCTGTTCCCTCTTGACCGCCTGTAAGGCTTTTAAAAATCATTACAATCACAATAGAAAAAATTGCAAAAACTAAAAGAGGGTTTTGGTTAAAAAAATTATTATTTTGATCATTTCTGCGATCATCATTTCGTTTTGAACTCATTTTTGAGACTTCCCTTTCTGAAATATCATCGTACACCACTCATTATCGTGGTAAATTTCTTTACATGTAAGCGCATTAAAACGCTCTTGTACTCGCGGGGCATATTTTTCTAAAATTCCCGACAAAATTAAAATTCCATTAGGATTTAATACTTTTTGTAAATCCTTTGCAAGCGTTATTAGCACATCGGCAATGATATTTGCAACTACTACATCATATTTACATGTAGCCTTATCGACCGATCCAACCCAGCTTGAATCAAAAGTAACACCATTAAGCTTTGCGTTAGAGCGCGCACTTTCAAGCGCTAGTGAATCTGTGTCGCAAACAGTTGCCTTTGCGCCTAGCTTTGAAGCGGCAATTGCTAAAATTCCACTGCCGCATCCAACGTCCAAAAGTGTAGCATTTTTTGGTAAATAATGTTGCAATGCAATTAAACACCCATAGGTGCTTTCATGGTGACCTGAACCAAAAGCGAGTGCCGGATCGATACAGACATTAATTTTTCCCTCTTTTGGCTTCTCCCAGCTTGGGTATATATAAAACTTTTTTGCTTCAACTGGTTTAATGGATGAGCGGTACGCTTCAATCCAGTCTTTGTTTGATTCAACACTTTGAACAATGCGCAAATTTAAAGGTTTTGAGACTTTTTCTTCTAAGGCTTTGGCAAAAGATTCTATGCCAAAAATCAGCATCTCAACAGGCTCTTGTGTTCGAACTATAAGCGTATCTCCATCACGCTCAACGGCATCAATGCCTAAAGAAAAAATCAAATCAGTTAATTCATCGTGAGCGTATGAGGGAGTTATTTGGAGTTGATTGTAGGTTTGCTGCATTAGAGATTAATTTGATAAAACGTCTTCAAGTTTCTCTTTTAGAACCTGAGGAGTAAATGGTTTAACAATATAGTTATTAACTCCCGCTTTAAGCGCAGTGATTACCTCGGCCTTTCCGCCTTCAGTGGTTACCATGATAATAGGCATGTCAATATACTTTTCGTCTGCGCGAACTTTCTGGACCAATTCAAGCCCATTCATTTCAGGCATATTCCAGTCTGT
>DDHL01000104.1:25115-31030 GCA_002352945.1 Campylobacteraceae bacterium UBA1877 | reverse complement strand
CTCAGCCTCTAAGACATCTTTATGTCCTAATCGTCCTAAAGTGTTTTTGATAATGCGTCTCATGGTTGAGCTATCATCGACTACAAGCAGTTTCACGTATCATCCTTGTCATATTAAATATTTTAAGCTCATTTTAGCCAATTTTACTTTGAAGTTACTTTATCTTGTTTTAGCAATGGCTTTGGCTAAATCCAAAGTGCCCTCATAAAAAGCCTTACCCACAATCACACCTGCAACTTCATTTGTCTTTATCAATGCGTCAATGTCACTCATATCTTTAACACCTCCACTTGCAATAGTGTCTAGTTTTGAAGAGCGCGCAATCTCAAGCGTAAAAGGCACATTTACTCCGCTTAAGGTTCCATCTCGTCCAACATCGGTGCATATGATTGCATCCACTCCAACACCTGCAAACTTCTTTGCAAGATCGGTAGCCTTTATTTGTGATTTTTCAGCCCACCCCTCTACTGCTACATATCCATCAATAGCATCAATACCAACAGCTACTCTAGCTTGTTCACACGCTTTTGCTACAAAATCGGGATCTTTTAGTGCAATTGAACCTAAAATCACACGCTCAATTCCCAAATCCATATAGCGGCTTATAGTATCAAGGTCGCGAATTCCTCCACCAATTTCAAGCTTGATTTTACAATTTTGTCGTATTTTAACAATTTGCTCTAAATTGCGCGGCTCGCCTGCAAATGCACCATTTAAATCCACAATGTGAACCCAATTTGCTCCCATCTGCTCAAAGGTTTTTGCCAATTCCCATGGCTGAGATGAGTAGATTTTAGCACTATCCATCAGCCCTTTTGTAAGGCGAACAGCCTGTCCATCTTTAAGGTCAATCGCTGGTAAAATTTCCATCATAACTCCGCAAAATTTTTGTATATTTTTAACCCATATTGATGGGACTTTTCTGGATGCGGCTGGAAGCCGTAAATGTTATCTTTTTGAACTGCACTTACAAAATCGTACCCATAATGGGTTATTCCAACTGTATATTCTGGACTTGTAATAGCATGAAAACTGTGCACAAAATATAGATATACCGACTCTGGCAAGCCCTTTGTTAAGGCATTTTGTTTAACAATTTTTAGTGTATTCCAACCCATGTGGGGAACTTTAAGCGGTTCACTAAAGCGCTTTGTATCAAAAGGCACAACTTCGCCTGGAATCAAGCCAAGCCCTTTTGATTCGCCAAATTCTTGACTCTTTTGGAAAAGAAGCTGCATCCCTAAGCATATTCCCATAAGTGCCTTACCGCTAGATGCAAACTCTAAAACCGCTTCGTGCATACCCTTTACATGTAAATGCTTCATTGCATCTTTAAAAGCGCCAACACCTGGCAAAACTGCCTTATCATACTCTGTAAGCTTATCTGGGTCGCTTACTAATGTAGTTTTAGCGCCAACTTTTTCAAAGGCATTTATTACACTTTGAAGATTTCCGACTCCATAATCAATAATAGCTATCATCATCTCCCTTTAATTTTACAGCACGCAGGTAAATTGAGAGTCCAATGAGTAATAAAGTAACACCTGCTAATAGACAGACTGCATATAAAATATTTTCGGGCCCTATGATAGCAAACTTAAATACTAGCATCAAGGCTTCGATTGCTAAAGCGATGATGATTGAACCTAAAAATCGCACCATAGTCTTGTGAATGCCGCTTGTACTCTCCTTGTGAGAGCGCCCTAAGACTTCCTCTTCAAAAATTGTTTTAACCAAATCAAATATTGCCAATGATAGTGTAAGGATGATGGTTGATTCAAACATCTCCTTTACATCTAGGCTTGAAAAGCTAAAACCGCTATGAAAAAAGCTCTCCACGCCTTGAATAAACAAAAACATTGCCACCAAAAAAAGCGCTAACGAAAATGCCGAATAGACCGCTTTGACAGTATGTCCAAATGCTGAATATAAAGAGCTTGGATGAGCCATTTTTAAAATATCAATCAACGATATATCGATGCAGGTTACATATTTTAGCTCATGCTTGTCATCATAAATTGGCATTGCGGCAGTTACTGTGAGGTCATTTGTAATTGATGATGGATAAGGATCAGTTAATACACATCGCCCTTCACGTACAGCTCTGTAGTAGTAAGATTTGTTGCTACGGTTTTTTCCTTTTCCTTCTTCACTGTTTTCATTTGGCGTGATATTGCCAGTAATTTGCTCGCCTTTGTAATCAAGCACATACAAAGCCTCAAAAGCGCTTACCTCGTTAATAATTTTGTCTAAACCTGCTTGAATCGTCTCCAAACTTGGCTCTGGTAAGCCATTTGGCATATTACGACTAAAAAGGTAGCAAAGATATGCTCTTGCTTTGTAGCGGATCTCTGCAAATTGTTGGATTTCTCGGATAACCATAGTGGCTTTTCCTTTGGAATTTTGAATGGGTGATTATAGCAAAAAATCTCTTTTGACGGGATAAACCAAAAAAACCCTGTCTTTAAAGAGAGAATCTTTTTTGGCGGAATTGCAAAAAGAACAGATGACAAATATAAAAATAGATATAAGGTGTGGTGACTATACAAGTACCAATTAACAAGCATGATTGTCAGCCAAAACAGCACAAAAGCAAGCCTAAAAGCGTGCAATTCATCTTGGTTGCGCCATCCATACCATAACATATATATAAAAATTACTAAAAATAAAATACCGCCAAGAAGCCCAAACTGAGTCAATATTAACAAATACATGTTATGCGGTTGTGTTAAGTGGGTTTTATATGCACTTTGATTATTTGCTTCTTTATACGCATCAATATACCCACCAGTTCCATGACCAATAAGTGGAGCATCCAAAAATGCATTAAAATAGTTTATATTTAGTGCTAAACGGATATCCAATGAGCCTTTTTGAACTCCTTGTTTAAAATTTACAACCTCTTTAACGCCTGCATCTACACGATGTTTAAAAATTGGCATAAATTGATAAGCTAAAGTAAATAGGGTAAAACCTACTAAAATAAATGATAAAATTCCTTTTACCCACCTTCCTTTATAGTAAATTAGAGCAAACACAAAAAGCAAGGCAAAAAAACCAACTTGCCCTCCACGTCCACCGGTAAATGACAAGTTTATCAATATTGTAGTCAAAAAAAAGATTGTTAAAATCACTTTAAATCGGTTTTTTGGTCTATCAAATAGAAGATAATTTATCAAAAGTCCAGCACAAAGTGCAGCAAAAGCTGTATAGTAAGGATAAGACATAAAAGGTGATGGTATAAGTTTCGTTGCTTTTCCAAATGGCTCAATCAATCCTATCCAAATAGAGTATGACACTAATTCACTTACAACCATGCCAAGCAAGAAAGCACTCATTAAAAAAGCTATATTATCACGACGAATATACATCATAAAAAATGGAATAAGTAAAAATTTCCAAACCCTAGATAGAGTCTGCATGGCTAAAGCAGTATCGTTTGTCCATAAAAAACCAATTACATGTAAAAAAACCATCAAAAATGCCATATAAGCTAGTGGATTGTCTGATATATATGAGAAGCGCTGCTTATATTTTCCCTCTAATAGAAATAATAAAACCATAAACCCTAAAGAGATACTAACAATGCTTGGAGAAAAAGAGATACTAAAGCCTAAAATTGCTAAAAACCACGTTGATATTTTTTGATAATCAAGATTAGCTAATAGACGAGCAACTCTATTTGTCATTAATGTGTCCTTTTGAATTGAAAAATGTATTATAACCCAAAAAGATTATCAATCAAAATTTGATGTTTATGGTGCAATAAACAAACCCATGCTATAATCTTGTCCACTTAACTTAACTAACAAGGAAACTGGATGCGACGTATTTTTTTAGCCACTGCACTTATTGTGTCATTAACAAGCGCAGAAGAAGAGTACATATTTAAAGCCAAAGGCGAGTTTGCAAAAGAGCTCAAACAACTCATGGAAAAATACGCAGCCGATGGCAAAGTAGAAATCCAAGAGGTAAAGCCTCAAAGCGGTATTAGAGATACAAGTGTTGGTATTATAGACTCTTTACTTGGAAATAATGTAACTGAAGGCGACATTGCATATGGTAAAGAGATTTATGAAAGAACTTGCTATAAGTGCCATGGAGAAAAGGCCGATAGAAGCTCATATGCAAGCGCTCGCGTACTAAACACACTGCCTTTAGAAACCCTTGTTGAACAGCTTGAAAATTATGCAGACGATCCAGAGTATGGCGGAAATACAAATATCATTATGCACCAATACGCAAGTGGAATGACAACTGAACAGATTGCATCAGTTTCAGCTTATATTTACAGCCTCAATCCAAATGCCACACTAACTCCAGCTGGTCCTAGTGGCACAGCTGAAGAATCTAGCATAACTTCACAAGGCTCATATTTAAAATAAAATTTTGATTTTAACCCTGCCTCACGCTAAAGTTAAATTTTAGTGTGAGGTTGTTTGAAGGATTTGTGTTTTGTTATTTTTGGTTTCTAGTGAAGTTTCTTTTAGACCCTGAGTCAAGCTCAGGGTGACAAGAGAGATCCTGAATCAAGTTCAGGATGACTAACTGAATCAAGTTCAGGATGACGAAGTAAGTCACTGCATTCCTTAGTCACTCCGTGCTTGACACGGAGTCTATTTATTCATTTATTCTTATATAATTTTCTTTACATATAAAAGTAGATAGTAAATTAAATTCAGCATGACAGAAAGTAGCCCCTTAATTATTCTAAACTAGATTTGAAACTTTTACATGTAAAGCCTAGTAATTAAGTAAGCAAGTAATTAAACAAGTAGGGTATATAAGGTAGGTCCTGAATCAAGTTCACGATAACGATTAATCAAGCTTAGGATGACTAGTCAAATTGAGTTTGAAATAACAATAAAAAAAGCCCAAGGGGGTAAAACCACCTTGGGCAAAAATTTTAGGCTAAGCTAAAATTAGAATTTGTACATTGCTTGGAAGCGAAGTTCGTTGTTTTCGTCCTTAGCTTCATCACCCTCATAGATTGAGTAGTATGCACTAAAGTCAAGTTTTTTGCTGTATTTGTAGCCAAGATCGAAATAGATTTCATCCATATCGTAATCTTTTGTAGCAGTTTCATCTTCTTTAATAGAAGCATCAACATAACCAGCACCTACACGGTATTTATCAAAGCTATAGCCTGCATTGATAAACATTGTTTCAGCATCAAGCGCATTTGTTGTGTTGTAGTAAATTTGCTTACCAGCTTTAATCATACCAGCATCATCAGCATTTAAGGTATAAATTGGCATTTCATCATCATTTTGAGTATAACCAGCGCCTACTTTAAATCCATTCATTGCAAAGCCAGCTTCAACGCCCCAGAAAAGACCTTTATCGTCTTTAAATTCACGTGCAGCAGCGTCTGCAAATTTTGCAAGTTCAAGTTGGTTTGCTTGCACTTTAAATGTAAAGCCTTCATAAGCTACGTCTGCTTGAGCAAAAACGGATGAATCAAAAGCATCAGTCATTTTAGCTGCCCAAACTTGCAAGTTAACTGGTCCAACAGAACCAATAGCAGCAGCAGCGTATAAATCTCTATTATCAAATACATTTTCCAAATCGCCTGAAAGATAAGTACCTTCACCACTTGCCTTATCAGTACTGTTAAATACAGCTGCAGCAAATGCCCATCCTTCAAGACCTGTATACATTCCAAGAACACCAGTACCTTTTGAACCACCAAAGCCTGGGTCAGTCCAAGGAGTGTTAAGTGCCATACGACCAACTGCTACATTGTAAGCATCGGTTGCATATTTTAAATGCCATGTACTATAAGAAAGTTCTTTTCCTGAAGATGCACCTGTTTTTGTATAATCATTGTGATCAGTTGACAATCCAACTTTAGCAGTGAAGTTATCAGCTAAAGGAAGTGTAAAACCAAAGCTTGAAGATAAGCGATATCGGTT
>DDHL01000104.1:20112-24862 GCA_002352945.1 Campylobacteraceae bacterium UBA1877 | reverse complement strand
ATCAGACTCATTATACCAGCGATAGCGTAGCATACCGTTAAGTTCTACACCCTTGATCGCTTCTTCTAGAGGGGTAGCTGAGGCAAATGAAGTCATTGTACCAACAGCAACGATAGCAGCAAGGCTAAGTTTTGCTAATTTCATGTAAACTCCTTAGAAATTTTTGTTACGAGGAAAATTATACCCCAAAAAGGAGCAATTTTGCTTATTTTTGGCTTAAATTTTAAAAAAATTCCTATTTTGTTACCGTTTGTTTACTATTTTGGGTTAAAAGCTATATAAATATGCTTCTTTTTCTCTCTTGCTCTTGTTTTAAGGTTATAAACTTCTTGTTTAATAATAATTATTTAAGTTACTCTTGCACACTTTTTAGTGCTGATTCCATTGCTTCTTGGTAGATTCGCTTTGAATTCTCATCGGCTGCTTCAAAGCGTGCTACTAAAAGTGGAGTTGTGTTTGAAGCTCTTATAAGCCCCCAGCCCTTTTCAAAAACAACCCGAACTCCATCAACTGTGATTACTTTTTTGATTTTAGGAAAATCATCTGGCGGATTTTGCAAAAACTCTTTTAGTTTATTAATGGTAGCAAACTTTGCCTCTTCAGTTGTTGGGATTTTAAGCTCTTCGGTTGCATAAGTTTGGGGTAGCTTTTCAAGCTCACTGTCTAAATCCATGCCATTTTGCACAAGCTCTAATGTGCGAAGCATCGCATAGATTGCATCATCATACCCAAAGTACCTATCTGCAAAAAAGAGGTGTCCGCTCACTTCTGCAGCCACATCTATGTTTAACTCTTTCATTTTTACTTTGATATTGCTATGGCCGGTTTTATACATGTAAACCTCACCAATTTTTGCAACCTCATCATACATCACTTGTGAGCATTTTACCTCACCTAAAATCCGTGGATTTTTGATGGCTTTTGCATACATTAAAACCAATTGGTCGCCTTTGAAGTTATGCTTTTTGGTTAAAACTGCAAGTCTATCTCCATCTCCATCAAAGGCAAAACCAAGTTTGGCTTTATCATCTTCAAGCACCTTTTGCACATCTTGCAGGTTTTTAAGTTCGCTCGGATCTGGATGGTGGTTTGGAAAGGTTCCATCTGGCTTTACATGTAAAAGAGTTGCATTTAATCCAAGCCCCTTGCAAACCGCTTCAACCGTAGGCCCCACAGCTCCATTGCCACAATCAATCACAAGCGAAGTGTCCATTCCCTTTAAATGAGCAAAATGCTTTAATAAAAAATCGATATAGTTTTGAAGGGTATCTATACTTTTACATGTAAAGTTTTCTGGAAGGCTTTTTAGCGACTTTTCAACCTCTTTACCTAAAGCTGTAATATCTTCACCAAAAAAGGGCATTTTATCTATTGTGATTTTAAGCCCATTGTATTCTGGCGGGTTGTGTGAGCCTGTAACCATAATGGTTGCATCGGCTTTTTCTTCGCAAAATCCTGCATAGTAGTTACAAGGCGTGGGAACAAGCCCCATACAAGCAACTTGCAAATTGGCACTATTAAGGCCACTAATGAGCCAGTTTGCAATAGTTGGCGAATGGGTTCTTGCATCGTAGCCAACAGCTACTTGCTTGCCAACTTGAGCGATGCGCTCACCCAAAAGCTTTCCAATGGTTTGGATAACCTCTTTATTTAAATCTTTTTGAAAAACTCCCCTAATGTCATACTCACGAAATATATGCTGCATAATTTTTCCTATTTTTTTATTTGATATATTTTTGCCCATGGAGTAAGCGAGATTGGGCTAAAGAGCTCATCATCATACTCTTCAAGCACAAAAAGCTGAACAAATGTGGAAGCATACATCAAATCATCAACCAAAACAAATCCTTTATAAGATTGCATATAGATAAGATTTAATTTTCCATCTTTGTTTATTAGCTTGTAGCTTTTGTGCAATTTTCCATCACCATCATACCAAACGGTAACAAGGGCTTTTAGCATTGCTTCTTGGTTTCCAAGAGTAACTTTGCCACTGCTTTTGTTGATTGTAATATTTGAAGCAAACTTTAAAATATCTTTATCTTCTTGAATGCGTTGGGTAAAAAGAAAAAACGGACTTTTTTTAGGCGATCCATCCATGAGATTTAAAGCGCTAAAGCGAGAAATTGTATGCATTATTGGAATCATGCGAAAAGGAAGATAAAGATAAATATTTGCATCAAATTCGGGCTTTTTTAATCTTGGCAAAGCACTTAAAAACTCTTTAGAATCACTAAAACCGCTCTCTTGGATCATCCAGCTCATATTTGAGCTAGGAAGTTTGGTGCGCTCATCTTCTGATAACTGACGCTCTTTCCATTTAATAGCTCGACGTTTCGCCTCATATGAAACTGCAAAACGAGCCATTGCGGCTGCTTTTGGCTGGTCTTGAAAAAAGATAAAACTAACTGGAAAATTCTCTGCGCCGCTATGCTGTCCACCATCAATGAGGGTTTGAGTTTTAGCATAATAGCGCAATGGATAGCCATAATCCCACCATGCTATGGTATAGTCTGCTGGTTTACTTACCTTTGAAAAAGCATCAAGCTGGGCAACTTCACTAGAGTTTAACACTGTTGGAACTTTATAGTTAACAATGTGAGTTAAATTTGGATAAAGCGCCATGATAGATGCAACAAAAATCCATGCGCCATATAAAAAGCTGCTATTTCTTTGGCTAAAAATCTTTTGCTTAAAAAATTCACCCGCTAAAACAATAAAATATCCCATTCCCAAAGCAGCTATGGGCACTGCATAAATTGTAAATCTAAGTCCTCCAACATAAGCTAAAAAACCAAGTCCAAGCATTGGCAAACTAAGAAACATTATTCGATAACGCTTTAGTAGCAAAATATAACCAATCATTGATACAATAAAACTACTCCAATGGCCACTAATGCGTGCTGCAAAAACATCAAATGGTATATTAGACGCCTCGCGGATAGTTTGCATTACACTAAAAAAGTGCAGTGGAATTTCATCTTCTAAAACAAAGGTTGGGGTTTTAAAAACATAGCCTTGTAACTTTTCTAAAATAGGCATCAAGCCGCCAGTTAGCATAAAGGCTAGCAAAGCAAAAAGTAGTAGGGTTTTTGTGTATTTATTTGTATATAAAAATATGCCATATAAGACCAATACACCAACAAGGCGCACTAAATCTGGCAAGCCCATCATGGCTATTAGCATCATTGAAAGCAGTTGGAAAAAGTAGGGATTATTTCGCTCTTTAAATAAAACATAGATGAGCACCAAGCCAAAAAAAGCAAACTCTAAAGCGTAACTTTGAGGATACCACCACCTATATGCAACTATTTCTAAGCCTGTAAATAAAATATAGCTTTTTTCTTGGCTTAGAAAAGCTAAAATCAAAGACCACACCATAAATAGCGGCAAAACAATGTTAAGCATATCTGTATCATAGTAGCCAACCATAGTGCGGTTATAATAACTCACTGTAATTGCAGCTAATAAAGAAGCAATAAAGGCTGCGTGCAACTGGCCCAATCTTGCTCCAATTAAAATTATAGGCAAAACAATCAAAGAGCCAAAAAAGGCTGGCATATAAAAAATAAGGTTTTCAAAAGATATTGGAAGGATTTTGGCTAAAAAGGCAGTCACTATTGATGTGGCGCTATTTACAGGCGATTTTGAGCCTTCAAGGTAACTATCATTTAAAATATCGCGCGCACCCTCAGCCCAATAATATCCATCATTTGTATTTATCATAAAAGCATCATTAAAGCGCACGCTAGAAATTTCGCTAAATTGAACCACCCAAACCATGCGCACTAAAATGCTAAAGCTAAGTGCAATGAGTATTAAAACCCAAGGTTTACTAAGAATTTTTTGCATTAGACTCCAATTTGGATATACTCAAACCCATGACGCTGCATCACCTTTTTATCAAACTGATTGCGTCCATCAAAAAAGATGGGATTTTTTAATCGTTTTTTCATCTCCATAAAATCTGGACTTCTAAACTCTTGCCACTCAGTTACCAAAACAACCGCATCAGCTCCATTTAAAACATCATACTTGTTAGATGCATAGTTTACATGTAAAGCATCTTTTAAATAAAATCTCTTTGCCTCATCCATAGCCTTTGGATCATACGCCATAACTTTAGCTCCAAGCTTTCCAAGGCCTTCAATCAATTTTAAAGAGGAAGCTTCGCGCATATCGTCAGTTTCTGGCTTAAATGCCAATCCCCAAAGTGCGATTGTGTAGCCTTGCAAATCATTACCAAAACGTTGAGTGATTTTACGAACCAAAAGGGTTTTTTGAGCCTCATTTACGGCTTCAACTGCCATTAAAATTTTTGGCTCATACCCCACATCTTTAGCACTCTTTGTTAAAGCTTGAACATCTTTTGGAAAGCAGCTACCACCATAACCACAACCTGGATAGATAAAGCTATACCCAATTCTGCTATCTGAACCAATACCGTTTCTTACTGCATTAACATCGGCTCCAACCCGCTCACAAATATTTGCTATCTCATTTATAAAACTAATTTTAGTAGCAAGCATAGCATTAGCAGCATATTTTGTCATTTCAGCGCTTTTGATATCCATTCCAATAAAGCGGTCATGGTGCATCATAAATGGAGCATAAAGTTCACGCATAATCGCAAAGCTCTCTTCGTTTTGAGCACCCACAATAACTCTATCTGGTTTCATAAAATCTTTAATTGCTGCACCCTCTTTTAAAAACTCAGGATTTGATACTACATCAAACTCTATTTGCACTC
>DDHL01000104.1:11802-19878 GCA_002352945.1 Campylobacteraceae bacterium UBA1877 | reverse complement strand
CAAACTCTATTTGCACTCCTCGGCCATCAAGGGCTTTTTGAATTGTTTCTCTTACTTTATCGGCTGTTCCAACCGGAACTGTTGACTTATCTACCACAATGAGCGGATTTTGCATACATGCTCCTATATTTTTTGCCACTTCTAAAACATAGCGCAAATCCGCACTTCCATCCTCTCCCATAGGAGTTCCAACCGCAATAAAGGCAATTTGGGCATCTTTTAAAGAGGAGTTTAAATCGGTGCTAAAATGCAAGGTTTTTCTAGCACTATTTTCTTTTACCATCTCTTCAAGTCCAGGCTCATATATGGGAACAATACCTTTATTTAATTTTTCAATTTTAGCCTCATCTATATCAACGCAGGTAACATCATTTCCCATTTGTGCAAAACACGTACCGGTTACTAATCCTACATAGCCTGTTCCAATAACACACAATCTCATTTAATCTTCCTTTCCCATGCCAAGGCGCTTGCACAAATTTTATCTAAATCTTCATATTGAGGTTTCCAAGGCATGAGTGATTTTATCTTATTAACATCTGAAATCAAAATAGCTGGATCTCCTGCTCTGCGTGGAGCCATTTTGCGTGGAATTTTAAATCCAGCAACCCGATCCATTGCTTCTAAAACTTCCAAAACGCTAAAGCCGCGTCCATAGCCTACATTAAATGTATCACTCTCATTTGAATCAAGATATTCAAGAGATTTTAGATGAGCACTTGCTAAATCCTCTACATGTATATAATCGCGCACGCACGTTCCATCTTTTGTGGGATAATCATCGCCGTAAATTGATAAGACTTGACGCTTGCCAAGCGCTGTTTGAGCCGCAACTTTTATAAGATGGGTTGCATTGGGAAATGACTGGCCAATACTTCCATCCATAGCAGCGCCGGCTACATTAAAGTAGCGCAAAATCACATGTTTAAAATCCTTATGAGCCAAACTTGCATCGCGGATGACTCTTTCGCTCATTAATTTGCTCATTCCATAAGGATTGATTGGCTCAAGAGGCGTTGATTCGCTTACTGGAACCTGCTTAGGCTCGCCATAAACAGCCGCTGTGGATGAGAAGATAAACTTCTTTACTCCAGCTTCAATGGATGCACGAACTAAACCGATTGTATTTGCGGTATTGTTTGAATAGTACTTTAGTGGATTCTCAACAGATTCTGGCACAACAATTGAAGCTGCAAAATGGATAATCTCATCAATGTTATAATCTTTTAAGACATCTTGTATAATCTTGCCTTCAGACAAATCTGCATTTATTACATTAAAATTGCGTATCTTTTGCAAAGTCTCAAGACGCTCTTTTGTCCCTGTTGAAAAATTGTCAATCACAGTAACATCTTTTGAGCTCTTTTCAAGTACAAGTTTTAAGACATGTGAGCCGATGTATCCAGCTGCTCCTGTTATTAGTAATGCCATTATGGTACCTTTCTTATATGTAAATATACTGGAAATCTTGGTAAATTATTAGCAGTAAACCCGTTAAATTTATATGTTATTATTGCCCCAATTGGCGGGGGATTGCGCCTATCTTTATCGCTCAAACCCGAGCCAATACGAAAAACTCTGCCAAATGCATCTTTACATGTAAAGGCTCCAAGCAATCCTTTATACTTTCCTTTTCCCTCATGATGGGCAATCACGGTACACTCCGCATCGTCGTATGATTTTAATTTAAGTGCATTTTGGGTGCGAAAACCTTCATAGGGCGCATTTGGATTTCGAAGTACAATGCCCTCTCCGCCAAGTTGTTCGACTTTTTGGTGAAATGCTCTTGCATGGTTTGCATCTTTGCAAACGTATTGAGGAATTTTATGTAAAAATGCAGGTTCTTTTTCTTTTATATAATTTTCTAACTTTTCTAATCTTTGCATCAAGCCGCCCTTTGCATCGGGAACATCAAAAACATAAAATCCAAGCTCTCTCCATCCATCATGTGGTGTTAATTGGGAGGTAATAGACTGGATTTTTTCAAATTCTCCCCTTTTGCTCCAAAGCTCACCATCAAGAGCAAAATCGGGAAAATCTTTTACAAACCAGCTTGGCGCAGCAAAAGCATATCCTCCTCTTGAATAAAGCTTTTTGCCATCCCAATAGGCTCTTATGCCATCAAGTTTTTCGCTCATAAGATAGCCTGAGATATTTTGGTCTTTGTAGGTTTCAAGCAGCATCAATGAACGCGGCTTGGCAATTAAAAAAACTGCTAAAAAAAGAAGCAATATAACCTTTTTCACACATTTACCTTAAAAAAGTCCAAATACCAATCCACAAACTTATCAATACCTTCTTGAATAGAAGTTGCCGGTTTATAGCCTAAATCTTCGACCAAATCATTTACATTTGCATAGGTTGCAGGTACATCTCCGGCTTGGAGCGGAAGCAAGTTTCGCTTTACTTTTTTGCCAAGTTTATTTTCAATTGCATCTATAAAATCCATCAACTTAACCGGAGCATTGTTGCCAATGTTATAAATTTTATAAGGCGCACTTGAAGTGGATGGATCATTTGCATCCCTTGGAATTTTAGGAGTAGCTGGATTGTCAATTACCCTTATAACGCCTTCAACTATATCATCAATATAAGTAAAGTCTCGTTCCATATTTCCATAATTAAATACATCAATTGGCTTATTTCCAAGAGCAGCTTTTACGTATAAAAAAAGTGCCATATCTGGTCTGCCCCAAGGACCATAAACAGTAAAAAAACGCAGCCCTGTTGTGCACAACCCAAAAAGGTGGCTGTAAGTGTGCGCCATAAGTTCATTGGATTTTTTGCTAGCTGCATAAAGGCTGATTGGGTGGTCCACATTATCGCTTGTTGAAAATGGTAAGTTTTCATTTAAACCATAAACTGAGCTGCTTGAAGCATAAGCTAGATTCATAACCTTGTAATGTCTGCAAGCTTCAAGAATATTCAAAAATCCAATGATATTACTTTGCATATAAGCGTGTGGATTTGTTAGAGAGTACCGAACTCCAGCTTGGGCTGCCAAATGACAGACAGCATCAAAAGACTGGTCTTTAAAAAGGGTATTTAACTCTTCACTTTGAGTTAAATCAAGTTGGATAAATTTATAATTTTCATGTTTTGAGCTTTGGACAAGCTTGTTTGGCTCAATTCTATCTTTTTCAATTCCGGCGTAATTAAGCCGGCCATATTTAACACGAACATCATAATAATCATTAATTGAATCAAGTCCAACAACCGTATCACCACGCTCTAAAAGACGGTTTGCAACATGAAATCCGATAAATCCCGCTGTGCCTGTAACTAAAACTCGCATACGCACCCTTTGCTAAGTTAAAGCTCAATTGTAGCAAAGCAAGGATAAATCGGCACTAAAGGCCCAGCGGGCCTTAAATCAATCAACAGTTATTTCGCTTTTTAATTTTTCAACTGTTTTTTGACCAATTCCTTTAACCTTTGAAAGCTCATCTACGCTATTAAACTTTCCGTTAGACTCGCGATATTCAACTATTGCCTTTGCTTTAGCCTCACCAATGCCTTTTAATCCAGTAAGCTTTTAATGGAAGCTGTATTGATATTTACCGCAGCTAAAAGCATACCTACAAACACCAACCATAACAGTGAAATTCGCAACATAACAACTCCTTATAAAATCATTACATTGTCATTTATACAAATATAAAAATTAATATTTAATATAATTAAGTGATTATTTGCAAAATTTTTCAGTGGTATGTTACAGATTTTAACATTTTTTACATGTAAAGATTACTCTACTTTTTCTAGCTCTTTTTTTATATAGCTTTGAAAAACTTCAGTATAATCCCGCTCTTTTGGCATTTTCTCAAACATCAACTGCAGTGCTCTCATGTAATCTTTGCTAGTAAGATTTCCTTTTAATAATTCATATTTTAAATAGAGCCAATAGGTATTTAAAACATCGCTTTCACAATATGCTTGGATTTTGTCAAGCTTATTTTCAAAATAGAGCTCCATTACCTGATCGCCATGCACATCATATTTTCCAGGAAGCCCCGCCATTGCGCACACATGATCAAGTCTTACACCTCTAGCTGCTCCAAAATCGCCAAGATGATCCATTACATCTACATGGAAACGGTCGCTAAATCTTGCCCGATAATGCTCCCATTTGTTTTTTCCCAAGGAGCTGTCATTTGTATCAAAATAGGCTGGACAAGAGAGGTTATATTTCAAAGCTCTAATCATCAAAAGAGGCATATCAAAGCTGCGTCCATTAAAAGAGATAAGCTTTGGATTGTATTTGTCAATAAAACCCAAAAAAGCCCTAATTAATGACTCTTCACTATCCCCATCGATGCTGCTAACTTTTTTGAAAAGTCCATAATCATCAGCAATTACAGCAGAAATTGTTACAATTTTGTGAAATGGCAGTGGCAAGAACCCGCTTCCAGTCTCCTCTTCTTGAGCGATAACACCCTCTTTTGCAACCGCTGCATCATCACCTTCAAAGCCATAAATCTTTCGCAAAAGCTCACTGTCTGGAATGGTTTCAATGTCAAATATTGCAAGCATTAATCCTCTTTTTGGGTTAGAATTTGTACAATTATAGCTTAGTTTAGCATAAGGATAAAGGCTTGGACAAGCAAATTGAATATCGCTTGGTTTTATTTTTTGTGTGGCTTGCCAAATTTTTACCAAAATCGTGGCTTTATAAACTTTTTCACGCACTAGGTATTTTCTTTTTTTGGATATTAAAAAAACGGCGAGAAGTTGCAATAAAGAATTTAACCAATGCTTACCCAGAGTATGACAAACAAAAAATTAAAGAGCTAGCAAAATCAAATTTTACAGCTACAGCTAGAACGGTCGCTGACATTTTGCTGCTTATAAATGAGCGTTTTGATATCAATGAATCAATCCAAAACGCTAAAGAAGTTTTAGACAAACTAGCAAAATTGGATAAAGAAAATAGAAGTATTATTTTTACCACTGCACACTTTGGCAATTGGGAGCTACTAGCGCACTTTGTAGCGCTTAATGGCTATCCAATGACAGTTATTGGAAGAAGAGGAACAAACCGGCTTATCGAGTACAACCTAACAACTCCATTTAGGGAGCGTTATGGAAATAAAAATGTTTTTAAACAAAAGGCCATGATGCACATGGTAAAAGCGCTTCGGAATAAAGAAAATATAGGTATCCTCATTGACCAAAAAGCAAATGCAGTAAACGGCACAATGAGCACTTTTTTTGGCTTACCCTGCTACACTACCATTTCTGTTGCAAAGATGAAACTGCGCTACAACCCTTTGGTGCTGCCAATTTTTATATTAAGAGAACCAGATGGAAAATATCGCATTGTCTTTGAAGGTGAAGCCAATCTTGAATTTGACGACTCTTTGCCTGAAGAAAAAAAGGTTTCGCTCTTAACGCAGCACTACAATGATATTTTTGAACGAGCAGTGCGTCAAGCGCCAGAGCAGTGGTTTTGGATGCACAATCGGTGGAAAATTTGAAACTGCTTATTATAAGTGATGGCAAAAAAGGCCATGAAAATCAATCGATCGCCTACGCTTCGCTTTTAGGAAGCAAGTATGAGATTTGTTATGTATCTTACACCTCTTCATGGAAAAAGATGCTCTCATATGTATTTGATTTTTTTGGTTTACATGTAAAGATTTTTAGGCATGAAGGTTTGCCAAAAGAGAGTTTTGATGCTATTGTCTGCGCAGGCTCAACGACTTATTATCCAGCAAAATTTTTTAAAAAAAAGCTAAATATTCCTATAATTGCTCTCATGTTGCCACGAGGCTATAGGCTAAAAGATTTTAAACATATCTTTGCGATGGTTCATGACAATCCGCCCAAAAAGCCAAATATTACCCCTTTACATGTAAATATTTGTCAAAATGATTTTAAAGGAATTTTTAAGGCTCTAAAACCAACTGTTGGAGTAATTATTGGCGGAAGCAATTCCAATTTTACATGTAAAGCTAGCGAAATACGAAAGCACTTAAATTTAATCGAGCAGATTTTTCCAGAGAGCAAACTTGCAATTACCACTTCACCCCGAACACCTTTGGATGTAGAAAATCTCATTGAACAAACAGAATGCGAATTTAAAATCATCTACTCAAAAAATCCAAAAAATCCAGTGGGGGATTTTTTAAATGAGTGCCAAGATGTTTGCATCACGCAAGATTCCACATCAATGCTCAGTCAGGCAGTTTGTTGGGGAAAGGCAAAGATCCATATCATGCCACTAAAAAGCACAAAAAAGGATAATAAATACCACCAATTTGCCAACTTTTTAGTTGAAAATGGATATGCCACATGGCTGGGAAAACCTCTTTTACATGTAAAAAAATATGATTTAGTAGCTGCGCTTAAAAAGGAGTTGGCTTGAAGGTTGTGCAAATACTACCCGAACTAAACGAGGGCGGAGTTGAGCGCGGTACAGTAGACTTGAACCGTGAATTAATTAAACGCAAAATTAAAAGCGTAGTAATAAGCAATGGCGGCAAACTTGTTTCACAAATCACCCAAGATGGCGGAGTGCATATTCAAATTGATGTTTGTAGCAAAAATCCACTAACTGCACCATGGCGTATTTTTAAGCTTTATCGCACATTAAAAAAGCTTTCGCCAAATCTTTTACATGTAAGAAGCCGGGTACCTGCTTGGATGGTTTATTTTGCAAACAAAGCTTTAAAATTACCAGTTGTTTCAACTGTACACGGCTTTAATAGCATAAATTTTTATAGTGCTATTATGACAAAAGCAGACCGTGTAATTTGCGTTAGCAATGCCATAAAAGAGCATATTAAAAAGCATTATAAAACTAAAGATGAGCTGATTCGCGTTATACCAAGAGGGGTTGATTTAAGGCAGTTTAATCAAGAAAATATTGATTATGGTTGGATTGAAGATGCCAAAAAAAGATGGTCTTTAGAAGAAGCTTTGGTTATTACAAGCGTTGGACGCATCACTCAATTGAAAGATTATGAAACTTTTATTAAGGCTATTGCTAAATTACAAAAAAAATACCCAAATATAAAAGGGTTGATTGTTGGCGGAGTGCGGGATGATAAAAAGGCATATTTTCATTCTCTTAAAGAACTATGCGATACTTTACATGTAAAAAATAGGATCATTTTTACAGGTAGCCAAACCAAGATAGCAGAAATTTACGCCCTAAGTGATGTTGTCATAAGCAGCTCAAAAAAGCCAGAAAGTTTTGGCCGCTCCGTAGCTGAAGCCCTTGCTTTAAATACTCCAGTTGTTGCAACGCGCCATGGAGGCGTGCTTGATATAATCTTAGAGGGCAAAAATGGACTTTTTGTGCCAATAGAAGATGAACAAGCCTTGGCAGATGCGATCGAAAAGGCCAAAGAAATGCGCTTTGATGGAGCTAGCTATATTCAAAAAAACTTTTCGCTTGAGCGCATGTGCGAGGCTACTTTGGAAGTGTATGGAGGAATTGCCCTATAGATAATAAAGTAATTTTTAAAAATATAATTGAAATTATTGAATATTTAAACGAGGAATACAAATATGAAAATTGCGCAAATTCTAGGCACTAGCAGTGGAAATGGCGGCCTTGAAAAACATGTGATTGAGCTTTCAAAAACCCTAGCAAATAGAGGATTGGATGTAACAGTTATTGCTCATCCTAAATTTAAAAATGATTTTAAATCAGTCAATTTTATTCCTTTAAATCTTGCTAAAAGTCGATATAACCCCCTCATGCTTTTTAAATTGTATCAAATTATAAAAGAAGGCGAATTTGATATTATCCATGCCCAAGCCAATAAAGCAACCTCTATGATTGCCACATTAAAACCACTTTTAAGAACTCCCACTGTTGCTACACTGCACAATCTTAAAAAAAGGTTGCATGCTTTTGAAAAGATGGACTATGTGATTACGGTCTCAAGCTCAATTGGAAAGAAGCTCAAAACAGTTAAAAAACAAACTATCTATAATGGAATCAACGCAGATAAATACCTAGCCCTATCAAACAAAGAACAAATCAAAAATAAAGCAAATTTTCAAGTATGTACAGTAGCAAGGCTAGTAAAGGTTAAAAAAATTGAAATTCTAATCAAAGCCTTT
>DDHL01000104.1:0-11594 GCA_002352945.1 Campylobacteraceae bacterium UBA1877 | reverse complement strand
CTTCTAATCAAAGCCTTTGCAAATATCGATGGAAAACTATTTATAGTTGGTGATGGTCCCGAAAAACAATCTCTTTTGGAATTGGCAAAAAAACTCAATATAGAAGAGAAAGTCTTCTTTACTGGGCCGCTTGCCTTAAAAGAGGTATCTAAAGTATTAAAAAATTCTCATCTATTTGTGATGACTTCACAAAACGAAGGTTTCCCATATACTTTTGTAGAAGCTATGTTTCACAATCTTCCTTTTGTTTCAACCCCTGTTTCAGATATTGAAAAATTTATTGGAAAAAAGTACATTATCCCACACGACTCCCATGAAGAGCTGGCTAAAAAAATTGACTATATTCAATCAAATTATGATACGGTTATAAATGACTTTAAGCCTATTTTTTCAAAAGCCCAATCAGTTTTATCGGTTGATTTTATGACTGATGAAACAATTAAAGTCTATAATAAACTTTTAAAAAATGAGAGATGACATGATAAAAGTTTTACTGCTTACAGATACAAGAGTACTAATTAAACTAGCACTCTGGTTCAAACCAGAGTTATAATCGAAGTTCAAATTTATTAAATAAAGGAATTAAACTAGAAATGAAAATTGCAGCATTACGATTTAGTGCTTTAGGAGATATCGCATCTACTATTCCTGCATTACGCGCTTTTAAGCACAGGCCAACCATAATTACTTCACCTATGGGGTACGAACTTTTAAAAGATGAATTTTATGATTTTATGATTTTAAAAAATAAAAAACTATTTGAAGTTACAAAGTTAATTTTTAATATTAGGAAGAGAAATTTTAACATATTATTTGATTTCCAATGCAACGATAGAAGTTTTTTAATTACAAAATTTGCTGGAATAAAAACATACAATAATCACAATATTGCAACATCAATACCATCAGATATTTTTTACAAGATTGCCAAGCCTTCAAATTGCATTAATTCACTTGATAGAACTTTCACTAAAAAAGAAAAAACTTATGTCGTTTTAAATTGTGGTTCTAGTCCAAAATGGCTCTCAAAGCGTCTTCCGATAGAAAAGTGGAAGGAAATTAACAAAATTTTGTATGAAAGATATAATTTACCTTTTGTACTTACTGGTGATAAAAATGAGCAAGAGTATATTGAACATATTTCTAAGCACCTTATTGGAAATATAAAAGTATTGGCTGGAAAAACAACTCTACAAGAACTAAAAGAAGTTCTTACTAAAGCTTATTTAACCATATCAACAGATTCAGCGGCAATGCATATTTCAGCTGTTCAAAAAACTCCAACAATTGGGATTTTTGGTCCTACCAATTGGAAAAGAGCCGCTCCTTTTGGTCCATGGTCAACAGCCATTTATGACAAAACATTTTATCCAGACGGAATACCTCCTCAAAAAAGCCAAAATACAATTAGGAACTATTTTGACAATATTGAGCTTGAGGAAGGACTAGACAACATCAGTGAGTTTTTATAAAGATGAAAAATCTTATAAATTTAACAAAAAAATTAAAGAGAAAATTTTCAACGAAACAGTTCATTACCTATTTTAACAACTCAGAAATTTTTTTTGATGTCACAACCATTGAAAAACTTGAAGGAATCTACCTCAAAGACAATAGACGAAGCACTGTAAAGTTAATAAGCATTCAGGGAAAAAAAATTGTTGTTAAAAAGCCTTCTGATAAAGATAGGCGCTATTGGATACGTTTTTTAACTCTTTTTCGCAAAAGTGAAGCAATGAGCTCTTTAGAAAGCATGAAAATATTACGCAAACACAATATTCTTACAAATCGCCCTTTAGCTTGTATTGAGTATCGAAAATTTGGCATGGTTATTTCATCTAAAATGATTTATGAATACATCGAAGGTAGCCTTGCTAGCAATATGCATTCACGAGAGATTATTGCAGTTTTAAAACATATTCACTCACTTGGATACTTGCATGGAGATCCTCAACAAAAAAATTTTATATTTACTAATGGGAAAATTGCAACTATCGATGCAAATCTTAAAAGAAACTACTTTGGTAGCATAGGAAAATATGTAGAATATTTAAAACTCTCACGAAAATTTCAAGATGGATATAAGTATATAAACACTCAATCCCTATCATACAAGATTGCAAATTTCTATCTGCAAAACTACCATTTTCTGAAACTCTTTAAAAAATTGAGAAATATCATTAAATCTTACATAAAGTAATTTTAGGTGAATATTTTAAATAATTAGAATGATAATATGATATAGAAAAGCTTTTTTCTTTACACAAGTAGCCTTTTTTTACCAATTCATCTATCTTTTTAGATGGCTTATTTTTTTGAGAATAAACAAACAACACTTCTTTGCCAAGCTTATATGGTTGAAATGGAATATGCGGAGTATATACTGTTGCTTGTGAAAAAAACAACTTTAGGTTTCCTGCTATAAATTTATCTTCTCCATAAATTAATAAACTCTTTTCATTTTCAATTTCTGAACGTAACTCTTGAGCCAAAATTGAAAATGGATAATTTGCTCTACTTGGTTTTTGCCGAATATCTATTAACCAAGGTCGCAATATCATGACAAGAGAGGCGATAGTTGCAGCTGCTAGCGCTGTTGCAATATATCTTTGCAATTGAACTTCTGATTTAATACGTTCGACAAAGCCAAATGCAAAGAGCGGAAAAAAAACAAGATATGGCTGAAGCCAACGTTCTTTTATATTTGTTGCTTCAAGAATGAGTACTATAACCACTAACAATACCATTGTATTTATCATATATTTGCCCAAAAACCATGTTGTGCAACCAGGCCGTATTTTATTGAATGTGCGCCCAAAAAAACCGAGAAAAAACAACCAAAACGGGCTTATAAACAACAAAGTCGCCAAACCTAAACTACCAAGTGCTTTTAATCGACCAAAATCGTCTACTTTACCTACACCCATTCGTTCTACTGTACGACCAGTCACAAAGTCAAAGTGATTAACGGCCCACCAAACATGCGGCAACACGAGTGCTATTCCTATGCCTATAGTTATCCAAAGGCGTTTTTCAAAAAATTTAATACGGTATGTACGATTAAATAGCAACACAATCAATAAGCTAATAACAACTAATAAAAAATTATATTTTGCCAAAAATCCCATTGCGCAAAATAAGCCTAAAACTACAAAATCAAAAGTACTGGATCTATCTTTATAAAGCATTTTAAAGACCCAATATACAGTTAAAACACTCATCGCAGTGAGCATAACAGTATGGACTTGGTCAACTTGTGCCGACCAAACTATCTGTGGAACCAACATTAAAGAAAGAGCTCCCAATACAGCTTTTTCTTTATCTTGATATATCAAAATACCCAATTTATAAATAAATAGATAAATTATAAAAATAAAAAAATTCTTCAGTAAACTTAAACTCAAAATAGATATACCAAAAATTTGAAATACAATGTTTTGTATCCATGAATAAAGTGGAGGTTGTTGATTGTATCCAAGTGCAAAAAAATTTCCAGTAACAAGTTGTTCTGACTCATCTAATACTGCAATATCTGTTACTAATAGACGAACAATTATTAAAAAAATTGCATATCCAAATATAAACCATGAAAAATACGTTAAAACAAAGTTACTAATTTTTTTTATCATACTCGATCACCAAAAGCAATTTTTTTAGTTAAATAGTTATATACAAAAACAATTGCAATTGTTATTAACTTTGCAATAATTTCAAAATCTTTTAGCAATGTTGCTTGTGTAAAAAAATAAACCAATATAGCACCCAGGAATACTCCTCCTAAAGAGAATAAAGCAGACAACAGAAATGAAACCCCCATTGAGCGTGTTGGATTAAAGACCCAGCGACGCTGCAAGATAAAATTAACAACCATTCCACTAGTTGCACTAACAATATGTGCTAAAGTTGGCGACAAGCTTGATAGCAATAATACATACAAACAAAAATCTATGGTTGTAGCAATTAAGGAAGTACCAAAAAATCTAATGAGTTTCAAATTGTTTTTTAATAATAGAATATTGTGCTTTATCTTCACGTTCGCGATTATAAACTACTAATTCCGCCAAAAGACCAACAACAAAAATTTGTATCCCTACTGCCATACAAAATATACTTATGGCAAACATAGGACTAGAGCCGATTGATTCACCCATTAACCATCTTCCAAAAAAAAGATACATAAACAAAATACTTCCAAAGCCAAAAAAGAGGGACCCGATGCCTCCCAATAAATGCATTGGGCGTGAGATATAATTAGTAATAAAAACAACTGTTAGCAAATCAAAAAAGCCCCTTGCATATCTTTCTATTCCAAATTTTGATTTCCCATATTCGCGACGATGGTGTTCAACAGGAATCTCAGCGACTTTAAAACCTTTTTTATGAGCCAAAAAAGGCACAAAACGGTGTAATTCACCGTAAATTTCTATCTCATCTAATACCTCTTTTTTATAACATTTGAAACCACAATTATAATCATTAAGTTTTAGGCCACTCATTTTAGAAGTCATAGCATTAAAAATCTTTGATGGTATTGTTTTTTCTTTCGGATCAAGTCGATTTTTTTTCCATCCTGTTACTAAATCATATCCTTCTTCTAGTTTTTGTAAAAAACGTGGTATCTCTTTGGGATCATCTTGCAAATCCGCATCCATTGTAAACACAATATCATATTTGACATGTTTAAATCCAGCGTTTAATGCCGCTGACTTACCAAAATTTTTCCTAAAAGTAATGAAATTTACATTAGAGTGGACTCTTGCCAAATCTTCAATTACGGACTGAGAATCATCAGTGCTACCATCGTTGACAAAAATAATTTCATAAGGAACTTTCATTAATTTTGTAGATTTTTCTATCTGCTCATATAACTTTTGCAAAGATTCGGCTTCATTAAAAACTGGTATTACAATCGAAAACATAAATCACTTCTCCTTAAATGCATCATCTATAGATTGACATAATATATGGCCAATAAGTATATGCATCTCTTGAATTCTGGGAGTATTACAGCTAGGAATTGTCAAATTAATATCTGCTTCTTCATTCATTTTTCCACCATCATTTCCACTTAGCCCAATACAAATACAATCTAGCTCACGTGCCTTTCTGATTGCTTCTAAAACATTGGGGCTATTGCCACTAGTTGAAATTGCTAATAACACATCCCCCGCTTTTGCCAAAGCTTCAACTTGTCGTGAAAAAACTTTTTCAAATCCATAATCATTGCCAATTGCAGTTAATGCTGATGTGTCAACACTAAGAGCTATGCCAGGCAAGCCATTTCTCTCAATTTTATACCTCCCTGTAAGCTCTGCAGCAATATGCTGTGCATCTGCAGCGCTCCCTCCATTACCACAAAGCATTAATTTGTTACCATTTTTGAGAGCATTGATAATAACTAAAGCTGCAGTCTCTATCTTCTTTGTTAAATTTTTTTTTACAAGCATCAGTGTTTCTTGATGCTCATCAAGCTCTAAATCAATCACCTGCTTCACAGTTGCGCCTTTTTAATTATTTCTGTCGTACTTCTGCCATCTAAAAAATCTATAAACACCACCTCTTTCACATAATCTTTACCTGCAACATCCTTTCCAATATAGTCAGCGCCTTTTGCCAAAATGTCTGGCTGCAAATATGCCACCAGTGCTTCTGGTGTATCTTCTTCAAATACAACTATGTAATCAACAGCTTCCAATCCAGCCAATACCTTTGCTCTATCAGATACGCAATTAATAGGGCGAGAAGGTCCTTTGAGTCTTTTTACTGATTCATCAGAGTTCAATCCTACAACAAGAACTTCACCTAGTGCTTTTGCTTTTTCTAAATAACTTACATGGCCAGCATGGAGCAAATCAAAACATCCATTTGTAAATACTACTTTCCCCTTTACATGTAAGTCAAGATGCTTTTTAAGGGTTTTTTTATCTAGAATCTTTGTTATATTCTTTTTTAAACCATATTTTTCATAAGCACTTATTTCATCAAGTGTTGCTGTAGCACTCCCTAACTTTCCAACAACAACAGCTGCTGCTGATGTAGCAAATAGCGCAGCTTCTTTAAAAGATAATCCAGACGCCAATCCAAATCCCATAGCAGCCAAAACTGTATCACCGGCTCCAGTAACATCAAAAACTTCTTTTGCAATTGTAGGAATTTTTGTCTCTTTCTCCTCAAAAAGCATCATACCCTCTTCAGATAAAGTCACAAGGAGACACTCAATTGCAAAATTATGTTTTATACTCCAACCAGCTCGTTTTAAGGCCTCCACAGACTCGATTGGCTGCCCGTAGGCTTCAGCCAATTCTTTTTTATTGGGCGTCAAGAGAGTGGCACCTTTATATTTTGAGTAATCATTACCTTTTGGATCAACCAACACCATTTGATTTGAAACATTGGCTATAATTTGTTTTGTTAGAGCATGCGTCAAAACACCTTTACCATAATCCGATAACAGTACAATATCATAATCATTTACACAGTTAATAAAAACTTCTAGCAACCTTTTTTCTTCATCAAAAGAGATGGAAGATTTGGATTCAAAATCAAAGCGAATTACTTGTTGATGTGCAGAAATAACACGGGTTTTTCGCGTGGTTTTTCTATCTTTTGATTCAATTATGCATTCTATTCTGACATTTTTATCATTCAACTCTTTTTGGATATTAGAACCATCTAAATCACTTCCAACTACGCTAATTACACCAACATCACCGCCTAAAGCCTTGAGATTGGAAATAACATTTCCCGCACCACCTAAAACTATGTTTTCTTTTTTTACGTCTACAACTTGAACTGGCGCTTCAGGTGAAATACGATTGCATTCTCCTAAAAGATAGTAATCAAGCATTAAATCGCCTATTACTAAAACACGGGGAATTTTCTGAAATATCCTATGCATTATTAACCTTATATAAGCGTTTAATCTCAGGTATATAGGCTCTAATTCCACTCTCTAGAGTAAACCTAGGAAAATAGTGCAAATCCTTCATCGTTTGACTAATATCTGCTTGAGTAAAATATTGATACGTATCTTTATATGGGTTGACAAAATACTCTGTTTTCAAATTAGTGCCAAGCTCTACTTGCAATATATCAACGATATCTTGAAAACTTCTTGCTTTTCCAGTACCAACGTTATAGATTCCACTTTTTTTCGCCTCAATTGCACGAATATTGGCTTGAATAACATCTTCGATATAAACAAAATCACGCTTTATTTCATCAGATTTTTCAAATAAGCGCGGAGCTTTTCCGGCCAAAATTTGATGACCCAACTGCAATACCATTGACGCAGTAGAATTTTTATAAAATTCTCTTGGTCCATACACGTTAAAGTAGCGCAACCCAATAATTGGAAATGGTGCATTTTTCATTGTTTGACGCGCAATATTGTCCATCATAAGTTTACTAAAACCATATGGGTTGTTTGGCACTTCGGTACCAACAGTTTGCGAAGAGGAAGCATTACCATAAGTAGCGGCTGATGAAGCATAAACAACAGTCGCGTTATTGCGCCTAGCCAAGGATAAAATATCTCTAAAAGCATTAACATTGGTACGCATAATCAATTCTTGATTACTCACAGTAGTATCTGAAATAGCTGCTTGATGAAAAATATAATCGATTTTAAACTCGTTTAACAAAGCTAAATCTTCTTTACAGGTAATATCACCACAAATTATTTCACCTTTGAATCCGACTAAATTTTGAAAATGTCCTAAACTGCACAAATTATTATTTTCAAATAGCTCATTTGAACGGAATTTATCAAATATTATTACGCGACATTTGGGATGGTTTTCTTGAAAATAAAAAGCTAAACTGCTACCAATAAAACCAGCACCTCCTGTAATTAAGACTGTTTTGTCCAGAAGTTGATTGTTAGTATATTTCACTTCTTCTCCTTATTTGCCTAAGACGAGCGGAATTATATCGAAAAGCAACTGAGATTTTTCCACCCCATCATGTTCAACTAAAAGACATTTTTTCACTCCGGCTCTTTTTCCAGCCTCCATATCACTTCTCTTATCACCAATCATCCATGAACTATTTGAGTCAATGTTAAATTCATCAATAGCTCTTAAAAGCATTCCTGGCATAGGTTTTCTACATTTACATTTTTCTTCAGGAGTATGAGGACAATGATAAACTTTGCTAATGAATATATCTTTTTTTTTAAATTCTCCTAACATCCAGTCAGTTAGTTTTTTATATGCTTTTTCTGAGAAATAACCCCTCCCTATTCCTGATTGATTTGTTACAATAATCAATAAATAACCAGCTTTTTGCAATGCTAATAACGCATCAAATATACCTTTCATAAATTCAAAATCGTCAATTTTATAAACATAGCCCTTATCAACATTAATCACACCATCACGATCAAGAAAAATAGCTTTTTTCATTTCTGCTTGTCCTAATTTTTATGAAAAAATTATAACAAAACTAACTATATAAAATAAGCTACAGCAAAGTAAGCTTTGTTATAATTTCGAAAAACCACTCATGGAGCATATGTTATGAAAAAAGTTTTTCTTTCTTTACTAGTTGCAGGAACTGCGTCACTTATGGCTGCTGATGGAGCGGCAATTTATAAAAAATGCATCTCCTGTCATGGCGTAAATGCCGAAAAACCAGCACTTGGAAAATCACAAGTAATTGCAGGCTGGCCAGCTGAAAAACAAATTGCAGCACTCAAAGGTTATCAAGATGGCACTTACGGCGGTCCAATGAAAGCGCTTATGAAAGGTCAAGTTGCAAAGTTTACTGATGAAGAGATTGAAGCTGTTGCAAAATATATTGAAGGCTTAGGAAAGTAATCAATTTAATCCGGAGGGCGATAGCCCTCTTTCTTCTTTTTTGCCTCTTTTTTACGTTTTTCCATCATTGCAGCATCCCTTAACTCATCCTCCCCATCAAATTGGGCTGCATTAATAAACTTGTTTTGATCATCAAACTGTCCCGTTCTTAGTCCCCACAAAAGCGCAAGAAGAGCAATAGTGCCTAAATTTTCATAAATCAAATTCTATATATGTAATTAACAATATTCCATTGTCGCTTGAATCAAACTTTTTAACTACCTTTAATAACTCTTTCGAGAATTAAAAACAAAAACTAAGGCGCCAATTTTACCACAAAAACTTCTTGGATAATGCTTCTTGGTAATCAAAAGTTGAGCAAACCTGTTGCAATTATGCTCGAGCTTAAAGTCCTTATGAGTTCGATAAAAACTATACTTTATTGACATATTTAAAAAAATAAAAATATTATTTTACTTTTTTCTCAGTTGCAAAATGATTATTTAATAAAGAATTATTGCTAACTTCCAAGAAATAAGAAAGAACCCCTAAATAAACAAAAATAAATGGAGCCACAACACTATGAATAAATAGCGAAGGGCCAAATTGCAAATAGAACATAAATAGAGTAATAAAAGAAGGCAATACAATTATTTTATTTTCTAGCGACATGTTTTTTAATTTTTTTAGAAAAATTAGAAGTAAATATAAAACTATAAATATGCCTATTAAGCCAAACGAATAAAAAATTTCAATTGTTAAATTATGTGGATACCAAACTTTTCCCCAGTTTAAATAATAGGGTGAAGATAGACCATTTCCAGTCCAAAAATAAGAAGATGCCCCTTCTAAAAACTCACTCCATATTTGAAATCTACCAGAATCAATATTTTCAGAAAAGAGATTAAAATAGCTAACAATATCCCGCCAACGCAATGCTACAAACAATAGAGTCAAAATACTAATACCAATACCGTTATTTAATGCACGCGTCTTATTGATTTTAGCACTAAATAAGATTAATAAGCCAACATACAAAAAATAACTAGCCAACGGATTCCTACTGCCTGTTTGTACAATTAAAAACAACAATGATATAATTGCCAAGACGTAAAAAACAATTTTTTTCGAATCTCTCTCATACAAATAGACAAGATATGTAGTACACATTGCACCTAGCAACATAATAAATCCAAAAACATTTTGGTTTTCCACGGCACCTCTAACGTGGTGTCCATTTAGGGTCCTTTGCAGAAAAAGATCTTGTCCAAAAACTAGTTGCCAATATCCACTAAAGGCATGAATTGCCACTGCAGTTAAAAAAATAATCATTAAATTTTTCATTGAAATTATATTATTAAGTAGAAAATAATACATAGATATTGAAAGTAAAAAGTAAGCTAATAATTTTAACTCAACTTCTTTGTCACCAAAGGCGACCCCATGAACAAGATTATTTATAATTACATATAGGTATATCCAAAAGAGAAAACTAGTGATTGTTTTTTTCACTAAAATAGTTATGCCATGTTTTTTTAAAATATAATATAAAAAAATTAGCGGCAATAACAATAGACCAATATACGAAATGCTTTTTGTAACCGGAACAAGTAAAAAGAATAAAAAGAGCGAGAAGCATACTGCCCCATCAAGATTTAATAATTTTTTCATACACTTCCTCATGTTTTAAAGCACAATTTTTAATGTCAAAATTTTTTTCATTCTTTTTTTTGACAATAGTAAAAGCGTCTTTATAAAATTTGTAATTATTATAGATATCAATTATTTTATTATAAATATCTTTTTGATTAGTCAAAAATATTTCTGGCAACACTTCTACACAACCACTAACTGGTGTACTAATTAAAACATCTGAATAAAAAATACCCTCAATCATCGCTAAACTAAAACCTTCTGAATGAGAGCTTATGACTTGCAAATGGGCTTTTGATAATAATTCGGGCACATCTGTTCTAAAGCCAAGCAACTCTATCTTTTCTTGCAAGCCAAGCTTGGCAATTAAGTCTTCTAATTTTGTTCTCTCCTCTCCTTCTCCAACGATTATGAGTTTAAAATTAAAAGGCAGATTTGCACATGAAGCAATCAATACATCAAAACCTTTTACTGGCCTTAAACCACCGACCGCAATTATAGTAAAGACTTTATTTTTTTGAATATTTTCAATTTGAATTTTTTTAATAGCTGTCTCAATTTTATACACATTAGGTGCACAAAATGTCTTTTTGACAGCATCTGAAACTGCAATAACATGAGGAATCTTATTAAAAACTTTTTTTTGAAAAGTGTCGTGTTTAGTTGCAACGTAGGGAATTTTTAACAACGGATAGAGGCGCTTAATAATATAAATACCCTTTTGTTTATGTGCATGAATAATATCTGGTTTTATAGATTGAATTAGCTTGTAAACTCGATAGAGATGGTAGGGATTGTTTTTTTTTATATCTGAGCCGAATTCAATAATATGAACTTTAGAAGAGATGCCTTCTTGTAGCTTTGAATTTACAAGAAAAAAAACTTCATTGTATTCAGCCAATGCATTTGTAAGTTCTATACAGAACTTTTCCATTCCACCTAATGCTTCGCCGTGTAAAATCTGTAATATTCTCACTAGACACCTTAAAATCTAATCTTGCATTAAGTACAAATTTATAGTGAACCGTCATCGTACTAAAATTTCCCTTTTCTTCTCTTTAAGCACAAACAACTCTTTTGCCACAATACATTTTTTGTCATGGCGTAAATGCCGAAAAATCAGCACTTGGAAAATCACAAGTA
>DDHL01000007.1 GCA_002352945.1 Campylobacteraceae bacterium UBA1877 | reverse complement strand
ATATAGGGTTGACAGATCAGATTTTATATCCTTGCTTGCATTATTGAAACGAAGCTTTTCTTTTTTGATAAATTCTACACCATATGCTCTAACTATAAATACCAACAATTTCAATTGGTGGAAGTGAGGGGAATCGAACCCCTGTCCAGAAACAAGCCAGCAGTGGCGTCTACATGCTTAGTAGAACTGTTTTATTTCATCTTAGCGTCGTACAGTTCCCGAAACTCCGCTAGACTAAGACCTAATGCTCAAGATGCGCACGGTCACTTCGCACCCCAAAGCTATCTTTTTGGTGAACCTCGCTAAAACTACATAGATAGCATCTGTAGAGCGAGGCCTCCTAATAGGTTAACTTACGCGACTTTTGCGTAAGCAGGAGCGTAATTTGTATTGTTTGCGTTTAATTTTTGCAGACTCTTTAACGCCAAGTCCAAGGCGACATGCAGCCAAAGCCAACCTGCTCCTGTCGAAGCCAAGTCACTCCCATAAAATTACGCGTTAATCTTATCTTTTATCTCACGCGCGAGGGAGGAGATTTTACTCACTTTTTGAGCCCCTGTCAAGCTATCATCTAAAAGCACCTTCACAAAGGCGCTTCCAACTATAACGCCATCAACTCCTTTTGCCTTCTCTTTTGCAGTTTTTTCATTCACGCCAAAACCTACAAAAACCGGCGTAGTGGTTGATGCTTTGATTGTTGCAACTGTTGTGCTCAAGTCTTCAAAAGCACCACTTCCGGTAATGCCAGCATAAGCTACGAGGTAGATAAAGTTTTGGCTCTCTTTTGCAATTAATTCAATCCGCTCTTTTGGATGGGTTGGCGCAATAAAGCTAATAAGCGAGAGTCCAGAGTTTTCTATCAATTGCTTATAACCTTTAGTTTCTTCATATGGCAAATCAGGAATAATAAACCCTTGCGCTCCACTCTTTCTAGCCTGTCCGACAAAAAAATCGATACCTCGATGGTAAAATGGATTAAAATATCCCATCCAAAGGGTTGGAATTTGAGTAGAAATTTTCTCAGTAATTTCAAAAAGACGCTCAATTTCAAATCCATTTTTAAGCGCTTGCAAGTTAGCACTTTCAATGACCGGACCATCTGCTACTGGATCCGAAAAAGGCACACCAAGCTCAAGAATATCAACTCCACTCTCTTTTAGGCTTAAAGCCAAATCAACACTAAAGTCTGGATCTGGAAATCCAGCAGTTATATACGCAACTAATTTTTTCATCTTTTTTCCAATTCTACAGGTACTTTGATAATAAGAGGCTCTAACATGGAAAAGTATGGCGCATCCTCTTCTATATCTTGTTTATAGCGGACAAACTGGTCACTAACTAGCAAAAGCCAATCAATAAACTCATCATTTGCAGGCCCGCCCATCGATCTTGCATCCTCCACAACCTCTTCGCACAAGGAAGCAAGCTTAATGATTGGATCAAGCCTTACAAATCCAGCTGCCGACTTAATATTGTGAAAGATACGAAAAAGCTCGCCAATGTTCTCTTCGTACTCTTCATCTTTTGAAAGACCAATGATAAGAGGTTCCATGGATTCGCACATAATTGCATAGTGGGTGATAAAATCCTCTACAATTTCTAAGTCAAAATCCATTTCCATCTGCGAGAAAATTCCCATGTAAACACCCTTTCTTTCGTTGCAATTGTACCATTTTTTTGCTAAAATCTATGTACTTCAAACAAGGCTATAAAGCCAATTTAGGATTGATTATGAGTATTGTCTCAAAGAAACCATCAAATCAAACTATAACACGTATCAAAGCGCAAAAAAATAAAGAACCAATTGTTATGATAACAGCTTATGATGCGCTCTTTGCCTCTCTTTTTGACCCATATGTAGATATTATTTTAGTTGGTGATAGTTTGCATATGAGTTTTGGCGGAGCTAGCGATACATTAAGTGCAACTATGGATATAATGCTCTATCACACCAAAGCCGTTTGCAAAGGCTCCAAACATGCACTTGTTGTAACAGATATGCCATTTGGAAGCTACGCAACTCCAGAAGTTGCACTAAAAAATGCTATAAAAGTTTATAGTCAAACCGCTGCTCATGCAATAAAAATTGAAGGCGGCAAAGAGAAGGCTTCACTTATAAAATACCTTACGGAAAATGGCATTGCAGTAATGGGTCACATTGGACTTTTACCCCAAAGCGTACGTGCTGAGGGCGGATACAAAGTTAGAGGAAAAACCAAAGAAGAGGAAGCAAAACTTATTGAAGATGCCAAAGCTTTAGAGGAAGCTGGCGTTTTTTCGATAGTTATTGAAGGAGTTGTTCGCGATGTTGCAGCCCGCGTGGCACAAAGTGTGAACGTACCGCTTATTGGCATTGGCGCTGGAGTTGATGTGGATGGACAAGTTCTTGTTTGGAGCGATGCCTTTGGCTTCTTTGAAGAGTTTAAGCCCAAATTTGTAAAACGCTATCTTGAGGGAGCTAAGCTTATCAAAGAGGCTGTAAACAATTATGCAAATGAGGTAAGATCAAAAAAATTCCCAACTGAAGAGACGAGTTATTAATGGAAAGAATTATTGAAATTGAAAAGATGAGCTTTGAGAGCGAATATGAAAGCTCGCTTCGTCCAAACTCTTGGGATGATTATATTGGACAAGAGAAGATTAAAAAAAACCTTCAAGTTTTTATTAAAGCGTCTAAAAAACGCGCTGAAGCGCTTGATCATGTGCTTTTTTTCGGACCTCCTGGTCTTGGCAAAACTACCCTAGCATACTTAATTGCAAATGAAATGGAAGCAAATATTAAAATAACTGCTGCACCCATGATTGAAAAAAGTGGTGATTTGGCAGCAATTTTATCCAATCTTGAAGAAGGTGATGTGCTTTTTATCGATGAAATTCATCGACTCTCCCCTGCAATTGAAGAGATTTTATACCCTGCGATGGAAGATTTTAGGCTTGATATTATCATAGGTTCAGGCCCAGCAGCCCAAACTATCAAAATAGACTTGCCTAAATTTACCCTCATTGGAGCCACAACAAGAGCCGGCATGATAAGCTCGCCCCTAAGAGATCGATTTGGAATGCATTTTAGATTACAATTTTATACTCCAGAAGAGTTGGCACTCATTATCCAAAAGGCTGCAAGCAAACTCGAAAAGCCCTGTCTTGATGACGCCGCTCTTGAAATGGCTAAAAGATGCCGAGGAACACCTAGAATTGCTCTTCGCCTACTAAAGAGGATTCGCGACTTTGCGGATGTGGAAGATGAGGATACAATCTCACTTCAAAGGGCGAAGTATGGACTTGACGAGCTAGGAGTAAACTCACTGGGTTTTGATGAGATGGATTTACGTTTTTTAAATATTTTACTCGAATCCAAAGGACGCCCCTTAGGGCTTAGCACAATTTCAGCAGCTCTAAGTGAAGATGAGGGAACGGTTGAAGATGTAATTGAGCCTTATCTTTTAGCAAAAGGCTATATCGAGCGTACCGCTAGAGGTCGAATTGCAACACCTAAGTGCTACGAATTATTTCGGCTAAACCCTGCAGGACAAGGACTTTTTGAGTAATTTACAAGCCTTTACATGTAAAGGCTTTACACATTCAAATAATTAAAACATTACCTTTACATGTAAATTACTTTTTCACTGATTTTATACGTTTGATACACTCTTTATGGTAAGCTTTTTTCTCCTCTAAAAACTCTCGATGTTTTGACATAATTTTTGAAAATTGATTCACAAGCCTTTCATAGTTTTTGTGCAAAAAGGTTCTGTTTGTATACATCATGTTTTCAAGCTCGTATAGATGAAAACTAGTTTTTAGGCGATTTTTAATCTCATCAAGCTTTGGCTGGTACAAGGGAAAGAGTTCGGGATTTTCTTCATAGAGCCCAATGGATTCACTAATTTTTCGCTCTAAAAACCCTACACTCACCTCAGTTGCATTTTGATAATTAAAACTCACAGCTGAACTTAAATGGTTAAATTGGGATGAGATTTGAGCATACGAACCTCTTATTTCATCATTAAATGGCTTTAAAAAGGTTTCATACGCTTTTGATGCAAAACGCCTCAATCTAGCAAACTCCTCTTTGCTATAAAGCTCCTCTTTTGGGCTAAAAATCTCATATTTGTGCTGCCATGAAGTTACTTTACTTTCTAGTTTTTGGTAAATAAGACTATTTTCTTGATTTACACCATCTTGTATTGTTCGAAGATAGCGAACATATTTTTTAAACATTTTACCAATCACATCTTCATCATAAAAAAGAATCTTATAAACCTCATCGGCATTGATTTTTGCCACTTCGTAAGCTATAGGTTCATAATAGACTTTTTTGCCTATAATTCCCTTTTTTTGAGCCTTGTAGCGTGTGCGAGTTTGGGTTTGGACGTGATTGAGAATTTGTGATGCAATGGTGTCGATAATATTTTGAATTTTATTATATGCTTCATGTAACTCCCGCCCAAAACGAGTTTTAAGCTCTTCAAACGTCTTTTGCGCCTCTTTTTCAAAACTGTTTAAAATCTCTTCAAGCTCTTCATAAACCCGTAAAAGCTCTTGGTGCTGTTTGATTGATATCTCTTTTAGCCAATCTAGCCCCTTTTCAATTGCATAGGCTTTTGATTGGTTTGCTTTGGGTCGAATCTGCTCTTGAATAAACTCTAACACACTATGAATATTTGACTCTTCCAAAAGTGCTACATTTGCATCATCGGGCTCTGCTAAAATCTCTTGGCAGGTTTTTGTATAAGTCTCAATTGCCTCATTAAAAGAATCATCAGATAAAACTCCATCGCTTTGACTCTTTTTTTGTATATCTTCAAGCAGAATTTGCAATGCTTCTTCAAGGCGGTTTTGGCGACTTTGCGAACGTGCTTTTAAGGCTTGTTTTGCTGAAATTGCAACGACTTTAGCAAAAAACCCACCCAAAGAGTCATTTATATACTTAACCGTTTTTTGCACATCCTCATCTGAAAACTTATCTTTTTGATTGAGCACACATAAGGATTTTGAATCGTATGCATCCATATAGGTGCGCAAAACCTCAACTTCGCTTTGCTTGCCAGCATTATCAATCAAAGTAAGCCAAATAATCCCATCAACCTCTTTTAAAACATTTTGAGTTGTTTTTGTATCGCTTTGAGCTTGAGAATTTAGCCCTGGAGTGTCCACAAAAACCACCTCTTTTAAAAGTGGAAGCGGGGCATACAAAGTAAGATACTTTACATCTTCCATGCTCTTTCGCTGGTCAATAAAGCTTGCAATATTTTCAACTCCATAAAATGCCTCTCGCCCATCATTGTAGTGTACTTGAAGTTGAAAGCTATTTCCATAGCGGATATAATTTACCTTTGAAGTCACAGGAGTTATGCCAGTTGGCAAGATATCTTTTGAGAGCAAAGCGTTTAAAAAAGTTGATTTTCCACTTGAAAATTGTCCAGTAATTGCCACCTTCATAGGCTCTTCGGCTCGCCTTTCAAGCATATCAAATGCAGCCTTCATAGAGGCTTCTTCAATATTTATAGCCTGCCTTGTTTTGCGAATTAACCCTAGCAGCGGATTGGATGAGCTAGTGGTTGTTAACCTTTTTTTGGCTTCTAAATACTCTTTTACAAAACGATCAAACCACTCCATTAGGCCACCTTCATACATGAAGTAATTTGATCTTTTAAAGTTTTTATTACTTTGATTTGATCTTCTAAAAACTCAATTCTTTTTTTAGATGAGGTGCTATCTTTTTTTACATGTAAAAGTGCAGCTTCTAAGTTTTTACTCTCAAGAAGCATCCCATTCACAGCAGTTTCAATTGGAGTATTTATGCTCTTATTTAACTCTAAAATCATATTCATTCCACTCTTTTCTAACAAAGGAATTACTCTTAATTCTATTGGCTCAAAGCCCTCTGCAATCACTTTTTTTAAATTTTCAAGTCCCAAATTGGCATTTTTGCTTTTTTGAGCTAGAATTGTTTGCGCCGCATTTTGAGATAAAATTGTATGGTTTGTACTTAAAATACCGCTTTTTGCAGCCTCTTCTTGGTAAGCTTTTGGATCAAATCCAAACTCAATCTCTTTTAAAACACCTTTATGCTTATAAGTAAATGAGGATAACTTTGCATCTAAATATTTAAATAGCATAAAACGGTACTCTCGTACCAAATCAATCAAACCATCACTCATAGTGGTTGCAACAATGGTTTCAAGTCTGCTTTTAGCTGGATATTTTTTGCTTTTTTTAATACTATAAAGAACATCAGAGCTAAGTCTTTCATGGATTTGATTTTGCAGTCGCTTTAGCTTTCCTTTTGCAACATTTTGCATCGTTGATAAGTGCTCTTTACATGTAAAGATAAGTTCATCTAAGTCGCTTTTTGCAATCTCAATCTCTTTTTTCAATTTAGCTTGCCTAGCATTTAAAGCCTCTTTTTTTTGCTCAAGGTCTTTAGCACTTTGGCTTAGTAATCTTTTTTCATCCCAAAGGGCACCTTCTTGTTTTTTTAAAATTTGAGTCATGCTCTTAGATGCAGCTCTTAGCATAATGTGCGCCCTTTGACCGCCAAATAAAAGTTCATTAAGATGCTTTTCAAAATCCAGTATACCAGTTTTTTCTATACTCCAACCATCTTTGAGAGCCTCTTTGTCTTTTTTGGTTCTATGCATAAGAGCATAAAGCGCTGATACTGGAAATATGGAAATTTTATTTAATATCGGATCGATTAAGTGGGGTTTATCTAAGGTTTTTAGTCTTTGCGAGATGCTTCTTTTTGTATACTCAATCACCTCTTTTAATGACTCTTGAGTAATCTTATCAATCCTAGTTATAACCAAAACAAGATGTGAAATACGTTGATACGTAAGTGCATCGATTATAAAATCCACATCCTTTTGTGTAGCTGACTGGCTTGCATTCATCAAGTGCACCATCACATCGCAATTTGCAAGATACGATTTTGTTATCTCTTCACGCTGGATTATTGGATCATCTAAACCTGGAGTATCAACAATACTTACTCCATCTTTTGCCAAAGGAGTATCAAGACCAAGCTCAACTGATTTTACAATATTGCAACGCCCTTTTGATATTGTAGCTGAGGTAAATTTGGCTAAATCTTTTGGATCAATCGTTTTAACATATCCATCTTGCGTGATAAATTTATCCCAATCTTGACCTATTAGTGCCTTTGTTTGCTGGACAAACTCCATCATCGATTCATTTATTAAAGCACTCTTTTCAATCTGTTCCCACTCGGATTTTTTCCAAAAATGGACTTTTGCAAAAGGTTTTTTTGAGTAAGATATGATGGTTAAGTTTGCAGTTTCTGGGATGGTAGAGGTTCCTAAAATCTCATCTTTAAGCAAGGCGTTAAGAAGGGTTGATTTTCCCGCATTCATAACTCCTGTTATTCCAATGGAAAATTGGGCATTTTTTAAGCTATCTGCTACCGTGCTCCACTCTTTTTTAAAGCTCTCTTGCAAACAAAGCTTTTCATTTGCAATTTGGCCAATTTGAAGCAAACTGCTTTTAATAGCATGAAAATCAAATCCTTCTGGAAGCTTTACATGTAAAGAATCTCTTTTTTCATCCACTTGGATTTGCGAGATTTTTTGCACATATTCAACTATATTTTTATCAATTAGATTTAGCTTTAAGAGTTTGTGCATATATACTAGTGTGGCTTGCGCTAAGTGGGGAGCATTGTTTAAATACTCAAATATAGCTTTTTGCGCTGCCATGCACTGTTTTTGATTTTGTAATTCCTCTTTAAAAAGTTTAAAAAAAGCCTCTTTAAATGGATTATTATTTAATAGCAAAGAAAAAGTTTGACTTGAAGCCGTTAAGATAACAGCAAAATAAGCGCCTAGAGTTTGGGTTGATTCATCATTGACTGCTAGTGTAAGCGGATTAATTTCATCATTAGGCAAAGACCAAAGTAGTGCTAAAGGCATAGAAAAACTGCATCCTTTTTTAACTTAATGATACCACAATCAAAGGAAGATTTCTTTCAATTTTAAAGATTAATCTCCCTTTTTAAGTGGTTTAGGCTGCATTTTTTTCTTTAGCCATGATGTCTAATAGCTCGAAAAGTTTTCTACTTTGTTCTTCTAAATCTTTAAAGAGTTTAATAACCTCTTCTTTTTCATCCAAAAGCCCACTCTTAGTGTTTTTGACATACTCGGCAACTGTTAGAGCATTGGAGTGGAGTCTTTTATGTGGCTCATGCAAGTCTTTATAGGCTTTTGTTGTGCCAAAAATCTCTTCACCCTCTTTAGCATACCATTTTCCAAAATCACACTCTTTGTGGTTTGCTAAGTCGATATTTTTATCTCCTACATAAACTGCACTATATGCATTAGATTTGTAGATTGCATGATTCATTTTTGCCAAGGTTACAAAAATTGTTCGCTGGATAAAATTGATGCTTTTTGATGTCATGTCAGAGTAGCCCAAAAGCTCTCCAAAGGTTTTATGAAGCTCATCTAAGGTTTTACTTGACTTATCGGCATTTTGTTTCATTTTAGATGCATTTGTTTCAATCTCGTTTGTCTCTTGCTGTAAAGTTTTTATAGATATCTCTATCTCAGCAGTAGCTTTTTGAGTAGTTTCTGCAAGCTTTCTTACCTCATCTGCAACTACTGAAAATCCTCGCCCATGCTCACCAGCACGTGCTGCCTCAATAGCTGCATTAAGTGCTAACAAGTTGGTCTTATCAGCAATATCATTGATAACGTCAACCACATGACTTATCTCTTCGGTTCGTTGAGATAAGACGTTTGTGCTTGATTCGTTATGGTCTACATACTCAACCAATCTATAAATCCGTTTAATAGTCTCATCTAATTTATCATAACTAACTCGAGTCTGCCCAGCTGCAGTTTCACCATTTTTAACAATCCCTTTTAACTCTTCAACAATAGCGGCTAAATCGTGCTGTACTGTTGCAAAATCATTAGAAGAGCTACTAATTTGCGCAAGCTCAGCATTTAAAACATTTTTAGATATAAATTCGTGGTTTGCCTTCATAGCAGCAACTGCTTGATTGACTAAGTTAGACTGCTCTTTAAACTCTCCATGCATTCCTTTTTGTAAAATTTTTCGATCAAAATTCTCTTTAGATGCAGCAATAATTGTAGCTTTTATCTCTTTTGTAAGCAATTCAAAATTATCCAAAAGCATATTCATGTTTGAGCATAGCTCTTTTAACTCTCCGCCATCTTTTACCTTTACAATTCGTCCATGCAAATGACCTTGCGAACTATCTTTGACGATTCCACTCAAGTAGCTCAAAGTACCCTGCACCTTGCGGATATTTATAAACATAAACCAAGCTAGTGCAAAGTTGGTTAGATTGATTATCTGTATAGAGTGGAATCCATTTATTACAATCTCAAGTATAACAGACATAGAAAAAGCAACAATAGAGAGTATATTGGCATATTGAACCTTAGCCAATGAGGATAATTTATTCGAATGAGAGAATGAACGATTCATAGCTTACCTTTTTTTGGGATAATATGTCCATGAGCAGTTTTGTGGATGCTTCCATACCGCCATCTCTTTCAGCTTCAAGCATCTTCTCATAAATTGGAATGATTGCCTCAAGTCCTTTTCTTGATGGAGAACGGCGAACCGAGTGGTAACCCGTTATTTTTTTTGTTTTTGGATCAAACTCTGGAGTTATAAAAGCATGTACCCAGTAGTACTTGCCATCTTTTGTCTTATTTTTAACATATGCAAATATCTCTTCGCCTGCTTGAACCTTGTCCCAAAGAAGCTTAAAGATTGCTCTTGGCATATCAGGGTGGCGAACAATATTATGAGGAGCCCCTATAAGTTCGTCTTCGCTATATCCACTCATATTGATAAAAAGGTCATTTGCGTAGGTTATCCTACCCTTTAAATCCGTCTTTGAAACAATGAACAAATTCTCGTTAAAACGGAGTTCATCTCCATCTTCAATAATATCCACCACATCCTCCATTATTATTATTACAAAATCCTCATAGGCAAAAGTATACCAAAAAGTAAAACCTTTGACAAATAAAATAATGGAAAATTTTAAGAAGTAGATATGGTTAAACCACATCTACTCCTAATTTAATTATCGAAGCGCAACGAGCTTTCTGCGCATATATGCGATTTTGCTTTGAAGTGGTAAGTGTTTTGGACAATTATCTTCACAAGCCAAAAGGCTCATACATCCAAACACGCCATCATCATCCCCAATGAGTTCATAATAATCTTCATCGGTTCGCTCATCGTGAGAGTCAACCTCAAAACGTGCAACTCTGTTTATTCCAACTGCACCAATAAAATCTGGGCGCATCAGCTTTGTTCCACACGCAGCTAAACAGATTCCACACTCAATACATCGGTCAAGTTCAAAAACTTCTTGAGCAACTTCTGGCTCAACCCGCTCTTCAATCTTAGAAATATCAACCTCTTTTGAAGAGTGTATCCAGCTCTCTACACGTTTGCTCATACCATTCATCCATGTGCCAGTATCCACGGAGAGATCTTTAATAAGTTTAAATGCTGGCATAGGCATGAGTTGGATTTTTCCATCTGGAAAATCCTTTGTCAAAGTACGGCACGCAAGTCGCGGCTTTCCATTGACCATCATTCCGCAACTTCCACAAATTCCAGCTCGACATACAAAATCAAAACTCAAATCTGCATCAATTTTTTCTCGAATCATCGTTAAAGCAATAAAGAGCGTCATCCCCGGAGTCTCTTCTAGAGTATATTCAGCAAAATGCGGTTTTGAAACTTTACTTAAAGGGTTGTACTTTAATGCTTTTATAGTTATTTTTCTACTCATAACCCACTCCTACGCGTTCATTTGGTGCTTTAAATTGAGGCTGCAATTCAAAAGGCATAATCGCATCTTGAATCTCTAGGCGGCTCTTGCCGGCCGCTTCCATCTCTTCACGAATTTTATCAACCTCCTCTTGCCTTTTGATACTATCTGGATGTTCAATAATATTTCCTTTAACACCATAACCACGGAAAGCCGGTGGCATTTCCATTTTCATAATATCAAGCGGCTCATACTCAACAGTTGGGAGAGTATCACCCTCTTTCCAGGATGTGAGCGTTCGTTTTAGCCAATTCTTATCATCTCTTTTTAGATAATCTTCTCGGTAGTGCGCCCCACGACTCTCTTTTCTTTGCAGTGCTCCAACCGCAACACAAAGTGCAAGCTTTAGCATCTTTGGAACACGGTAAGCATCTTCTAATTCAGGATTGGCTGCGCGGGATTTTGATTTAACTGTAACATCATGAGATTTTTTAAGCAACTCTTCTAGCTCATTTACAGCTTCAGTCAATCCCTCGTGGTTTCTAAAAATTCCCACTTTTTCCCACATAATCTCTTTCATGCGGTTTTTGATATCATAGATATTGTTTTTGCCCTCATTTTTAAGCAATTGATCTATAAGAGCCTCTTGCTCCCTTACTGTCTCTTCAATGGCCTCTGTGCTTATATCAATTTGTGCATTTTTGCAAAACTCACCAAAGTAGTCTCCAACAATCATTCCAGATACAACTGTTTCGCTCACTGAATTTCCACCAAGGCGATTAAATCCATGCAAATCCCAGCATGCTGCTTCACCAGCACTAAAAAGACCTTTTAGAGTTGGTGACTCTCCTGTTGGCTTAGTGCGGATTCCGCCCATTGAATAGTGCTGCATTGGAAGTACTGGCGCCCAGCCTTTTGGTCCCTCATCAGCCGGATCGATTCCATTAAAAATTTTACAAATTTCTTGAACATCGCGCAAATTTTTCTCAATATGCTCTCTGCCTAAAATAGATATATCAAGCCAAACATGTTCGCCATAAGGAGAAGGAACGCCTTTTCCATTGCGAATATGTTCCATCATACGTCTACTTACTACGTCACGGCTTGCAAGCTCTTTTTTTTCAGGTTCGTAATCTGGCATAAATCGATGTCCATCTACATCACGCAATACGCCACCATCTCCACGGCAACCTTCAGTTAATAAAATTCCAGAAGGAACAATTGGAGTTGGATGGAATTGAACTGCTTCCATATTTCCAAGTTTTGCCTTGCCAGTTTCAAGCGCAATGGCCGCGCCGATTCCCTCACAAATTACCGCATTGGTTGTCTGCTTATACAGTCTTCCATAGCCCCCGGTTGCTATTAAAGTTCCTTTGGCAACATAAGCAATTATATCTCCATTAACCAAATCCCTTACAACTGCACCATAGCAGCGGTCGCCTTCATGAATAAGCGCAATTGCCTCTTTTCTATCTTCAATACTTACATTATGCTTTAAAGCTTCATTAGCAACTGCAAAAAGCATTGTATGGCCTGTTGCATCGGCTGTATAACAGGTTCTCCACTTTTTAGTACCGCCAAAATCCCTTGCATGAATAAGTCCGTGAACCTCTTCTTTTTCTTCTATAACAGTTCTTTCAGCATTAATGATTGCAGTTCGTTTACCTTTGGTAATTCTTGTCCAAGGCACACCCCAAGCTGCAAGTTGCCGGATAGCTTTTGGGGCAGTTGTAACAAACATTCTAGCAACTTCTTGATCGCAACCCCAGTCGCTTCCCTTAACAGTATCTGCAAAGTGCAAATCCTCGTTATCGCCCTCACTCATTTTTGAGTTTCCAAGGCTTGCTTGCATCCCGCCTTGCGCAGCTGCTGAGTGAGAACGTTTTACTGGAACTAGACTAAGAACTGTTGTGCTAAGCCCTTTATCAGCCGCAGCAACCGCAGCACGCAATCCTGCTAAGCCACCGCCTATTACTAATGCATCACAATATTTAACCTTCATTATACTCTTACCTTTCCATCTGTTTGAAGATTGATTTCAACAGCGCTATTATACCGTTCGCCTACATTAAAACGATGTTCATATCCTATTTTTACATAGGCTGCTAATGTTAAAATGCCAAGAGTTAAGAAAAAGGCCGTAATTGCCCATTTAACTTTTGTCAATTTTGCACGTGTCTCTTTTGCATCCTTACCTTCAAACCAGCCCCATTTGACACAAAGTCTATAAAGTCCGATTGAACCGTGTAATTCAACCGCAAGGAGCAAGATAAGATAAAAAGGCCACATAAAATCAGACCACATTCTATCTGCTGATGCATATGGACCAATCTCATCTGCTTTAGTCATCATCATAAAAAGGTGAGCTGAGCCTAAGAAGAACATAACAAATCCAGTAATTGCTTGGATAAACCACAAGGAGGTATCACTATGACCCATCATCTTCATATGTGTACGATAGATTTGCCACTGACGAAAATTAATAGGCAATTTTCGCATCCCTAGTGCAGCGTGGGAAATAAAAACAATAAAGACAAAAGCAACAACAAAAGAGACCAAAATCGGTTTTGGTTCTTCAAAAATCATGCTGCCTTCAAAAAACTTTGTCACGGCATACATTGCATCCTTGCTAATTAAGATTGTAGATACAAAAAACATATGCGCCCACATGAAGAGCCCCAAAAAAAGCCCTGTTGCACTCTGGACATAGTCTAAGCGTGCCGGCAGGCGACTCTTTTTGCCCTCAACTGACTTACCCAAAAATCCTTCGATAAGTTCACTCACTCGCCATCCTTTCAATCTGATTTACGAAAATCCTTTGTCAAAATAGCAAAAGATTCAACATTAACAAAAATAATACTCCACTCTTAATAAAACAAACGTTATAAAGTGCTGTTTTTGATTTTTTTGGTACATATCTTCCGTAAACTAAACAAAATGTAGAGAATGTTAAGTATAGAATTTATTTATTTGATTTGGTTTGCAAATAAAAATATAGCCCCATAGAAACACCAATCATTGCAAGTGAAAGTAATTGCCCCATACTCATCCAACCACCAAAGATAAACCCAAGTTGAAAATCTGGTTCTCTCCAAAATTCTGCTACAAATCTAGCTAAAGCATACAATGCCCCATAAAGAGCTATGAGTTCGCCAGGAAATCGCTGGTATGGTCTATACATGTAAAGAACCACAAAAACAACAATCCCCTCCAAAAAGGCTTCATAAAGTTGAGAGGGATGTCGCAAAACACCGACAACATAAATCCCCCAAGGAGCATCTGTCGCCCTACCAATAAGCTCTTGATTTAAAAAATTTCCAATCCGCCCAAAAACATAAGCAAGAGGAACACTTAGCGCAACAAGGTCTAAAAAGGTCCATGGATTTTTTTTATAGCGCTTTGCAAAACCCCATGTTGCTACTAAAAATCCAATTAATGCTCCATGGTAGCTCATACCTCTAATGCCAACAAAGACTCCATTCGTAAATGGATTAAATATCTGCCATGGATGGGTTAGATAATAGAGTGTATTTGGATCATAAAATAGAATATAACCAAGTCGTGCACCTAAAATCACGCCGATTTCTACCCAAACAAAATAGCTGTCTAGAGTTTTTGTATCTATCGATGGAAAATAGCGTTTACTCATCCATTTTGCAATCCAAAGGGCACTCAAAAGCGCTAGAACATACATAATCCCATACCAATGCACTGCAAACGGACCAATATGAAATGCAACAGGGTCAAATTGATTATAAATATTTTGCCAACTGGCCATCAACATCCTTTAACAATCGGTTATTGTAATATACGAATTGTTACACTGAGCTTTTAAAATGAGTAGAAAAAATGAATTTAAGCCCTGTTTTAATCCTAGTTAATCCTCTTGGATAGTAAGATTTTCTTTTCCGCCCCGCCAAAAGAGCTGGTACAAATCTTTTCGACGCGCATGCATATTGCGCACGCTTCCTCTTTCTCGAAGCTCCCACAATAGACGCAAATCTAAATCTGCAACCAAACTCATTTCAGTATTTGGAGTTGCTTCAGCTATGGTTGCATCATGGGCAAAGGAGTAATCAGACGGACTAAAAACAGCTGACTGAGAGTATTGAATGTCCATATTCTCAACTCTTGGCAAATTTCCCACACTGCCTGAAATAACCACATAACACTCATTTTCAATTGCCCTAGCTTGGGCACATCGTCGAACTCTCAAATAAGCATTTTTTGTATCTGTCCAATAGGGCACAAAAAGAATATCAACCTCTTTTTCAGCAAGCAATCTTGAAAGCTCTGGAAACTCCACATCAAAACATATGAGCACTCCAATGCGGCCTGAGTCTGTCTCAAAAACAGAAAGCTTATCGCCCCCTTGCATTCCCCAATAAGCCTCTTCGTCTGGAGTTACATGTAATTTTTTTTGAAAGGCTTTTGTACCATCTCGTCGGCACAGGTAGCTGGTATTATAAAGCGTATTTTCATGATATTCTGGCATACTTCCTGCAATGATATTTATATTGTATCTAACTGCCATATGTCCAATTTTTTCAATAAGCTCTTGTGTGTAATTTGCAACGGTTCTGATTGCTAACTCTGGAGATTCATCAGGATGTAAAGCCATTAATGGAGCGTTGAAAAATTCAGGAAATAGCACAAAATCAGACTGGTAGCCAGACATTGCATCTACAAAAAATTCTACTTGATCTAAAAACTCTTCTACGCTTTTTACGCTTCGCATCTGCCACTGCACTGCACCAACTCTTATGGTTGAGCGATTTACAATGGGTTGCTCTGGGCTCTCTTCATACTCAACATTGCTCCACTCTAATAAAGTAGCATACTCTTTTGAGGCACTATCACCTTTAAGGTAGCCTTTTAAGATTCTGCGCACATGAAAATCATTTGCTAGCTGAAATCCAAGCACTGGATCACTTAACTCTTTGTGCTTTACCTGCTCGATATATTTAGTTGGAGACATTTTATCTGCATACTTTGCATAGCCTGGAATGCGACCTCCTGCTATGATTCGTTTTAAATTTAGCCAAACACAAAGCTCTTTTCTTGCATCATAAAGGCGTCTTCCAAGGCGCAACCCTCGATAGTCTGGATCAACAAAAACATCCAATCCATAAAGAGTATCTCCATTTGGATCATGCGTTGTTAGCATCCCTTTGCCGGTAATTTGATCATAAGTGTGGCGGTCGCCAAATTTTTCATATTTGACAATCAAACTTTGAGCAGCTGCGACTACATGACCATTATCTTCAATACATATTTGCCCCTCTGGAAAAGTTGTAATTTGGGCATTAAACTCCCTTTTTGTCCAACCTCCAAGTTTAGGATAAACTCTATCCATTATCCTTTTAATATCATCATAATCTTCTAAAGTCAAATTACGCAATATGAGCTTGTTTGCAGTTTTTTCAGCCATGAAGATCCTTTACATGTAAAGTAGTATTGTAGCATGAACTCTTTACATGTAAAGGGAAAGTTTTAAAAAATTTGCTAGTTGATAATGTGGATTTGGAAATTTTTTTCAAATCGATACTGAATGCGGTGCGTATCTAAAATGTGCTGCAATTGCAAAAAAGCATCAATATCTGAATCCTGCCCTTTTTTTAAATTTACAATGCGCCTGCTTCTTGGGTCGTAGCGGTATGATTCAAATTGACCAATTTGCTCAATTAATCTTTGATTCATGAACGACTCCTTTTTATGTTTTCAAAAAGGATAACAAAGATGGACTTAAAAATAACTGATTTTAATAATGATTCTCAATAAGCTTTACATGTAAAGCATTGGGCAGTCTAAACCACCCAATGCAAAAAAATCAATCTAGAGTTTTAACAAGCTCTAAAGTAATCTCATCAAAGGTAACTATCTGTTTTCCTCTATGGTCTGATTTAAAAGTTTCCGCTTTAGCGCGAGTGCTAAAAGGGATTAGTTCATGTCCCATTGGGCCATACTTATCACTTCCAATTACATAAAAAGCCTCTTTGCCATCAATTGCTTCAAGGGTGTAATAATCGGTCACTTTTATATTTGGATTTTGCATAGGCTCATGGGCATATTTTTGAGGCTCAAAATAGAATTTCATCATATCTTTTACCCCGTCAAAATAGTG
>DDHL01000062.1:8728-16067 GCA_002352945.1 Campylobacteraceae bacterium UBA1877 | reverse complement strand
AAAATCCACCTCCTTCTTTTCCATCATGTCGATATTTTCACCACTTCCTGCACTTGTTATTGCAGAAAAGGTCATTTTATGGTCTTTTGCAAGTTTCAAACTTGCAATTGTAGCAATACCCACACCCACAGGATAGAAGGTACCACCAGTACTTGCTGTTGCAATAATATATTTTTGCTCAGCAGCCATTGCTCCGGTTGAAAGCATAGTTACTGCAACCACTGTGGCCAAAAGGCGTTTATGCCATCTTTTTAAATTCATGCACTCTCCTTAGTTGGAATTTATACCAATCATAACGAAAAGTTCTATTTTTTTATTCATTTAGTTGCAAAATAGTTTCATTTTGAGCTTTACATGTAACAATTCTTTACATGTAAAGAGTATTTGAAGACAAAAAGTGTGTAAAATTAGAGGATAATGTAGCCTTGACCTTTTCTTGAAAGGATAAAATCATCTTTTTTAATCTTATCCTTTAAACGCTTCATGAGAGTTCTAAAGGTTGCATCTGAAGTATTTGCATCACCCCAAAGGGCTTTTTTACACTCTAGCGTTGTACAAATATGCCCTCTGTTTTTTACAAGAATCTGTAAAAGTTCCATCTCTTTTTTAGACAAAGGAACCAAATTTCCATCTTTATTGTAAAGCAGTTTTGCTTGAAAATCAAAGCGAAATGTATCATTTAGCCAAGTGAAGTTTTGCTCTTGTTTATTACGTTTTTCTCTTAAAACTTCCTTTTTAGCCTTTTGCAAAATCTCCATAACAGTATCTACATCAAGGGGTTTTACGAAGTATCCAATCACTCTTAAATTGATCGATTGCAATAAAAGATTTTCCTCTTTATGTGCAGAAACAATAATAAATTTTTGGTCTTCTTGCAACTCTTTGATTGATTCAATCATACTCATGCCATCCATGTTTGGCATACGAATATCGGTTAAAATTAAATCAATTGGTCTATTGGCTTTAAAAAGCTCTACTCCCTCTTTTCCATCTTTTGCAACCAAAACCTCATCAAAAAGAGTACCCAGATAAAAACTTAAAATCTCTCTTGCTGTTGCTTCATCTTCAACTAGCATAACTCGGGTTTTATACTCCATGGTTGCTCCTTGGGAAAATTGGTAACCATTATAACAGATTTCCAAAAGAAGAGTAGAAAAGATGAAATTTTTGAAACTATATTAGAACTTTAGCGTGGAAGATGGATAATAAAAGATACCCCATCTTTAATGTTTTGAGCTGTAATTTGACCCTGCATATTTGTTTCTACAATGGTTTTGCACATATAAAGCCCAATTCCTGTTCCTTGAGTTTCAAACTTTGTTGTAAAATAGGGTTCAAATATGCGTTCCATAATCTCATCACTAATATTACCGCCATTGTTACTTATGGTGACAACAACCTCCCTTTTTTCCACTTTACATGTAAGGGTTATTCTCCCTTCTATTGGCTCTTCTTTGGATTTTAAGAGTATGGCATCTTTAGCATTTGATAGAATATTTAAAATAACTTGCTTAAACTCATTTTCATACCCAAAGATTTCACACTCATTGCCCTCTACACTCAAGCTTATATTATGGTGGGAAAATTGGTGTTTGACAATCTCAACAGCCTTTTTAAGCGCCTCTTTTACCTTAAAATTACTCTTATCCTTACTTGGCTGATAGAAGTTACGAAAATCATCAATTGTTTGGGACATATACTCTATTTGAGCCTTTGCCTCATTAGTATAGCGGCGCATTGAGGCTTCATCTAATTTTCCTTCAATAAACATATCCCTAATAAAATGAAGCAGCAAAGATATATGATTTAGCGGTTGTCTCCATTGGTGGGCGATTGCTCCTAGCATTTCTCCCATTGCTGCAAGCTTACTTTGCTGAATAAGAATCTTCTCCTTTTCTCGATTTTTATCAACTTCTTCTTTTACCCTGCGAGCAAGCTCTTGTTCACTCGCCTTGATTGCTGTAATATCATAAATGTAGCCATACAAATCTGTTACTTTGCCAAAATCATCTCGCAAAAAGATTGCATGAGAAAACACCCAGCGGGGATTGCCATTTTTTGTCAAAATCCGGTAGCTTAGCGATTGGGCATCCTTGCCTCGTGAAATTGCATCATCCAATTTTGAGCGTACATGTTGACGGTCATCTGGGTGGATTAAATCCATATATGTAATAGAAGTTTGCAAAACATCATCTGGTGTAAATCCAAATCTTTTAATGCTTTGAGAAGCAAAGGTCAGTGTTAAAAAGGCATCATTTGTCCATCGAAGAAGTACAATGTGACCGCTTTTAGCCAATTTATGCGTATCTTCAATAGCCTTTTGCATTCTTTTGCGTTCAACTATCGGCATTGTCATCATTAAAAGTCGCTCAAAATTTCCCTCTTTATCTTTAAAAAGTTTGCCCCGAGCCAACACCCATCGGTATCGGCCAAGTTTTGTACGGAGTCTATACTCACTTACAAAATGCTCTTTTTTGCCCAAAAAGTGCTCTTGCATACTCTTCATGACACGCTCTTTATCATCTTTATGGATAAGCTCTTTCCACTCCTCATAGGTGCTAATATCATCTTTTGAGTATCCAAGCATCTGCAGCCACGTTGCAGAAAAGAATGTTTTGCCCGTTTTAAAATTTGTATCCCAAAGCCCGTCATTTGATGCGATAATAGCTAGCTCAAAGCGCTCTTTTAGAGCTTGTAACAGTCGATTTCGTCGTTCAAATCTGCGATTATAAGATGCAAAAATACGTTTTATAAATCCGCTAAACATAAGAGAAAACCCAATTAAAATTCCCGTAAAAGCCAAGATTATAACCGACCAGATAAAACGTTTGCTTTCAAATTTTTGGACAATGTTTGAAGCATCAAAAGGCTTATTTTTAGGTTCACTAACTCCAACAACTAAACGGAATCGATTATAATCATACAAAAATGGATGCTTTTTTTGATCTTCTAAATAGGGGCTGTTAAAAAGCTCTTGGAGTGTATTTTGCATACCAATCTGTGTTGCTTCAGCGGGCTTATGCCACCCTTTTTTTGCGGTAAAAAAGAGGTTGTTTTCATAATCATAGAGCCAAAAAGTAAATGGCTCTTTTGAACTTTTTATGCTCTCTTCAAGTGTCGCTTTTGTCAAAGATGGAATGCTATCAACTGTAGAAAAAGCGCCAATATACCAATCATTATAATCAATAGCTTGAAAGTGGCTAAGCCACAATGTTTGAGCTGGCTCATTTTTCCACGTCATTGTGCTTTTTGTTCCTTGGGATAAAATATAAAGAATAGTAAGCTGCATGGACCTTGGATTGTTGTAATTGTTAAAAATTAACTCTTGAATCGTTCTAATCTCTTCAAGTCCATAACTTGGAAGAAGCGTATCTTCGCTCAATACTGCAAAGCGAATACCTGTATCTGCTTCAAGTTTTCTAAAATAGGGCAGCAATTCAGTGATTCCTAACATTGTATCTGGCTTAGCCAAACCAGCAATTACTCCTTGTATGTAATCTACATGGGCTTTAAGAGCGCGCTCTTTTAAATCTAAATCTCTTGCAATCTTATCTTTAACCCCTTCAACCAAACGATCAAGAGCTTTTTGCCTTTCAAAATCGATTTGGAGCTGCTGGTGCTGGGAGAGGATTGATATTTCATGTTTTTGAGAAGTTGAGAGGCTTACAAACATAATACCTAACACCAAAAGTGAAAAAAGACCAATAAAAATAAGTGGAAGAAAGGTTAAAAGGTTTTCAATATCACTTAAACTATAGCGTCTTTTGGCCACAGCCTCTCCTTTTATTTACATGTAAAACAATCTCAAACCAAAAGCTTTAAAACTCTTTTTTACTTGGTTAAATATACTAAAAATTAGATTAATTATAAGGGTTTTTTAGCTATTATCAATCAAACGAAGCAGCGGCCTTTAAGTGTAAACCGATAGTTTTGCAAACCTCATCTAAACGCTCCCAAATGGGTTTTGTGGCTGGTAATTTTTGGTGAAAAACGCCCGTAGTTGTATCGCTCGTGTGGCACTCGAACTGCACATCAACAACATCAGTATCTTCAAGCGTTAAAAATGCATGCCACGCATAACCCATACCAAAACGTTTTTGTCTAACAAGGTTGCGTAGTGTTAAAATGCGGTTTGCACTCTCATACTCTAGGTCGATTTGTGGATATGCAGCCTTTAAGGCGGCTCTTGCCTCACGTACGGTCATACAAGAATGATACCATAAGTTAGAATGGGCAAGTGTAAAAAAGGTGTGATTTTACTCAAAAGCACCCCTTAGTTTTTAAAAAAATTACAAATAGGAGCAAAATAGTGCGCTGCGAAAACCTAACCCCTTTTATTGTTATGGATATTGTGCGAGAAGCTGCCAAATATGATGATGCAATCCATTTTGAGATTGGCCAGCCAGATATTGCACCCTCTCCAAAGGTTCTTCAAGCAATCTGCAATAATGCAAACCAGTCTATGTATACTGAGAGTTTAGGATTAAAGCCTTTGCGCGAAAAGATAGCTAAATATTACTATGATACATACAAAGTTCAAATTTTACCAACACAGATTGTACTCACTCCAGGAACAAGTGGGGCTTTTATTTTAGCTTATTCCCTTGCTCTTTCAAAAGGTGAGATTTTAGGCCTTAGCGACCCATCTTACCCATGTTATAAAAATGTGGCTCAAGTTTTAGACATAGAGCCTAAATTTATTGAAATTTCAAAAAAAGATTCCTACCAACTAACTCCTTTACATGTAAAAAACCACAAACTTCATGCTTTGCAAATCTCATCTCCGTCTAATCCTACGGGAAACCTTTACAGCCCACAAAATTTAAAAGATTTAATCTTTACATGTAAACAAAAAGGAATTGCATTTATCTCAGATGAACTCTATCATGGATTAACTTATGATAAAAAGGCTTGCAGTGCTTTAGAGTTTGATGATGAGGTTTATGTAATTAATGGTTTTTCAAAATATTTCTGCATGCCTGGATTTCGTCTTGGCTGGATAATTGTTCCAAAATCAAAAGTCAGAGAGGCTGAAATTCTTGCTCAAAATCTCTTTATCTGCCCATCGACTCTAAGTCAATATGCCGCTTTAGAAGCCTTTGATGCAAACTATTTACAACAAGTTCAAAAGAGCTTCAAAGAAAGAAGGGATGCGCTCTATGAAGCACTTGTACCCCTATTTGATATTGATGCTAAACCAGAAGGAGCTTTTTATTTGTGGGCAGATATTTCAAAATATAGTAATGATGGGGTTGAGTTTGCAAGAAAAATGCTTGAAGAAATCCACGTAGCAGTCACTCCAGGAGTCGATTTTGGCTCTAAAAAACATTATGTGCGTTTTGCCTATACTCGCGAAATTCCTCACATGCTAGAGGGAGTAAAAAGAATTAAAAAATGGTTAGGAAGGTAGCCTTCCTAACTTCATGTTTTAAACTGTGTTAATTTTGAGTTGAGAGTTTCACCCATTTGGCTAAGGTGTTGTGCAGCTCCGCTCATCTCTTCTACACTTCTTGCATTCTCTCCAGAGAGGCTGTTTATCTTATCGATAGTTTGGATAATCTTTTTCACCTCTTGTCCATTTTGAATATAATCTCCAATAGTCTCTTCGCTCATACTAATGGCTTTTTGCATCGCTTGGCTCATTTGTGAAATTGTTGCCTCAACGCTTTGAGAGACATTAGCTAAGTCTTCTACATCTTTTGCATTTGAGCTCATTGTGTCACTTGATTCTATGATGGATTGAACAATGACATTAATCGTAGCATTAATTTCAGTTAGGCTCTTTTGAGTACGCTCAGCCAACTTTCTAACCTCATCAGCAACTACTGCAAATCCTCTTCCATGCTCTCCGGCGCGAGCTGCTTCAATGGCTGCATTTAATGCTAACAAGTTGGTTTGATCGGCAATATCACTAATAACAGTTAGAATTGATCTAGCTTGCTCTGCTTCACTACTTAGATTTTCAATCTTTTTTGCTAGCTCAATTTCAGTTTGTGCGCTATGCTGGATCTTTGAGTTAAGATCAAGTATTGCTCTATTTGCTTCATCAATATGCTCTACTGCCGAGTTTAACTCTCCTTGACTTACTTTAGCCTGCTCAATCGCATGCTCCATATCTTTTTGAATTTCATTGGATTTTTTTGCAGTTGCATTCAATAAATTTGTAGTCTCTTCAACTCGTTTTCCAGTCTCAAGAGTCGTTGTTGAAAATTCGTGCGCAATGGAAGAGTTTTCGTTTGAAACACCTTTGATATCATTGATGATTGAGCGCACCTTTATGATAAAGTTATTAACCTGCTCACTAGCTTGGGCAATCTCATCATTGCCAGTAATTTTTACCATTCTGGTTAAATCACCCTCGCCTGATGCAATATCTTTTATGTTATCCCGCAAGGCATAAAGGGGTTTTGAAACAAATTTGCTAGCCAAAATACTATTTGAAACCAGCAAAATCAAAGTTAATATGATAGCCCCATAAATCAATCCCTTTTCTACATCGTACGCAGCTTCCATATAATCATCCATATACGCATTTGCCACAATTTTCCATCCAAGTGGCTCAAATGTTTTTAAAGCATAAAAGATCTCGCTACCATTTTGACTTAGCATAAAACTGCCATCTAAAACAGACTTGATTTGTGAATACTCTGGCAATTTATCGCTACTTTCATTTTGCAAAGTTGGATGTAAAACCAAAGACTCTTTTTTTGTATCAATTAAATAGTAAAATCCATCTTTCCCAAGTTTCATTGATGATAATCTATTTTTTAAAAACTCCATACCTTTTGTAAAGTCATATCCCATAAACAAAATACCAATGATGTTTTCATCGCCATCAAAAATAGGAGAGTATCTTGTCATATAATCTTTTCCAAATAGATGGGCTGTTCCAACATAGGTTTTCCCATTCATAATCGGCTCATAAGCTGGACTCTCTTTTCCTAAAAATGTTCCAACCGCCCGGCTGCCATCTTCTTTTCTTAAAGATGTTGAAACACGCAAAAAATCATCTTTGACTCTGCTAAAAACAGTAACGACTGCTCCACTTTTTGCTGTAAAATCATCTACAATTGTAAAATCGTTATTTAAGATATTTGGTCCACTTGTAATTGCTGGCGTATCGATTCCCTCAACTGGCACACTTAATGAATCAATCTTACTAAACCCGCTAAAATAACCCTCTAGTACTCCAAAAAGAGTATTGGTATTTTTTAAACTCTCTTCATAAAAAAACTCTACAAGCCCCACAGTAAAATCAAGCTCTTGCAAAATACTCTTTTTTGCATCCTCTTTTAGAGTTTTGCGCAGCGACCTATCCATATTAAAAACACTAACACCC
>DDHL01000062.1:5751-8515 GCA_002352945.1 Campylobacteraceae bacterium UBA1877 | reverse complement strand
AAAAACACTAACACCCATTGCTACGATGAGCACAAGAGCAAGCGCAACAGAAATCTTCCCGCCAATTGTCCTAAAATAGTTCATCTTCTCTCCTATATTTGCTAGCAACAAAAATGGACTAATGCCTTGTAACTGTCACTTTTAGTAAGTAATACTATATTAAAATTAAATATAAAATCACAATTGTAACAAATTTTAACCTATAATAAGAAGGTTTACATGTAAAAAATTACCGAGACAAAGAAATTCCAAGCCCTATTCGGTGTGTCAATTTAGCATAATCAATCAAACTCTCGCCATAACCATAATAGTATTGTAAAAATCCAAAAATTCCTGTATTAAAGATTGGAAAGCTCCATTCAAGTTCTATTCCACTTTTATTGCTATGCCGGCTTAGATTGTTTTTAAAAGTTCCTTTAAAAAGATTACGTCCCCAAGGATAGTAGACACTTAAATCTCCATATCCTAGGTAATCTTGAATATCTGGATTATCATCCCCATTAGCATCTAAAGGATGATTTTTCTTAGGCTCTTCAAGTCGCTGCCAAACTCTTGGGGTAATAAAAAAACCTCCTAGCTGAAAATATGCCTGTGCATAAATTCGATTCCAAGAGCGAGAAAAAGGGCCGCTTTGACCATTTGAATCGTGCAAAAAACCAAACTGTATTGCTTTTAAAGCGCTGTTGTTGGATTTATATGGGATAGTAACAAATAGTTCGGGTTGATAGTTTGTTTCACGAAAAGGAGATGAATCATCATACACTTGCCACCAAGATACTTGAGTGTAGCCAAAATTGTAGCTCTCATCAAGACCCAGCCAATTGTAGCCAAGCTCTTTTTGAAGGCTTAGCTGAAATTTTGCCTCAATATCTTGACGATTGCTAGGACTTTTATCATCGTATGAAACTGGTATTATATAATTGCTCTTATAAGGCCTTAGGCCAAAAGCATCACTAAGCATTTGAAATATTGTCTCTTTACTCTCTTTATCCTCATATGGATCTAAATAAGCTGCATAAATTTGAGCTCTTTGAATAGGCGCAATCCCCTCCTTAGGAAGTTCTTCAATGGCTTCTAAAATTGGCTCATCTTTTAATTTTTCTAAATTTTTGAGCGCAGCTTTTTTATACCAAAAAAGCGCTTCTTCAATCTGGCCATTTTCCTCAAAATTTTTAGCTTTTTCAATCATTTGCTCAATGGGTTCGGCTAAAAGAAGAGAAAAAAATAAAAACAGGGAAAGAAAAAAACGCATATCACCTCCTAAAATGATAGAATTATACCTCAAAAAAATCTAAAGGTAACTATGAACGCAAGTACACTCATTGGCGCAGGAGCTGTTTTAATCTGGTCGACCTTGGCTGCACTTACCATTGGAGCTGGCAATATCCCTCCATTTTTACTCCTAGCAATCGCTTTTAGTGTTGCTTCAATTTTAGGTCTTTTTTGGATTGTACGCTCAAAAGGATGGAAAAGCTTGCACCAGCCTTGGTATGTTTGGCTTGTTGGAGTTTTTGGGCTCTTTGGATACCACCTTTTTTACTTTTTAGCACTAAAACATGCTCCCGCAGTTGAAGCAAATTTAATAAACTATTTATGGCCTTTGCTTATTGTGCTTTTTAGCACTCTTTTGCCAAATGAACGCATGCACTGGTACCACGCCCTTGGAGCACTTATGGGTTTTTTAGGAGCTGGAGTACTGGTTGCTAAAGGAGGCATTAAGTGGGATGATTCTTACACCATGGGATATGTTTTTGCACTCTTATGTGCTCTAACCTGGTCTTCATATTCAGTTATATCAAGACTTTTTGGTAAAGTTCCAACAACTGCAGTCGGTGGTTTTTGCATTGTAGTTATGCTTCTTTCTTGGTCAGTGCATTTTGGATTTGAACAAGCTTATATACCCACAAAATTTGAACTTTTATGTGCAATCTTGTTGGGCCTTGGTCCAGTTGGCGGAGCATTTTACATTTGGGACATAGGAATGAAGCACGGCGATATTAAGCTTTTAGGAACACTAGCCTATGGGGCTCCACTTTTATCTACTTTATTGTTAATCGTTTTAGGAGTTGCCCAAAACTCAATTAATGTATGGATTGCATGCGCACTTATTGTTGGCGGATCCTTACTTTCAAGCTTGGATTATTATAAAAAAAGCAGTTAGAATTGGTAGTCAACAACCTTTGTTTGTGTATTGATTGATTTCAAAAATTGAAGAACTTCCACATGGATTGGATCTGTTGCGTAACGCTTTAAATCTTCTTTATTATCAAACTCGCAAATGAGGGCTAAATCATACGCGCGATCTTCTGGACTAAAATTCACACCAACTTCCAAATGGCGCAAATAATCAATCTTTCCCTTCATACTCATAATTTTATCTTTTACAAACTCTTTATTTTTTTCACTGTGATCACTTAATTTTAAAAAAACAATGTGCCTTACCATGGCCAACTCCTTTGTTTACTAAAACTTTTTGAGTCTAATTATAGCTTGAAAAAAAATTTTTCAAATAAAGTATCAATTTTTTATCTTTAAAGAGGCTAAAAACAAAAGTGTTTTTGAGGCTTTTTATTGGCTTTTTCACCCTAACTTTAGGCACAAAAATCTTTTTTGATTTTTTTACAAAAACAAAGGCTTTAAAAGAGAATAAAGAATTTAAAAAATTTAAAGTTTTTAAAAAATATTGGAAAATAAAAAGTGAGCAAAATGGCTAATTTTAGGGGATTTAAGATGGTCGGAGTGGCGGGATTTGAACCCACGGCCT
>DDHL01000062.1:0-5560 GCA_002352945.1 Campylobacteraceae bacterium UBA1877 | reverse complement strand
GCGGGATTTGAACCCACGGCCTCTACCACCCCAAGGTAGCACGCTGACCAGACTGCGCCACACCCCGACCCATATAAAGAGGCAAAACTATAGCTAAGAGTAGCTTAGAAAGAGGTTTAAATTTCCTTACATGTAAATAAAGTTATTCACCCCTTTTTCACCATGTGAACATGTTATAACTGTGCTATATCTTTATTATAATTTATAATAAAAAATTTTAGTTTAATTTTATTTTTAATAGTAGCCCACACATAGGGTATCAGTTAGCTTTATCTTCTTTTCAAGCGGACTTGGAGCAAAAAAGTGGCACTTTTCTATATAGATTTGTAAATGGTAAGGCAATCCTAAATCATCATAAAATTTTTTCAAATCCACAAACTTAATCCCACATACACTAAAAATTCTGAGCTTTTCATACAGTTTTGAACCGTTTGATTTTACTAAGTGCGAGTTTGCGCATCCAGTAAATGCACAAAATGCTTGGGCAAGAACGCACCCTTCAAGAGAAGTACACTCTTTAAGGGCCTCTTGGTATTTTTTTGGCAAACTATTTTTTTGCAAAAACACTGTTCTGCTTCCTTGAAATTTTGCGCTTATTCCATTTTTCCAATATTTATAGGCATTTGTTGAAATTCCAGCAACTTTACAAAGCTGGACATTGAGTACAAAGTTGTCTAAAAAATGGTTTGATGAAAGCAGCAAAGTTTGCATTTAAATCCTTTAGGATTAAGTAAAGCCATATTTTACCCATAAAAGTGATTTTTTAGAGAATTGTATAAAATTTCATCACTTTTGTAATCTTTTTGTATCCAAAAAATAATATTATAGTAATGCCGAAACGATTGCCCACGTTCAGTTTGAAAAGATGGGGGAGCCCGCCCCCTCTTTTCATAGCCCTCATCCTTTTGCTACAATTACGCTTTATCTCAATCGAAAGTTGTTATAATGAGCACACTTTTAACAGCTATAGCTCCAATTTTTTCACTCATTTTAATTGGATACGCTTTAAAGCGCCTTAGATTTCCATCTGCTGATTTTTGGCCTCAGCTTGATAGACTTACTTATTATGTTTTAATTCCAGCAATGCTCATTTATAAACTCTCAACTGCAACTTTAGAGAGCTCAACTGACGCTCTTGTAATGATAAAAGTGGTTTTTGCATCTTTGTTGATAATGACTCTTTTGCTAGTAATTATACAAAGATTTATCCGCTTTAGCGGTCCAATTTTTAGCTCAGTCTATCAAGGGGCAATTAGGTATAATACATACGTTTATTTAGCCCTAATTGATGCACTTTATGCAGATGAGGGCATCGTTTTAGCAGCGTTTTTAATAACCTTTGCCATCCCATTTATAAATGTTTTATCCGTAAGTATTTTTGGCATTTATGTGCAAGATGGGAAATTCTCTTTTAAACAACTTGGCAAATCCATTATCTCAAACCCACTCATTATTGCTTGCTTATTAGGAGGATTTTTAAATTTTAGCACCATTGGACTACCCTTTGGGGTTGGCTCTTTAGTGCAAATGCTAGGAGCTCCTGGGATTCCACTAGGATTACTCTCCATTGGCGTTGGTTTACAGTTTCGCTCCCTTGGCACTTTACGTCCAGATTTTTGGATCTCATCCATTGCAAAGCTTGTCATTCTTCCCATAATAATGGCTGGACTTTGTGTGCTTTTAAATGTTGAAGGATTGATGTTTAATATAGTCGTGCTCTTTGGAGCCATGCCAACTGCTGCTGCTGCTTATATTTTAGCCCGTCAAATGGGAGGAGATGTTGGACTTATGTCAACTCTAATAACAGGACAAACGCTTTTAGCATTTGGGACTCTTTTTATTCTTCTCCAACTTATATAGTGACGTAATAATAAATGTAAATTGATAGTTTTATCATCATTTAAGAGGATATGAGTTAAAGTTACAAATGCCTTATAACTGTTATATATGGAGAGGGTTGCGGCGGTTTGTGTGTGGCCGCCGTTTTTTTACTCCTCTTTTATAAGTTTTTTTACTATCTTTCTACTTGAGGCACTACTACTAAGATGGTTGGATAAGCCACTACAAATGATTTTAAGAATGATTCAGCCCAAATTGTCATAAACCCATCAATCAAACCAATGTTGATAAAACTCACCACTCCAGACATGACTAAAGACATAAAAGAAGAGGTTAAAAAAGCAAAAAGAAAAAATTCATATTTTTTAGGAATCACAAAGCTGCCTTACTATAATGTAACTTTTATGTGTCATTTTTATCCATTTAAGGTAAAATTATACTTAAACAGAAAAATATTAAGTTAAGTTTATTTAACTTTATGTATACTCATTATGAAAAATGTCTATATATATTTTACTAAATAATCATAATTAAGAGTTTATTGAAATATTATTTTAACAATCGTTCTCTTAAAATAACAATCGCTTTCTAAAAAAGTTGGTGTGCGAACAAAAGGAGTAGTTGTGCAAAGTTTTATTTCAAATATTCAAATATCTTCAAAACTCATTGCTGTTTCAGTAGTTTCTACTATTGGAGTAGCAATCATTGCTTTGATGAATTTATGGATGGCAAACATTGGCGAAGAGTCCCTAAAGACAGTTTATGATAAGACCATCATTCCAACGCAAAAAGTTCAAAATGCAGCTGATAATTTTGAAAATATTTTAAAAGACCTTATATCTGCTTCAAGTATTTTTTTACCAACCGGACAGGCAATTGATAAACTCAATATAATTGAAAAAGAGATGGACAGCTACTTTGATAGCGCTAAAAATGATCCATTTTATAGCGATCCAGTCATCTCAGAAGCTTTTAAACAACTGCAAGATGATTATATAAAATTTAAAACCCATCTTGAATCTATTCACGCAACTTATGATTCTGATGATGCCGAAGAGATGGGTATTTTAGCAATTATGATTGAAGAAGATTACAACAATATTCTCAGCCAATTTGATGCGATTGTTAATATGGCAAATGAGCGAGTTGTCAATACAAAACAAGAGGTTTCAAAGCGTCTTGCTAAACTGCGAACATACAATATTTTACTTGCTCTTATTACACTTATAACTACAGCAGGACTTTTAGCCTTAATTACCCGCTTTTTAGTTAAAAATATAAATCTCATAGATAGGGCTATTACTAAAAGTGCTACTAATTTAGACCTTAAGCCCCTAGAGTGTTCAAAATCCAAAGATGAGTTAGGACAGATCTGTTTTAATATCAATGAATTGTTAAAAAATTTACGCCGCGCCTTATCAAAAGCTAAAAATGCAACAGAGCAGACTCAAAAATCAAGCAATACAATGCAAAAAACAGTAGCCAAAATGAATCAAATGGCTTTAGAACAAGATGCAATTGCCCGCAGTGTAAATGACTTTACTGACGCTGTTAGCACCCAGTTAAAAGAAGTTAAAAAGCTCTCAGAAGAGAGTGCAGATATTACACAAGACGATTTTGAAAGCCTTGAACAGATGCTTTTAATATTAGATAAGGTTGTCAATGGGGTTAGCCAAGTAAGCCAAGATGAGCAATCGATCACCCAAAAGATGCACGAACTCTCAGAGCAGACTTCTCAAATCAAAAGTGTTCTTGAAATTATAGGCGATATTGCCGATCAAACCAACTTATTAGCATTAAATGCAGCCATTGAAGCAGCTCGCGCCGGAGAGCATGGAAGAGGATTTGCAGTAGTTGCTGATGAAGTTAGAAAGTTGGCTGAGCGTACTCAAAAGAGTTTAGGCGAAATTGATGTAACCATCGGAGTTGTTGTACAAGGCGTAAATGATACAAATGAGCATATTTTAGCCAATGCAAGACAAATTGACAATCTCGCACAAGAGGCAAAAAATGTAAGCGACCTTGCAGCTAAAACAAAGAGCAAAACTATTCACAGTTTAGAGATTACCAAAAGTGTATGCGACAAAACTGAAAATGCAACTATAGGTATTAAAAAATTAAGTAAAGAGGTAAAATCTGCCACAAATATTGCCCATAATAATAGTAAAATTTCCAAACAAATTCAAACTATTGTAGATGAGCTAACCCACTCATCTAATGAGCTTGCCGAAGAGATTAACGTTTTTAAACTCTAAGTATTGATGCCTTACATGTAAAGATAGCTATTTACATGTAAGGCTAAAAATGTGGCTAGAATTTTTTAGCAGTATCAATGCGGCTATGAAAGTAAAAAATTCCGCTAATGGAAGAGCTAGAAAGATACCTTTTGAACCAAAAACAAATGGCAAAATTAAAATAAAAAGAGCTGGCAAAATCAAACTTCTCAAAAGGGCTATAAACATTGATTGATAAGGGCGTTGCAAAGCTGTAAAAGTTGCAGAAATTATCAAACTTGTTCCACTAAACAAAAAGGCTGGCCACACATAAAGACTAAACTCTAAAACAATTTTTAAAACAGATTGGGAATCTTTATTTAAAAAAACATTAGCTAAGGTTTCAGGAGTGCTAAGAAGTAAGCTTATCATAACAATACCAATTCCTAAAACAGAAATTATCCCCATTCCCACAAGGGCTCTAATGCGCCCAAACTGACTAGCTCCATAATTTTTACTCACAAGAGGAGCCAAAGAATCACAAATCCCAAACATTCCCATGTGTCCAATCCATAACCAATATGTTATAACAGAAAATGCCGCAACTCCATCCACATCAAAATAGCGTAGCATTGCAAGGTTAAATATTAGGGTTGTAACTCCTACTGAAGTTTCATTGATAAACTCACTTGCTCCATTCATTGCAGCTTTAAAAGCGCTTTGAGAAGCCTCTTTTGGCCACACAAAATGCAAACTTCCACACTTTAATACAAAGTGCCAAAGCGTTGTTCCCATCAGTGCTACAAAAGATATCCCTGTCGCAAGAGCAGCACCTTTTAAACCCCATCCAAACTTGGCAACAAAAAGCCAATCTAATACGATATTCACACCAGCACTTAAAACCAATCCCGCAAAGGCAAGACCTGGGCGATTGTCAGCTCTTGCAAAGTGATCAAGAGCGATCCCAACCATCAAAAATGGGATAAATTGAACCATAGTTTGAAAATAGAGTTTTGCATGTGGCAAAAGTGCCTCATTAGCTCCAATTTTTCCCAAAATGGGAGCCATAAATTGATAAAAAAGGGTGCAAATTACGAGCGTAATTACTCCAAGCCAAAGTATGGTTTTAGTAAAAATAACTGAAGCTTGGTCAGGTTTTTTAAGAGCCAAAAGTTTCCCACTAACGACGCTTCCACCAATTCCAAAAGATAACGCAATCCCAAAGAGAAGTGAAAAGATTGGCATAACCACATTAATTGCCGCTAAGCCATATGAGCCCACATAATTGCCCACAAAATATCCATCAATTATTCCAGCCGATGAGACTGCAAGCATCCCAAGCACAGATAAAAGACTATATCTTACAAAAAGCGGTATAATCGGAGCATTTAAAACATTCATTGATACCCTTACATGTAAAAAGTAGCCATTATAGCCAACAATACTAGTTTTTAAAGTGCTTTAAGCTTTATAAAATAAAAAATGAAGATAGCGTCAAAAATTTTCTG
>DDHL01000109.1:9753-10226 GCA_002352945.1 Campylobacteraceae bacterium UBA1877 | reverse complement strand
GCTTTATTTAAATAAAGCCTTTTTTTGCCATTTGTGAGCGCCATCCCCAAATTTTTCTCGCCTCATTTATGAAACTTTTATCAATATTGCAAACCAAAAGTTCTTCTTTGTCTGTTAAGGCATTTTCGATATTGCCATGGGGTCCATAAAGTGCACTATCTCCATAGAAGTGCCAGCTATGCTCATGGGATTTGTATGAGCCTATTCGATTGACACGCAAAATATAAACATTGTGAGTAAATGCTCTCATTTTAAGAAGCGTCCGCCATCTTTCATGGCTATCAAATGCGCTAATACTTGGCATCAAAACAGCATCAATTCTTCTTTTTTCAACCTCTAACCAAACCGGATCATAATGGGCCTCAAATCCATTTACAATTCCAAAGCGAATCCCATCATGAACAATTACTGGCAATTCATAGCCCTCTTTTGGGGCCATAAAAAACTTCTCTTCATTCCAATGCTTAAAGTGC
>DDHL01000109.1:9279-9514 GCA_002352945.1 Campylobacteraceae bacterium UBA1877 | reverse complement strand
CCAGCCATTGCTGATGGTAGTAGTGGGTGCTTTTGGGCGTAAATTTTGCAGTTACTTTTAAAAAACCCTCTTTTTGCACTAAAACCAAAGGAGCAATAACACTTATCCCATAAGTTGAACAAAGCGATTTTAAAATTTTGATTTTATGTTGGCTTTGCTCTTTAATCATGCTCTTTGGCATGGCTTCGAGCTCTTTAAAGAAACTATTTAAGACATATTCACCCAAAACTACAAG
>DDHL01000109.1:5237-9067 GCA_002352945.1 Campylobacteraceae bacterium UBA1877 | reverse complement strand
CAAAACTACAAGGCCGATACCTTTTTTAGCACAAATTCGAAAATAGTAATCTAGCTTTGCCTCACTCATTGGCAAAGTTGGAAGCTGCAATCCCGCTACCAAACTCATTTAGACTCGCCTTTAGCTTCTTCAATGGTAAGTTTGGCATTTTCAAGAAGTTTTGATGCCTCTTTAAGAGCCTCCAAACCTTTTTTGTAAGCCTCTACACTCTCTTGTAAAGTTATATCTTGAGAATTTAGCTGCTCTAAAATCTTTTTAGCTTCTTGCAGTTTTTGTTCAAAATCTTGTGCCATCTTCATCCTTTGCCAATGCACGTTCAATATGCATATCAAATTTATCCAGCTCAACTAAAAAAGCATCATGTCCATATTTACTATCTATTTCAATATATTCAACTAAATTACCACGCCCTAAATCATCCATTGTCTGTTTGATTTTTTCCATCTCTTCTGGCAAAAAGAGCAAGTCTCCTTTGAAGCTTATAAGAGTCATTTTAGCCCGAATGCGGCTAAGCGAATCATGAAGAGACTCAAAATTGCGTGTTGCATCAAAAATATTCATCGCTTTTACAATATATAGATAGCTTAACGGATCAAATCGCTTGGAAAAATTGTGTCCATTATACTCTAAATATCTTTCAACTTGAAAACGGCCAAAAAGCTCATATAAACCGTCTGTATCTACATAGTTTCTACCAAACTTTTTAGCCATAGAGTTTGGACTCAAAAAACTTATGTGTCCTGCCATCCGCCCCAATGCAAGACTTGGTAAGCCATCCTCTTTAAAAGCACCAATCTCATACTGGCCACCTTTAAATTTTGGATCATTTACAACTGCTTGCATTGCTATTTTATTAAATGCAATAGCCCACGGCTGGGTTGCATAAGTGGCTGCTAAAATAATTACTCGTTTTGCAAAATTTGGATGCTCAATCGCAAAGCACAATGCTTGCATGCCCCCAAGCGAACCCCCAATAACAGCATAAGCTTGATTGATTCCAAGTCTATCAAACAAAAAGCGCTGTGCCCGCACCATATCAGTTACTGTCACAACAGGAAATTTCAATCTATATGGCTCGCTGCTAGGATATCTAGGAGACATAGGGCCAGTAGAGCCAAAGCAGCTACCAATTACATTGACACAAATAACAAAAAAACGCCTTGTATCAATTGGTTTGCCATCTCCAATCATACCATCCCACCAGCCAGGCTTCGCCTCATCTTCATATCGACCCGCAGCATGGTGGTTGCCAGTTAGCGCATGGCAAACCACAATTACATTGGATTTATCCTCATTAAGCTCCCCATAGGTTTCATAACATAAATCAAAAGGTTCGAGTATCCGCCCACTCTCTAAATAGAGTGGGTTTGTAAAGTGGGCGGTTTTAGTCTGTAGGTTTAAAGCCATTACATGTAAAACTTAATTTATACGATAATTTGGAGCTTCGTGAGTAATAATAACATCATGCACGTGGCTCTCTTTTAAACCAGCACTCGTAATTTCAACAAACTCTGCCCTCTCTTGGTACTGGGCAATTGTAGCTGCTCCAACATAACCCATTGATGAACGCAAGCCTCCCATCATTTGATGGATTACACTTTTTACACTACCAACATAAGGAACACGTCCTTCAATTCCTTCTGGCACTAATTTATCAGCTGCGGTTCCTTCTTGAAAATACCTATCCATGCTTCCTTTTGTCATAGCGCCAATACTGCCCATGCCGCGATAAGTTTTATACTGTCGGCCTTGATAGACTATGAGCTCTCCTGGGCTCTCATCTGTTCCTGCTAATAAGCTTCCAATCATTACGCTATCTGCGCCAACCGCTAAAGCCTTTGCCAAATCTCCCGAGTACTTAATTCCACCATCAGCAATCACTGGTATATTATATTTTTTTGCTACGCTTGCACACTCATCAATTGCGGAAATTTGTGGAACTCCAACTCCAGCAACAATCCTAGTTGTACAAATACTTCCAGGTCCTATACCTACTTTAACCGCATCAACCCCAGCTTCAATAAGCGCTTTTGTTCCCTCTGCAGTTGCTACATTTCCTGCAATAATATCAACTCCATCCAATTCATCTTTTAGGCGCTTAACAGTATCAATAATCCCTTTTGAATGTCCATGAGCTGAATCAAGCACTAAAACATCAACCCCAACTTCGGCTAATGCACGGGCTCTATCATACTGTCCAACTCCAATAGCAGCTCCAACTCTTAATCTTCCAAAGCTATCTTTATTGGCCTCAGGATACTCTTGGCGTTTTTTCAAATCTTTTATAGTAATAAGCCCCTCAAGCCTTCCTTCTTCATCAACAATTGGAAGTTTTTCAACTTTGTTTGTATGAAAAATCTTTTCAGCTTGATCTAAATCGCACCCTTTTGGGGCAGTTATGAGGGGTGATTTTGTCATAGCATCTTCTACTAATCTTTCAAAATCGTGCTCAAAACGCAAATCTCTATTGGTTAAAATCCCAATAAGCTTATTAGACTCATCCACCACAGGTACACCTGAAATATGATATTCAGCCATAATATCAAGAGCGTCTTGAATGGTTGATTTTGGTCCAATTGAAATTGGATCGATAATAATTCCACTTTCACTCTTTTTTACCCGTCGAACTTCTCTTGCTTGAGATTTAATATCCATATTTTTATGAATAATTCCAATCCCTCCAAGACGAGCCATCATAATTGCTGCTCTATGCTCCGTAACTGTATCCATTGCAGCAGAGACAACTGGAACATTTAAAGTTATATTGCGACTCAATCTTGTATGTAAAGATACCTCTTTTGGTAAAACTTCAGAATACTTTGGAATTAAAAGTACATCCTCGAAGGTTAGGGCACGTCTACGTATTTTCATTAAATCTCCTTATTTATTCAAGGCGCGCTCTAAGCAAAGAGCCGCATCAAAGAGGGTTTGTTCATCATAAGCCTTTGCAACTAACTGCCCGCCAAGCGGCATCTGTTTGCTATTTTTGCCAAGAGGCAAAGATATAGCTGGCAAGCCAGCAAGGTTTACTGAAATTGTATAGATATCACTTAAATACATTTGCAATGGATCTTTAATACTGCCAAATTCAAAAGCCGGCGTTGGAGTAACTGGCATAAATACAACATCAGCCTCTTTGAAAATTGCAGCATAGTTTGCCTGGATTCTATGTCTTGCCTTTTGAGCCTTAATGTAATAAGCATCATAATAACCGCTACTTAAAACAAAGGTTCCCAAAAGAATGCGGCGTTTTACCTCATCACCAAATCCATCGCTGCGTGAGTTTGTGTACATTTGCTTGAGATTTTCACCCTTTGATCTACTTCCGTACCTCACTCCATCATAACGGCTTAAATTTGCACTAGCTTCCGCAGTTGCAATAACATAATAAGTCGCTACATCATATTTTGTATCCATTAAACTTTTATGGATTATAGTATGTCCAGCTTTTTTAAAAGCCTCTATACCCTCTTTCATAGCCGCTTGAATATCTGCACTGGCTTGCTCTAAAAAGTTATCAATTACAGCAATTTTTAACTTTCTATCGGGATTGAGGTTTTGGCTTACTTTGGTATGAGCAATCGCAGCACTTGTTGAATCTTTTGGCTCGTGTCCTGCGATAATATCATATAAAATCGCGGCATCTTCAACATTTTGAGTAATAGGCCCGATTTGATCAAGTGAGCTTGAAAAGGCTCCAAGCCCGTAGCGGCTTACCTTTCCATATGTCGGTTTCATTCCAACACAGCCACAAAATGCAGCAGGCTGGCGGATAATTCCTCCCGTGTCGCTTCCAAGAGCAGCAATGGCAATACCACCCGCAACAGCTG
>DDHL01000109.1:4391-5015 GCA_002352945.1 Campylobacteraceae bacterium UBA1877 | reverse complement strand
ACCCGCAACAGCTGCTGCACTTCCGCCGCTGCTTCCGCCTGGAACGCAATTTGGATTATGGGGGTTGAGTGTTTTTCCATAATAAGAAGTTTCAGTAGAGCTTCCCATGGCAAACTCATCCATATTAGTCCGCCCAAAGGGAGCCAAGCCGTTTTTAAGCAAGTTTTCAACTACAGTTGCATTATAAGGAGCTACATAGCCTTGAAGAATTTTTGATGCACTTGTAATCTCCCACCCTTTAACTTGGATATTATCTTTAATTGCAATTGGAATACCATCGCCTAGTGTACTAATAGGCTTATTAGTAAGCTGTTCTACATACGCTCCCAGTGACTTTTTTGCTTCAATCTTAGCTGCTAGCTCTTTGCGCAAAGAGTCGAGCTTATCTTTTGGAAGGGCTAGGGCTTCTTTAAGAGTCATTCACTTTCCTTGATTTTTTTGTTTTACTAGCACAATGCCAATATAAATTACAACAACTATGGCAACTACCGTGGCGGCTATTACCCAAAAACTAATAGGCTCTGATTGCTTAAACATTGCCCATTACCGCCTCACATCGTGGGCAAAGCCCATCTTTGCTTTGAGCTTTGTGTTTCCAGCATCGCGGACATTTATAATCTTTAT
>DDHL01000109.1:0-4162 GCA_002352945.1 Campylobacteraceae bacterium UBA1877 | reverse complement strand
CCCGCCACAAAATATATTCCTCATCATCTACTTTAAAAGAGCCAAGTTTTTCATCTTGAGCTTGATTGACAATACCGCTTACTGTCAACCAATCTTCTCTATCGACTCCTTTTAACTCTTCATTCATGAGTTTAGAATTAGTTTGGACAACAAGCTCCATTGTCGTTTTTATAGCACCGCTCTTTTTCAATCCATCCACACACTCAAAAAACTTTTCACGCACAAGTTGGGCATTTTCTAGTTTACATGTAAGGCTTTTGAGCGGTTCATATACCAAATCAAAAACATCATCTGAATTTGTCTTTAAAATCTTTGGAGCATGCTCCATTGCCTCATCGACTGTATAAGTTAAAACCGGTGCAATAAGTGGCAAAAGAGCTTTTGCAATTCGAGCTATAGTGCTTTGGGCAGAGCGACGGATTGGATCATCTTTAGCGTTACAATAGAGCCTATCTTTTGTTACATCAAGATATATTCCGCTTAACTGCACAGTAATAAAATGGCTCAACAAAGAGTAGCCTTTTGAAAAATCATAAACTCTAAAAGCAGCCTCGACCTCTTTAAAAGTCTTATCAGCTTGGCTTAAAATCCACCGATCTATTGTGCTCATCTCATCCAATGCGCAAAGTTTTTCTAAATCGCTTATATTGGCTAATAAAAATCTAATAGTATTTCTGATTTTTCTATATTGTTCACTTACTTGTTTGATAATGTTTTTACTAATTTTTAATTCCGAGCTATAATCGCTCATTCCAACCCAAAGACGCAAAATTTCCACTCCATTTTGTTTTGCAATATCTTCTGGAGCTACCACATTTCCTTTTGATTTACTCATCTTTTCACCATTTTCATCAACGGTAAATCCATGGGTTAGAATACTTTCATATGGAGCTTTCGCACGAGCTGCTGTACTTACTAAAAGGGAGCTTTGAAACCACCCTCTGTGCTGATCGCTTCCTTCAAGATACATTGATGCAGGATATGAGCCAGCATCATATGCGTTTGATTCAAGAACAGCCTTCCACGTGCTTCCGCTATCAAACCAAACATCTAAAATATCCATCACTTTCTCAAGACTGTTTGGATCTAAATTTGAATCTTTTGGTAGTAACTCTTGGATCGATTTATCCCACCAAGCATCAGCACCCTCTTTTTCAAAAATGTTTGCAATATGCTCTAAAATATTTTCATCTAAAATAATTTCGCCACTTGCTTTATCTCTAAAAAAGGCAATAGGCACTCCCCAATCACGCTGCCTTGAAATGCACCAATCGGGACGATTTTCAATCATACTTGCCAATCTTTTTTGTCCGCTTTTGGGATAAAATTTTACCTGCTCAATCTCTTGGCTTGCTCTTTGGCGCAAAGTTTTTGCATCTATTTTATCCTCATCCATTGCAATGAACCATTGCGTAGTTGCCCTGTAAATGATAGGTTTATGGGTTCTCCAGCAAAATGGATAGGAGTGGGTAAATTTGGTATTATAAACTAGTGCATCACCTAAAAGCTCTAAAATTTTCTCATTTGCTTTAAAAACATGCATTCCCTCAAACTCTTGAGGCAGCAACTCAAGCTTTGTAATCGTATTATCATAACAACCCTCTTCATCGACGGGCATAATCACATCTAGTCCATATCGCAAACCCACACGGTAGTCATCTTCACCGTGTCCTGGAGCAGTATGTACTAAACCCGTACCGCCATCAACCATAACATGCTCACCCAAGATAATTCTAGATTTTCGTCCATTTAAAGGATTAATCGCCTCATGGTTTTCTAGAATTTTTGATTCAAAGGTTGTTAGAATTTCGCCCTTTGTTATTCCAAGTTCACTTAAAGACTCAACCAAGGCTTTAGCAACAATAAAGCCCTCACTAGTAACTGCATAAATTTCATCTGGATTAAGAGAAATTGCTACATTTGCTGGAAGAGTCCAAGGAGTTGTTGTCCAAATAAGCGGCTTTAGCTCTATTGACAAACCTAAAGCTTTGGCCATATCATCACTGCCTTTAAATGCTACATAGATGGAGTGATCCTCTTTTTGCTCATACTCAACCTCAGCTTCAGCCAAAGCACTTTTTGCAGCCCATGACCAATAAACTGGCTTGCTGCGCTCAACTAAAAGTCCCTTTTTGGCAACCTCACACAAGGCGCGATAAATCTCAGCTTCAAAGGGATATTTCATTGTTAAATATGGATTTTCCCAATCCCCAATGACGCCTAAAGATTGAAACTCCTCTTTTTGAATATCTACAAATTTTTGGGCGTGATTTCGACAAAGTTCTCTAATTTTTGTTTTTGCAAGAGCCTCTTTTTTCTCTTTTCCCAACTGCTTTTCCACTTGCTGCTCAATTGGCAGACCATGGCAATCCCATCCTGGAACATAGCGCACTTGTTCGCCAAAAAAGTAGTGAGTTTTTACGATTATATCTTTTAAAATTTTATTTAAAGCGTGACCAATATGAATGTGTCCATTAGCATATGGAGGACCATCGTGCAAATTAAAGCTACTTTTGGCATCTTTGCGTTTTAAGATCATTTTATTATATGCGTATTGATTTTCAAACCATCTTTTATATTTTTGAGGTTCATTCTTAGGTAGATTTCCTCTCATAGGAAAGGTGGTTTGAGGTAAAAGTAGGGTCTGTTTGTAATCCATTGTTGCGTATTCTCCTTGAGGCCTAGCATCTATTTAAAATTTGGCTATTTTAGCTTAAAACTATTTAAGAATCACTTATCATTTGTAAAAACAGCCAAAGCATCTGCATTATAGGAAAATAAAAAAGCTTTACATGTAAAGGGTTATTTCATTAAAACTTCACAAGAATGCTATAATACAAATTGATAACAAAAGGAGAAAAAATGAATCACGCTTTGTTGATAATAGGCAATACGTTACGTACAAATCTTCCCTTACGCGAGTATTTAAAGCGGGTTTACTATGCTCACTTTCATGAAGAGGGCGATCTCTTTTTTCTTGCACGCAATGATGCTAATTTACTCTTTTTTCTCCAAGATCTCATAAAGCGCTATAAAACTCTTACCATTGCCACATTAGATGATGGAGGCTCGCTGGTTGGAAAGGTTTTATGCACTCTAACTGATGATGCACTTGTTTTACAATCAAACGTGCTAGCTCCTTCAAAAGCATTACAAGTAGCGCCAGGAAGCTATACGATAAAACATAATGAAAACTATATAAATGTACTTCAAATCTCTTTACATGGCACAATTGGTCCAATCTTCTCTCCAGCTGTTGAAGAGTATTGTGTTTTTCACCTAGTCGGCCTTGATACCCAATCTTGTCAAGTGCTTTTAGAACCAATAGCCCAAACCTTTGATGTATCTATACATGTAAGTCCTTGGGTGGATGGACTTGCTAAAATTGAAGCAAGAACACAAAAATATGGCCAGCTTGAAAATTTTATAAAAAGCGCTTACTCTCTATTTAAAGAGAAGTTCTTTTTAGGCGATAACCCTATGAGCCACATCGTCCATCACTTAAGCCAACAGCAAAAAAAGATTACTTGCGCAGAAAGCTGTACCGGTGGGCTTATTGCATCACTTCTTACGCAAATTCCAGGAGCATCACAATGTATAGATGGAACCTTAGTTACTTATGCTAATGGCATCAAAAGAGCATGGCTTGGAGTTGATAAGGATATATTATCCACCCAAGGAGCAGTGAGTGAAGCTTGCGTTAGAGATATGTTAAATGGAGCTTTAAAAGCTTCAAAATCCCACTTTGCCCTAGCTACAAGTGGCATCGCAGGTCCTGATGGAGGAAGCGAGCAAAAGCCAGTTGGTACAGTTTTTATCGGTGTTGGAGACAATAATGGAAATCGTACAATCGAGAGGGTTTTGTTAAAAGGAGATAGGCAAGCTATACAAATGCAAAGTGCTTACCACGCATTTAGACTTTTATTACAAACCTATCCAAGTTTTTTCTTTACAAGCGATTAATCCCAATACAAAGGGGTTTTGAAGGCTTTTATACAAAAAGCCCAATTTAGCCAAATTTTTCTTGACAAAGGATGTTTTTTTGCCTATAATTTCAACCTCTTTTTAAGAGACCTGAAACACCGTGACTCGTTAGCTCAGCTGGTAGAGCATCTCCCTTTTAAGGAGGTGGCCGTTGGTTCGAATCCAACACGGGTCACCA
>DDHL01000080.1:4074-9010 GCA_002352945.1 Campylobacteraceae bacterium UBA1877 | reverse complement strand
GGAAGTAAGCGTATTTTTAAAAAAAATATAAAAAATTTTTGTGGAAAACCCCTTATTGCTTATAGTATTGAAGCAGCTAAAGAAAGTGAACTTTTTGAAAAAATCATTGTAAGTACTGAAGATGAAGAGATTGCAAAAGTTGCTTATAGTTTTGGGGCAATAATTCACAACCGCCCAAGAGAATTAGCAGATGATTTTACAGGAACAACCCCAGTTGTCTCACAAGCTTTATCAAAGATGGATTTAAATGGAGTTGAAGGGGTTTGTTGTATTTATGCAACGGCTCCATTTTTAAAAACAGAGTATCTTAAAGAGGGCTATAAAAAGATGCTTACTTGCAAAGATGGTTACGTTTTTGGCGCTACTACCTTTGCTTATCCGATTCAAAGAGCGTTAAAACGCTCTCAAGATGGGGTTGAAATGTTTTATCCCGAGTATGAAAATAGCCGCAGCCAAGACTTGCAAGAGGCCTTTCATGATGCGGGGCAGTTTTATTGGGCAAGACCTAAAACATGGCTTGAAAAAAGGAGCATGTTTACTAAAAAGAGTAAGATGGTTGTATTGCCAAGATACCTTGTCCAAGATATTGATACTTTAGAAGATTGGAAGCGGGCTGAGCTTATGTATAAAGTGCTTCAAAATGAAGATTTTATTTCGAGCTGATAGCTCTAGCAAGATTGGCTTAGGCCATGTTATGCGATGCCTTGAGCTTGCTAAAAAATTTGATAACAGTGAAATCTTTTTTGCATCAAAAGAGCTTAAAGGCAATATAAACCAACAAATTCCATACCCTTTACATGTAATCAAATCAAATAAAGCTGAAGAAATTATAAAACTAATTTTATCTTTACATGTAAATATGCTAGTTATCGATAATTACGATATTTGCTATGAAACTGAAAAAATTATAAAAGAAAAAACAGGCGTAAAAATTTTGGTTATTGATGATTTGTATAGGAGACATTTTTGCGATATTTTACTCAATCCAAATATTTATGCAGATAAAAAAAAGTATAAAGATTTAGTTCCACCCTTTTGTGAGCTTTGGTGTGATTGCTGGCAAGAGTTTTTGCGAAAAGAGTTTAAAATCCAAAAATCCATAAAGAGAAAAAAGATTTATGATGTGCTCCTTATAATGGGCGGTAGCGATAGTAAAAACTTAAATACTAAAATAGTTAAAATCTTGCCACAATCTTTACATGTAGGAGTTTTGACAACTACTGCAAATGCCAATTTAGATGAATTAAAAAAGTTTCTTTCAAAAAGGAAAAACTGCACTTTACATGTAAACTCAAATGAGGTTGCAAAACTTTTAAGCATGAGTAAATTTGTCATCACAACTCCAAGTGTCACCCTCCATGAAGTTTTATTTATGGGCATTTCCTTTATTGCTTATGAGAGTGCCAAAAATCAAAAATATATGAGTTGCTTTTTAGAGCAAAATGGTTATAATGTAGCTAGATCCTTAAAAGAGTTAAAATCTCTAATAGATGAGAAGTTATGAAAATTGGAAGCTTTGACTTTAATAAAGACAAAACCTTTATCATCGCCGAATTGAGCGCAAATCACAATGGCAGCTTAGAGCTTGCTAAAGAGAGTATCAGGGCTGCAAAAAAAGCAGGCGCTGATGCAATTAAACTACAAACCTATAGACCCGATACCATAACCTTAAATAGCAATAATGAAGAGTTTATCATTAAAGGCACTAAATTTTGGAATGACCAAAGCCTTTATGAGCTTTATAAAAAGGCTCAAACTCCTTGGGAGTGGCATGAAGAGCTTTTTAGCGAGGCAAAACGAGCTGGAATCATCTGCTTTTCAAGTCCTTTTGACTTAAGTGCTGTAGATTTTTTACAAAGATTTGATCCTCCAGCGTATAAAATTGCCTCATTTGAGATAACAGATCACGCTCTTATACAAAGGTGCGCTCTTAGCCAAAAGCCGATTATCATCTCAACTGGAATTGCCACAAAAGAGGAGATTTATGAGGCCGTTGCAATTTGCAAAAAAGAGGGCAATAACAATATTATTTTGCTCCACTGCACGAGCTCTTATCCGGCTCCTCTTGAAGAGGTTAATTTAAAAACAATGTGTGATATGGCTAAAACTTTTGGAGTTTATGTAGGACTTTCTGATCACACCTTGGGCTTAAGTGCCCCAATAGCCGCGGTTGCTCTTGGCGCAAGGGTAATTGAAAAACACTTCATTCTTGATAAATCTATTGGGAGTGAAGATGCTGGATTCTCTTTGGATTTTGATGAATTTTCAAAAATGAGTCAAGCTATTCGAGAAACTGAAAAGCTTTTGGGTAAAGTAAGTTATGAAATGAGCAGCAAAAAAAAGGCAAATAGGCGCTTTGCAAGAAGTTTGTATGTAAGTAAAGATATAAAAAAAGGTGAAGTCTTTACAATAAACAATATCAAAAGCGTGCGCCCATCAAATGGATTGCATCCAAGGTATCTTCAAAGAGTTTTAGGTAAGAAAGCCTCTAAAGACCTTCCTTTTGCAACTCCCCTTAAAAGGGAGGATGTTGTTGATTTTTAAAAATATTTTAATTACAAGTGTGGGTGCTAAAAGGGGTTTAATTGAGTCAGTTTTGGATGCTGCAAAAAAGTTTAAAAATATGAAAGTCTTTGGTGTTGATGCAAGCAGCACGGCGCTTGGGCAATATTTTGTAGATCAATTTTGGCAAATTCCAAAAAGAGATGAGATTGATTTAAAATTTATTTTAAATTTTTGTAAGCAAAGGGATATTGCTTATATTATTCCAACAAGCGATGGGGATGTGGCCTTTTTTGGAAAGCTTAAAGATGAGCTTGCAAAAGAGGGTATTCATACCTTTTGCGCCCCTTTTGAGAGCATTAAAATTTGCAATGATAAACTCGCTTTTTCAAAAAAAGCTGTTAATGCAGTTTTTACATCTTTAAACATTGATGAGGTTGATGCCACTTCATATGTCGTAAAAGAGCGATTTGGTTCAGGAAGCAAAAAAGTGCTTTTAAACGCTAGCTACAACGAGGCAAAAGAGTTTGCAAAAGAGCTTTTAGAGCCTGTTTTTCAACCCTTTATCAAGGCAAAAGAGTATAGTGTTGATACTTATATGACTCAAAAACAAGAGGTGGTTGATGCTATTGTAAGAGAGCGGAGTCTTGTGATTGATGGTGAGTCAAAAATTACTACCTACTGCGCTGATGAGAAGATTGAGCAGATGACAAAATCTTTGGTAAAAGAGTTTAATCTAATAGGCCATAGCGTTGTTCAGGTTTTAAAAACGAAAGAGAAGCTCTATTTTTTAGAGTGTAATGCAAGATTTGGCGGGGCATCAACGCTTAGCTACAAAATTGGACTTGAGAGTTTTTACTGGTTTTTGTGTGAGTGCGAAGATAGAAGCTTTGAATACAAAAAAAATCTTTCCTTTAAAAAGCAGGTTCGGGTAGAAAAGGATTTTTATTTTGAGAATTAAGGTGGTCATTTTTGATTTGGATGATACTTTATATTCTGAGATTGAGTATGTTAAAAGCGGTTTTAAAGAGGTTGCAGAGTTTTTATCTTTACATGTAAAAAAAGAGAGCCAAGAGATTTACCAAAAGCTTCTTTACTTTTTAAAAAAAGATGGAAGGGGTAGAGTTTTTGATAGTACAATATCTTCATACATAAAACCAAACAAAACTCTTGTAAAAAAGTCACTAAGCCTATATAGAAAGCATCATCCAAAAATCTCTTTAGACCAAGAGGCGATAAAATTATTAGAGTTTTTGCAAATAAACAAGATTCCAATCTACTTAGTTACCGATGGAAATGCCCTGGTTCAAGAGCGAAAAATTAAGGCTTTGGGATTATCTAAATATGTAAAAAAAGCCTTTGTTACTCACAGATATGGCAGATCAAAAGCCAAGCCTTCTGCTTACTGTTTTGAAAAAATTGCAAAACTCGAAGGAGTTGCCCCTGAAGAGATTGTTTATATTGCCGATAATCCACACAAGGACTTTGTCGGAATAAAACCCCTTGGATTTCAAACAATCCGTTTAAAACAGGGAATGTTTAAAGATGTTACCCTAAATGCTCAGCATGAGGCTAAGCTAACTTTTAATTCGATAAAAGAGCTATTTTGTTTATTGGATAAGATGAAAAATGATAAAAGTTTATACAGTAGTTGTTACATACAATAGATGCAAACTCTTAAAAGAGTGCATTGAAGCTTTGCTGCACCAAACCTATCCAACTCATATTATTGTTGTAAATAATGCTTCAACAGATGGCACCAAAGCGCTTTTGAAAGAGTATGAAAACAATGCTCAAATAAACTGTTTAAATTTGGAACAAAACTTAGGCGGTGCGGGCGGATTTTATGAGGGGATGAAGTATGCAAGGGAGCTTAAGGCTGATTATGTATGGCTTATGGATGATGATGCAGAGCCAGAGATTGAGTGCCTTGAGATTTTAATCAAAGAGATTCAAAAAAGACCAAATTATGCAGCTTATGCTCCGCAAGTGCAAATTGGAACAAAAAAGAGCTCAACCCTTTCAACCTATGGGCATAGGGGTGTTTTTGATTATGTTCACACACTGCCTGCTTTTCAACAAAGAGCTCCACTTGAAGCTTTTAAGCAAGATACTTATGAAATTGATATGGCTTCTTTTGTGGGTATTTTGGTGCCAAGAAGTTCGTATGAAGCTGTTGGATTGCCAAAAAAAGAGTTTTTTATCCACCACGATGATACAGAGTATAGTTTGCGTCTTGCTTCACTTGGAAAGATTTTATTGATCAATAGAGCCAAAATTTACCACAAAGAGGAGCGCCAAGAGGAGAAGATTGAAAAGAGTTTTCTTTGGTGGAGAAAAAAAAGGGTGCGCTTCGAGCGGTTGTGGTTAAAGTTTTATGGTCTTCGCAATAGCATATGGCTTGCTAAAAAATATAGTAAAAGTCCGTGGGTTT
>DDHL01000080.1:899-3849 GCA_002352945.1 Campylobacteraceae bacterium UBA1877 | reverse complement strand
TTTATTGGCAAATTGCCCGTGTTTATGGCGAGCTTGTAAAAGATATTATTTTTTATGATGACAATAAATGGCTTCGGCTCAAATTTGCAACCTATTCGGTGCTTGATGGATTGAAGGGTAATTTTGATAACTCTAAGGCAAAAAGAGTTTTACATGTATGATGCGCTTATTGTTGGAGCTGGCTTTGCTGGAAGCGTGAGCGCTCAAATACTAGCCCAAAAAGGCTTTAAAGTTTTAGTTTTAGAAGAGCGGGATCATATCGGCGGGAATTGCTATGATGAGTTGGTAAATGGGGTTTTGGTGCACCGTTATGGGCCCCATCTATTTCACACGTCCGATGAAGAGGTTTGGGAGTTTTTGTCTCAGTTTACAAAATGGACTTCATATGAGCACCATGTTAAAGCGCATATTGATGGTTTGAATGTGCCAATTCCGTTTAATTTTAACTCAATTTGTAAACTTTTTGAGCCCAATAAGGCTGATGAGCTTATCAAAAGGCTTTTAAAATATTATAAGCTAGATACAAAGGTGCCCATTTTAGAGCTTAAAAAGCATCCTGATTTACTCCTTCAAAAATTGGCTGACTTTGTGTATGAAAAAGTTTTTTTGGGCTATACGGCCAAGCAGTGGGGGCTCAAGCCAGAGGAGTTAGATAGCGCAGTTACTGCTAGGGTTCCACTTTTTATTGGGTGGGATGATAGATATTTTAATGATACATTTCAAGCTGTACCAAAAGATGGCTACACAAAGCTTTTTGAAAATCTTTTAAACCATCCAAATATAACTCTAAAGCTTTCTTGTGTGTTTGAATTGGATGCAAAATTTGATGGGGTAATTGTCTATACTGGAATGATTGATAGGCTTTTTAACTACTGCCATAAGGAGCTTTCGTATCGAAGTATAAATTTAGAATTTGAAACGGTAGATAAAAAGTGGTTCCAAGATGCCCCAACAATCAACTTTCCAAATAATTACGATTTTACTCGCATTACAGAGTTTAAACATATTCACCCTTCAAATAGCCCAAAAACAGTTATTTTAAAAGAGTATCCCACTTTACATGTAAAGGGTAAAACCGAGCCTTTTTATCCATTTTTTACTAAAGAGGCAAAAGAGCACTATTTAAAATATGTAAAACTTGCTAAAGAGCATCCAAATCTTGTGCTTTTGGGAAGATTGGCCGAGTATCGTTACTATGATATGGATGATGTGGTAAAAAGAGTAATAGACTTTTTTCGGGATTGGAAGAGTCGATGAGTGAGTATTTAAAACTTTCAGTTATTATTCCTGTGTATAAAACAGAAAACTTGCTAAGACGCTCGATCGATAGCGTTTTGGCCACTTCCTTAGAGTCTTATGAAATAATTGTTGTTGCAGATGGGGTTTCGAAGGAGTGTGAAAAGATTGCAAAAGAGTATCAACAAAATGGAGTCAATCTCAAATATATTGAGCATCATAAAAATTTAGGACTTTTAAGAGCAAGGTTAACGGGTATAATGAGTGCAAAGGGAGAGTATATAGCCCATTTAGATTCAGATGATTATATTGAGAATGATATTTATAAAAAAGCCTTTGATTTTGCCCAATCAACAGGCTCAGAGATCACTCTTTTTCAAGCAATTAGGGAAAATCAAAATGGCCAAAGATATGTTTATCCGTACAATAAATTAACAAACTTTACAAATAAAACAGGTAAATTTTGTATTGAAAATATTTTTCAGTCCCAAACAAATGCATGGATTTGGCATGCAAATTGGAACAAGTTGATACAAAGATCTCTATATGAGAATATATTTGATTTTATTCCAGCTAATAAACATTTAAATCTATATGAAGATTTGGTCATGAGCATATTTTGCTATTTGCATTTGTATGACAAACCTAAAGTTGGGGCAATTGATGAAGTTGGATTAATATATACATTAAACGATGAGTCAATAACTCAAAAAAGCAGTTTTCAGTCAAATTTATATAAAGCAAAAGATGCTTTATATGCTTTAAAAAGTGTAAAAAAATTGCTAAAAAATTTTGGCTGCTATGAAAATCATAAAAAATATTTTTTGTTAACTCAAAAAAAGATTTTAACAACTAGCCATATCAAACCTCCTTCACATGCTTCAATTTCAAGTTTTATCGAATATCTTAAAATCATGGTATCGCGCTTTTTTATTGGAGGTTTTGAGAGTTTGTTTTTAGTAACCCCTAAAAAAGCAGAAGAGATACTAATGCAAAAGGTTTTATTGCTAGGAATAAAAGAGGTTTGTATCTTTGGAACAACAGATTTGGCTAGAAACTTAGCCATGAAGATGAAAAGAAGAGGTATTAAGGTAGAGTGCTTTTTAACTACTAGCCCAAACGTTGAGTCAATAGATAATATCAAAGTACAAACACCAGCATTTGAACATATGAAAAAAAGTATTGTTGTTGCATCTATTGGCTCATATAAACAGATAGCTCAAATATTTCTTGATGAGTTTAATAAAGATGTTATTACTATTTAAATTGTTATGACTTCTATATTTTTTTGCATCTTTTTAGCAAGTTCTAAAATATCTTTTTTCATTTGGGGATAGAAGCTAGAAGATGCAATGACAAATCTGTTTTCACGATTTTTAAGAGCGTAGGTGGGATTAAAAATTTTATTTGAATTTTTATTTGAGTCAATAACCATATTTACTTTAAAATTGTAGTCTTTTGTATAAGATAAAAATTCCTCATACAGTTCACCGGCACCAAAAATAGTAAAATCACTCCAGCCTTTTTTTAAGATTTTATTTATCAATATCTTTATTGCAAGTGTATGTTTTTTGACCTCTTTATTCCTAATACTATAAATTCTGCATAGATGTTGTTTTCTATGGAATTCATTCATATATTTTTTATATTTCTTATAAAATGAAAAATATCCTTTAAACTTTCTTTTTGACGGCGAAGAGATTCTATTAATAAA
>DDHL01000080.1:0-728 GCA_002352945.1 Campylobacteraceae bacterium UBA1877 | reverse complement strand
GAGATTCTATTAATAAAGCTATCCATTCTTACAATTTGAGTAGGTTCGGCAATAACTTTAACATTGCCATATTTTAAAATAAGCCGCATCCATAAATCATAATCTTGACAAGCAAGGAGGGTTTCATCATACATTCCAACATTAAAAATTCTCTTCTTTAAAATTAAGCCCTGATTCATGACAATATTGTTGCTTAGCATATCGTTAAAAGTAACTATATTTGGCATATTGGTTATGCTGCTAGCTCCATTTTTGGTTAAGATGTTGTTAGAGGTAACAAAAGCAAAATTTTCATCATGATTTTTTAGAAGTAGTTCAATACGATTTTCTAAAAACATATCATCATCGTCCAAGCCAGTAACAAAAACTCCTTTTGCAAGCTTGATTCCTCTATTTCTTGAAGGGTTTGCGCCTAACTGAAAAGGATTTTTTACATAAATAATACGTCTATCTTGTTTTATGAAATCAGTAACAATAGACTCCGTATCGTCGGTTGAGGCATCATCAACAACTATTATTTCTAAATTTTTATATGTTTGATTTATGACAGAGTTTATCGCATCTGTTAAAAGTTTTGCTCGATTTTTTGTAGTGATTATTACAGATACAAGTGGCTTATTTATATTCACTCTATTGTCCTTTTTGTACTAACTAAATTGGCATCAAAATAGTTTTTGTGATCTTTTTAAATTTTTTAACCGCTTTTATACTTCCCCAAATACCACTCA
>DDHL01000115.1:4103-11576 GCA_002352945.1 Campylobacteraceae bacterium UBA1877 | reverse complement strand
AACCAATTCGTCTTATAACCTCTCTTGCAATCTCTTGCATAGGTGCATATGTAGTGGTTTTAAGCTCTCCGGCAATAATACAAAGACCGTTTGAAACTAGTGTTTCACAAGCAACCTTGGCATTTTGATCTTTTTTTATTATATAATCTAAAATGGCATCGCTTATCTGATCTGCGATTTTATCGGGATGCCCTTCGGTAACTGATTCACTTGTAAAAAGGTAGGATGTTTGCATTGAAAAAATCCTTTAATTTTTTTGGTGCATTATAACCAATTCATATTTACGCTTACATGTAAAGAAGATTAATTGTAAAAAACATAAAAAAAGTTATTGAATTATTTAAAGACCTTTTTACTTTTTAAATGATACTATTTGTGTACTAGTAAACTTTATCACACACAAATTAAGGAGATTCTATGTTAGTAACAAATAAGGCACCAGATTTTACAGCTACTGCTGTTTTGGGAAATAATGAAATTGTAGAGGATTTTAACCTTTATGAAAATTTTGGAGAAAATGGAACAGTTCTTTTCTTCTATCCACTCGATTTTACCTTCGTATGTCCGTCAGAAATTATCGCTTTTGATAAACGCTTAGACGAATTTAAAAGTCGTGGAATTAATGTGATTGGTGTATCAATTGATTCTCAATTTTCACACTTCGCATGGAAAAACACTGCAGTTAACCAAGGTGGAATTGGACAAGTTAGATTCCCACTCGTTGCTGATTTATCTAAACAAATTTCAAGAGATTATGATGTACTCTTTAATGAATCAGTTGCTCTTCGCGGCTCATTTTTAATTGACAAAGACGGTACCGTTCGTCACGCTGTTATCAACGATTTACCACTTGGTAGAAATATTGATGAAATGATCCGAATGGTCGATACAATGCTATTTGTAAATGAGCACGGTGAAGTTTGTCCTGCAGGATGGCAAAAAGGGGATGAAGGTATGAAAGATACTACCGATGGTGTAGCTGAATATCTTTCTAAAAATGTAGATAAACTATAAAAATAAAAAGCGGGCCCTTAAGCCCGCTTCAACTTCTAGCAACCATCACAGGCTTCTACAGTTGCTAGCACATCAACTCGTTTAACACTCTTTCCAAGTTTTGCTTCAATATCTTTTTGATACTGATCATAAGCTAAGTCGCAAGGAACATCTTCAATTTTTCCGCAGTTTGCACAAACAACATGAATATGAGGCATACTAAAGATATCATATCTCATTTTGCCATTAGGAGTATTGATTTCTGCAACCAATCCCTCCTCTTTTAGTGTATTTAGGTTTTTATACACTGTTGCTAACGATACGGTCGGATGCTCTTCTCTGACTTTTTCAAATAGCTCATCAATAGTTGGATGAGTGTGTTCTCCCAAAGCTTTCAGCACTGAAATACGCTGAGGAGTAGCTTTTAAGTTGTGTTCTTTGAGTAGTTGTACATAATTTTTCATAGGCATTTCCTCACTTTTCCTTATTATGCCCAAATATGATTTAAAAGAATTTTATATTTGTAGATATTTTTTATCCATTATAATTTTTTAAGTTGGCAGCGACTGTTTTTGGATCAATCCCTAAATACTCTTCAACTTTAGCGCTATTTCCATGGGGGATAAAGGCATCCTTATACTCTGTGCTTATAACTTTAATCTCATGGAATCCATTTTTGTTTAGCCAGCTTAATAAAATATCACCAACCCCGCCTCTGGCTGCCGAGTCGCTAAAAACCACCCACGTTTTAAACTTTTTAGCCAGCTGGGTTAAAAGTTCATCATCAAGTGGTTTTATAAATCGCAAATCCACTAAAGCTGGATCCATTGTGCCCAAAAGCTCTTGTTTTGTAAGCCAAGCCCTTCCAACACCTTGTCCATAGCCTAAAAAGAGCAAATCTTTTCCATCTTCTAAGATTTCACCTTTGCCATACTCAAAAGGCTTAGCTTCATCGGTTCCACAAGGATAAAAGGCGCCACGCGGGTAGCGAAATGCGCAAGGGCCTTGATGGGAGTATGCGTATTTTACTGCCTCTTTCATGCTAGCATCACTTCTTGGGGCAAAGAGTGTAATATTTGGAATAGCATTAAGATAAGAGATATCAAATGCCCCTTGGTGTGTTTCACCATCTTCTCCAACAATGCCTGCCCTATCCATTGCAAAAACTACATTTAAATTCATTATACAAACATCGTGAATCACTTGATCATATGCACGCTGCAAAAAGGTTGAATAGATTGCAACAAACGGTTTAAAGCCCTCTTTAGCCATTGCGGCCATTGATGTAACAGCATGCTGTTCAGCGATTGCAACATCCCAAAAACGATCAGGATGGGCTTGGATGAGCTTGTCCATCCCCGTTCCACTTGGCATTGCAGCAGTTACTCCAACTACATCCTCATGCTCGTCGGCCAATTCTAATAAAGCCTCGCTAAAAAGATTTGTTGCACTCTTTTTAGATGATTTTCTTAAAACTTCTCCACTTTTTAAATCAAAAGGCCCAACGCCATGCCACCTTTCATAGTAGCCTTCAGCTTTTTCATAGCCCTTGCCTTTGAGGGTTTGGGCGTGGATAATAACTGGCTTTTGCATATTTTTAGCAAGCTCAAATGTCTCTATAAGAGATTTTAAATCGTGTCCATTTACAGGCCCAATATACTCTAAGCCAAGCTCTTCAAAAAGCATTCCTGGCGTAATGAGCTTTATACCCTCTTCAAGACGCCTTGCCATATAGCTTGCACTCTCTGGAAAGTATTGAAGAAGCTGCTCTGTTTTTTGCTTAAATTTTTGGTATGGTTTCCCAGCCATGACCTGAGATAGATACTTACTAATTGCCCCAATTGGTTTAGCAATGCTCATCTCATTGTCATTTAAAATAATAACAACTGGATATTTTCGATCGCCTAACTCATTCAAAGCTTCATAAACCATCCCAGCACTCATGGAGCCATCTCCAATGAGAGCAACCGGGATACGCGATTGGTTTTTTAATCTTATCGCCTTTGCCGCTCCAAGAGCCAGCGAAATAGATGTGGAGCTGTGTCCTGCAACAAAATAGTCGTATTTTGATTCGCTCGGCTTTGTATAGCCACTTATTCCTCCAAATTTTCTTAAAGTCTCAAACTCATCCCACCTTTTAGTTAAAAGTTTGTGGGCATATGATTGGTGGCTTACATCAAAAATAAAGGGATCTTTTTCTACATCAAAAACAACATGCATTGCAACTGTTAATTCAACTGCTCCAATATTTGAACTTAAATGCCCCCCATTTTTACTAACTGTTTTTAAAATCTTATCACGCAAGGATTGACATATCTGCTCTAACTCTTCTATACTTTTATCTTTTACATGTAAATCCATAATAATTGCTCCATTACTCTTTCATCATTTGCTTTACTTTTTCTAACCGAGCCATCAATGCACCATCAATATTGCCTGCATCGCTTAAAATAATCACTCCACCTTCTGCTATGGCATCGTTTGTTCCTACTTGAATATGCTCAAACTCTCCAAAAGCTTCCTTAACTGCTTCATATGTTTTAGGATTAACACGTACTTCAAATTTTGTAGCATCTGCAAGTTCTTTCATTAAAGCTTTAGCCAAACTAATGCTCACACTTGCTGCATCCTTTGAAACCTCTTTTTTTATCACCTCCTTGGCGATGTCAATCGCAGCCTCTGAGAGTTCTGCTTCACTTTTTTTTAAAAAAGCTTGAAATGATTGATAAGCCTCCTCCATTACATGTAAAGCTTTTCCAAATTGCATTTCAAGCTGCTTATGGGATTCAAGCATGGCTTTTTGAGCCTTCTCTTGGCCTATTTTTTCTCCCATCTCTTGAGCTCTAGCAGTCTCTTGAGCGAGCCTTTTTTCAAATTCAGCCTCTTGATTTTCAATCTTCATTTGAAGTTTTACAATATTTGAAGAGAGCTCATCTGTCTTTTTAAGCAACTCCTCTACAAAGAGTGATTCTGGCTGTTTTGAAGCCTCAGACTGCTCTTTGTTTGCAGCTGCTTTCATAGCTTCTGGCTCTTTTTTTACAGGTTTGGGCTCTTTTTCTTTTTTAGGCTCAGTCTCACTCTTTTTTTTTGGATCAACTACAGATCCTAAAACCTTAAACCGGTACGGTTCAATATTGTGTTCATATAGATTGCTAGATGAGATTACGCTTTTAATCATTACTCAATCATCTCCTCAGCCTCTCCTACTTGTAAAATTCCCTGTTCGGCCAGTTTTTGAACTTCATCAACAATTTTTCGCTGTGCAACTTCCACATCTTTTACCCGCACCGCTCCTAAAAACTGCATCTCTTCAATAAAGGCTTCTGAAGCGCGCTGTGACATATTTTGTAAAAACTTCTCACGCAAATCATCACCCGCACCCTTTAATGCTACCATCAAATCCTTTTTATCTACTACTTTTAAAATTTCTCGAATTCCATTATTGTCTAACTTCATAATATCTTCAAATGTAAACATCATCTCTTTAATAACAGTTGCGAGCTTCTCATCAGTTTGTTCAATGTAGCCAATAGTTGCTTTAGATGCTTTTTGACCAAGCCGGTTGAGAATTTCAGCAACAGCTCTTGGACCACCAACTTCAACTTTGTAAGATGTAAGCGACTCAAGTTTACTTTCTAAAACTGCTGAAACCCGTTTAATAATTGAGGGTGAAATATCTCCTAAATTTGCCATACGAATGGTAACTTCACTGCGCAGCTCATCTGGGAAAAAAGAGATTGTCTCGGCTGCACTTGTTGGATCCATATGAGCCAAAATAAGAGCAATCGTTTGAGGATGTTCATTTATAATAAAATCTGCTAGCTGTTGCGGTTTTATTTGAGAAAGATAGCCAAAACTTTGGGTATTTTCCATAGATTTTGCCAATTTATCCATAATCTTTTGGGCAACTTCAGGGCCAAAGGTACGGTATAAAATCTCTTTGGCATACTCCATACCGCCGCTTCTAATAAATTGGTTTGATTGTATGATGGCATAAAACTCTTCTAAAACAGCAGCGGCTACTTGTTTATCAACATTTTTAACAATAGCAATATAGCGAGATATATCAGTTACAACATCCACATCCATATGTGAAAAAAGTGTTGCTGTCGCATCTTCCCCAAGCTGAATCATAAGGATTGCCACCTTTTCGGCCATGGTAAGTTCATCAAAAACAGTCTTTTGCTGCTCATTTAACTTAATCATTTACCATCCTTGCCTTGGGGTTTATATTCAGATTCTGATTTTATCATGTTTTCAAGCAATGAAGCGATATCTTCGCTGCGATCATTAACCATGGTTTTGAGTTTTTCAAGAAGCACTTCATAGCGCAGCTCCTCTTCATTAAAATCCTCTCCAATTCCCAATTGATCTTCAACTTTCTTTCTTGCTTGGCGAAACTTCTCTAAGGTATCTTCAGCGCTTTCTTCATCCTCCTCCTCTTCTACATATTGGCTCATATCTGCCTCTTCTTGCTGAGTCTCAAGCATCTGCTCACTAAATGGAACAATAACTTTTTTGTAGAATATAAAGAGCAATATAGCAACCAAAAGGTATTTTAAGAGTGGAAATACAGGTTTAAGGTAATAGTCGATTGTACCAATAAGAGTTTCAGTAGGTGCAACTTTTCCATCAGCTTGAAGTGGCTTAAATTCAAAATTACTTACTGTTACTTCATCGCCTCTTTGCTCATTGTATCCAATGCTTTGACGAACGATTGATTCAATACTTTGAAGTTCTTCGGGTGAAAGCGGTACAAATTCCAATCTTTTTTGCCCATCTTCTCCCTCAACCAAATTATATTTTCCATCTACAACAACAGCGGCACTCACTCGCGATATGGTGGCAAATTGACCTTTAACATTAGTAACTCTTTTTGAAATTTCGTAATTTGTCGTCATAGAGCTTTTTGAATACTTCTCTTCAAGCTCAGAATCTTCAAGCCCCTCAACTGGACCAATATTACTAACCGCTCCTGGCACGCCACCAATTTCTGCAGGTCGTCTACCCTCTCTTAACTCTTCAATGCTCTGTTCACTTCTTGGAACAGATTCGGGGTCAAACTCTTCACTCATACTTTCACGTTGTGAAAAATCAAAGTCTATATTAACCTTAGCAACTACTTTGTCTACTCCACCAATAATTGGAGCAAGCATATTGATAATTTTTTCTTCATAAGCTGCTTCAAAATCGCGTTTATAGCGCACCTGTTTTTGAATGAGCTCATCTTCATAAATGCCCTCTTCTTCTCCTAGGGAGATTCCATCTTGGTTTACAATTTTTACATTTTCAGCTTCTAAGCGCACAACAGAAGAGGCAACAAGGTTTTTAATTCCAGCAATCTGCTTTGTCTGCAAACGCATATTAGGCTTAATCTCTACAACTACCGATGCGGTAGGTGCAGTTACTCTTTCGGTAAAAACACTCTCTTTTGGCAAAGCTATATGAACATTTGCTTTTGCAATTGGCTGTAAGCTCTCAATGGTTCTGGCTAATTCACCCTCAAGTGCTCGTAAATATTTGATTTGCTGTTCAAAATCTGTTGCACCAAATTCGCTTTGATCAAAGATTTCATAACCAACCTTACTATTTTTAGGAATGCCCAAAGCTGCGATAGCAATCCGCTCTTTATATACCACATCGGTTGGCACAAGTATTGTTCCTTCATTGTGAACTTTGTACGGAACATTGCGTTGCTCTAATTGTTGGATAATTAAAGCTGAATCTTCTGCGGTGGTATTTTCAAATAAAACGCTATATCCTGCATAGCCCGAATCGCCGCCGCGATAGAAAGATAAAAAAACTAAAAAGCCAACAACAACAGCCACAGACGCACCTGCAACTATGCGCTGCTTCATGGAGAGGTTTTGAAAAAGCGTAGCAATTTGGTGAAAGAGTGTTTTAAAATCCATTAAGCTCCCATCCTAACAGTATGCACGAGAAAAGGCTTCAAAGAAACGATCATTTTGTTCTGGAGTTCCAATTGTAACCCTAACCGCATTCAATCCATATGAACTTAGATCACGTATAATAATACCTTGTTCTAGGAGCGATTGCACAACTTGCGTGGCATTTTTTTCTTTTGGAAATCGTAAGGTGATAAAATTTGTATAACTTTGGATAAAATTAAAACCCAAACGTTCTGCCTCAGACTCATATCTTTTCATCTCAGAAAAGTTCTCTTGTAAGCACCTAGTTACAAACTCCTCATCTTTTAATGCCTCAGTAGCAGCGCGCAAACTCAAAGTTGTAATATTAAAAGGTGGTCGAAGTTTATGCAAAACTCTTATTAAATCTGGTTGCCCAATTCCATATCCACAACGCATACCTCCAAGGCCATAGGCTTTTGAAAAGGTCCCAAGATATAAAACATTTGGAAATTTTGAAACCAAATTTGCAACATCAATAGCCTTTTTTGGATCTTTAAAAGATGCAAACTCTTGGTATGCGCCATCAATCACAATTAAAACATTTGGATCA
>DDHL01000115.1:2618-3892 GCA_002352945.1 Campylobacteraceae bacterium UBA1877 | reverse complement strand
TTGGATCAACACTTTGAATAAATTGCTCTACACTCCAAGCATCTAAACACTCTCCAAGAGGGTTATTTGGTAGGCATAAAAAAACTAATCCAATCTTATCTTTGTGCTCTGTTAAAAGCCTGCTAAATTCATCAAGGTTGTGTGCTTGAGTCTTGGTTTTATAAACTAAAGCTCCAACCTGCCTTGCATATATCTCATACATTGCAAAAGTAACTCCAGCAATTGCAATGCCTAGGTTTTGATTTGCCTTAGCCCGAATAGCAAATTCAATAATCTGATCACTTCCTGAGCCAATAATAACTTGATTGAAATCAACCCCAAACCGTTTTGCAAGCCCATCTTTAAGCTCATACATACTGTCATCTGGATATAAAGATGCTCGCTTTGCTTCATCTTTTATCGCTTCAAGCACTCTTGGGCTGCAGCCATGTGGATTTTCATTACTTGCTAACTTTACAATTGCCTCAGGTTCAATTCCATAATCTCGCACAACTAGTTCAATGGGTTTTCCTGCTTCATAATTTTTTAACCCATTTAAAACTTCATTAAAGGTCATTCCTACTCTCCTGAGACATAGCTACCTAGCCATTTTATTTGATATCTCTTATTTCGCTCTAAAACCCTTTGGACATTCTCATCATCAATGTGTCCTTCAAAATCCAGATAAAAAACTGTCTTAAAACCCCGCTCTTTGGCCGGTCGGGATTCAATCTTAGTTAAATTAACCTTTGCTTCTTGAAAAAGTTGCAAAAATTCAACCAATCCTCCTGGCTTATCATCTGTTTTTGCCAAAATAGATGTTTTGTTTTTAACTCCAGGCTTGTTTTTAAAATCACTCAAAATCAAAAATCTCGTCCTATTGGCTAAATTATCCTCAATTTTACCAAAAAGTATGGGAAGATTATACAATTTTGCCCCAATATGCGAACATATTGCTGCAGCACCCTCTTCATTTGCCGCTTTTTGCGCCGCTTGGGCGGTAGATTGGGTAGGAACAAACTCCACATCAAGCAATTGGTGCTCTTCTAAAAATTTTCGACACTGGTTATATCCTTGGGGGTGGGAGTAGATTCTTTTAACCTCTTCAATCTTTTCTACCTTGGTAGCAAAAGAGTGGTGGATATCCATAAAGATTTCAGCAACAATCTTTACTTCATCATATGCGCCAAGACAGTCTAAAGTCTCACCCACTGCTCCTTCCGTATTGTTTTCAATAGGCACAACGCCATACTTTGCCTCTTTATTGGTCAAAACCCGAAAGACAGCTTCAACTG
>DDHL01000115.1:0-2402 GCA_002352945.1 Campylobacteraceae bacterium UBA1877 | reverse complement strand
AAAGACAGCTTCAACTGAGTTTAAAGATATATAATTTCCCATTGCTCCAAACCTGCTTTGAGCAACTTGGTGGGTATAACTTCCCCTTGGACCTAAAAATGCAACTTTCTCTGGCATTTCCAAGTTACGGCTTACTGCGAAGATTTCAAAAAATATAGCCTCAATTGCTGCATTGCTTAATGGTCCCTGATTGAGCTTTTTTAAGCGGTCAATAATCTCTTTTTCCCTCTCTGGTCGATAGATAGATGTACCACTTGTTTGTTTTAGTTTGCCTATGGCTCTAACAGACTCCATTCTTTTATTTAATAGCTCAATTAATTGGTTATCAATCCCATCAATTGCTTTGCGATAAAGTTCAATTTCACTCACCCTAACTCCTTTGCAAGCACATCTACGCCAGAATCGATCTTATCAATATAAGAAATTAATCCTTCAACAGACTTTTTATCTGGAATTTTGCCGCTTAAAACAAGTCTTGTTTTCATACCCATTTTTTTTGCTTCTACTAAGTCGCCTTTTGCATCATCGCTTACAATCTCAATATCTGCAAATTCCAAAGAGCTGTTTTGGGACTGTATAATTTTTAAACCCTCATTATAAAATGCATGACTTGGTTTGCCAATTATCTTTGTCTTGCAAGAAGTTGCATAAGAGATCATAGACAAAATTGCACCTACGCCTGGATAGGAAAATCCATTTTTAGAGTAGATACTAGTGCCGTGCATTCCTATGACCTCAACTCCTTTTTGAGCTAATTTAATCATATTTGCATAGGCTTTTGAATCAAAATCAGTATAGCTAGCTATTACCAAGGCTTGGGGGTTTTGCATATCAATTTCATAGCCTAAATCTTTTAAAATTTCTTCAAAACATTTAGGACCAAATGGAGCTAGTCGTTTTTGGGAAATAACACTTTTTATAACCATAAACGGATCAAGATAGTGGGCAATTTCAAGCCCCATATCTTGTAATTTTTTCAAAAAAATATCTGATCTTCTTTTGGTATTATTTGTAATAACACAGTATGGAATCTCTTTTTTATTTAAAGCCTTAATTAACTCTTTTGCACCTGGCAACAAAGATCCATCTTGATCACTTATAAGGGTGCCTTGAACATCTACAAAAAAACCTAAAGACATTTACGCTCCAACTCTAAAAGCATATCTATACTCTCTCTTGGACGGATCAATCGATCTTTTCCATCTATGAGTGCTACTTCAGCTGCACGGGGTCTTGTATTGTAGTTACTGCTCATTGTAAAACCATACGCCCCTGCACTATAAATTGCTAAAAGATCATTATGTTTTGTCGGGGGCAAAAGAGCATCTTTTGCAAAAAAGTCCCCGCTTTCACACACAGGTCCTACTACATCTGCTTTTGTTTTTTTACTATCTTCTGGCGCATTTATGCACTCTACCTTATGATAAGCTTGATACAAACTTGGCCTAATTAAATCATTCATTGCTCCATCAACAATGACAAATCGTTTTGATTCACTCTGTTTTTCATACAAAACCTTTGTTAAAAATACTCCGCTATTTCCTACTAAAAATCGACCAGGTTCACAAATAACTGTTACATCAAGTTGTCCTAGTGCTGCAAAAATTCCTTGGGCATACATGTAAAGATCTATTGTTTTTTCATCTTCATAAGTGATACCAATGCCGCCGCCTACATCGAAAAATTTTATATCAATCTCTAAGGCTTTTAAACTGCGCACTAAATCAGCTATCGCCTTTGCAGCTTCCAAAAACGGTTCTAAATCAGTGATTTGACTTCCAATATGAAAATGGGTTCCAACAGGATCAAGATTATCTGAATGCTTTGCATAAAGCATCATCCGTTTTGCCACATCAATTGGAACTCCAAATTTATTCTCATGTAATCCAGTAGAGATATATGGGTGGGTTTTTGCATCAATATTTGGATTTATTCGAATACTAATACGTGCAATCACATTAAGCTCTTTTGCAATAGCCTCAACTCGCTCAAGCTCCGCCTCGCTCTCAAGGTTAATCATTAAGATTCCAACCTCTAGTGCTCTTTTAATCTCATCATCTCTTTTTCCAACACCGCTAAATATAATTTTATAGGGTGAAACTCCAGCAATTAATGCACGCTCAACCTCGCCAATTGAGACACAATCGCACCCAGCACCTAACTTGGCTAAGTGAGAAATTACAGCAAGATTTGAATTGGCCTTTTGAGCGTAGCAAATAAGAGACTTTCTCGCTTTAAAAACCTTTTTTAAGGCATTGTATTGATTGGTTATATAGTTAAAATCGTACACATACAAAGGTGTTCCATAACGACTTGCGAGGGCTTGAAAATCCATTCCATTCCTTGGTGTGAGAGATAACATTTGCTTAAAACATCGCTTTTTAGCACTCAGCGATCTTTTA
>DDHL01000031.1:23357-26566 GCA_002352945.1 Campylobacteraceae bacterium UBA1877 | reverse complement strand
TGTAAAATTTCATCTTCAAACGCTTCTTTGGCAATCTCTTTTTTATCAATAAAAATATGATTATTTGAATCCAATGTTATAGTCAGTTCCTTTTGTGGTTTATAATTATCTGCGTTTTGCGCCTTGGATAAATCCACAGGAATCAAACCTTTTGCCACAAAGGAGGCTGTGGTTAAAACAATCACCAAAAGAACGAGCATAATATCGATAAAAGGAACCACATTAATGGAATCAAACTTTTTTATTTGCATGCTCAATTTCCCATCGCGTCAACATAACTTCGATTTTACGAACCAAATGGTTATAAAAAAAGATGGCTGGAATGGCCACCAAAAGCCCCATGGCTGTAGCCTTAAGAGCCAAAGCCAATGAGGTCATGATTTGTTTTACATCAATATCTCCATCAATTCCCAATGTGTAAAAGGTGATAATGATTGCCACAACAGTGCCCAAAAGCCCAATATATGGTGCATTAGAGCCAAATGTTGAAAGAATGGATGTATGGTTAGTTAGGGCAATTTCAAGTTCTTGTTTACATGTAAAGGTTTTTAAATCAATGCTGCGAAAATAGAGTAATCGTTCTATCCAAAACCACACTGTCAAAAAACTCATAAACCCAAGCAAACCAATAATGCCATAATCAACCATCTCTTTTAAAAGATTCACATCCATTAAAAATCCTTCAAGGCCGTTTTGGAAGCCTCTTCAAAGCTTTTGATTTGCCCACCATATTGGTCTTGAAACGCTTTCGCATCAGCTTCATTAGCAAAAGCATATTTACTAATCACACTCATAGTTGCTGGCTTTTTGCTGCCGACCACATAAAAAGCACTTTTGGCATCAATGAACTTCAAGCTTTTTACATCCACAACTTGCAATTGAGACAAATTGGAGCCATGATTATGCATATCATCCACAAGGCAGTGAAGGGAACAATATTGTTTTTGTTCGCCATCATGTATAGCCGCATGATTGGTTTTATAAAAAAGTGGTAGCTTCATACCACAAATCGGACATGAAGCTCTATTTTCACCATCTTGCAAAAGTGTCGCACTCTCACAAGGAACGCTCTGGAACATTACCGAAGAACCCCCATGGGAGTGCCCTCCTCTTTTTGCTCCATGGGTTGCAAAGGCATAAGCTTTATAAATATTGAGATAGAGATAAAAAAATATGAGTAGCGAAGCACATAAAAATGCACCAATTTTTGCCATACGTGAAGCTTCAAAAAAGCTCACCCTCTTTGCCATAATCACAAGAGCCCAAATGATAGCTATATAATTTGTAATTCCAAATATATGCAACCAAGAATCCTTCCTTGTTGCCAGTGGAGTGACCTTATCTAAGCCTAAATTAAAACCATCAATGAAGCCATTAATGATGTTGTGATAGTAATGCAAAAAGAAAAATTCATAAGCATGGGATAATCCACCAATTATAAAGATAGGTATAAAGGCATAAGAGAGAGTATAAAAAGCCTTAGAAAACTCTACATGTAAAAGCTTGGAAGCAAGGAAATTGCCTAAAATTGCAATAAGCAAGGTAACAATCAACGCCAAAAAGAGCGCACTTATTCCAATATAATCTAAGCCAGAAATACCAACGATAGACTCCAATGCTTTTCCCATTCTAGACCATATATAAGTGTCGCTTATAGCCACCCTTGAAAGAGCATGATGGAAATTCATAGTAATGGTTATAGCGGCCGTGATAAGCAAAACTGCCCACACTTCAACCTTTTGAATTTTGAAATTTTCAAATAAAGATGATGAAGGCTTAGTAAGCTTAAAGCTAACCGCTTCACAAGCATTTGCACAATCCATGCAAAGGGTACAATCATCCATAGAGTGCTTATTGTCAAAACTAAAGGGCTTTAAACCATAGGGGCATGCTTTTGCACAATCAAAGCTTTTGCACTCTTTACATGTAGACTTATATGTCCCAAGCCAAGTGAAGGAAACTTTGCCGTAAGCTCGCATTACAGTGCCAACAGGGCAAATATATTTACAATATGACATTTCTTTATAGCGATAAAAGAAAATGATAGCCAAAAGAGTCATTACCGTAAAAACAATAGCTGAAGCTAAAGGTGTTTTATAGGTGCTAGGATTAATATAATAAACTACCCAATTTCCAAAAAAGAGAATCGAAAACCCAATGAAAGGGTTTTTTAACGCTTTTGGCATCTCTTTTTGAAGCCCAAATTTTGTGATAAATTTGCCCATAAAACCATGGGGGCAAATTCCACAAAAAAGCCTCCCAAAAACCGATAAGGTTACAATAACAAAAAATGGCCAAAATAGAGTCCAAAAAAGCATAGTCGTAAAGCTGTTTTGATCTTCCGCTGGATACATAAACCCTAAAACTAGAGCATAAAACATAAGGGCTAAAACAGTGCTTTTCAAAATGAAAAGGAAGGTTTTATTTTTAAACAAAAACCCCAAAATGGGCATGCCAAAAATATCGTTATTATCGCGTTTTTGGTTGGTTGTCATTATGAACCCTTAAAATCTATAATTATAAGTCAACATGAAACTACGTGGAGCGGCAGCTTTGTAAGTTTGATTCCCATACACATCCTTGGAGGCATCCATAGCATAGTATTCATCAAAAATATTGGCGATATTAAGCTGAACAGTGTGGTTGTTTTTTTCATAACCAATCATGAGGTCGGTGACAAATTCATACCCTTCATATTTTTGAGTATTGGCACTATCCATATAATATTCGCCATAAGTCTTCGTTTGGACTCTAGCTTTAAACCCATTTAACATTTTGTATCCAGCAAAAATCGAGTATTGATGTTTTGGGATATAGGGTAGATAGTTTCCATCTCGACTTACAAAAGCCCCTCTAACGCTTTCTTGGAAGCTTTTATATTTAAAATCACTATAGGCATAAGAAGCACCCAATTCAAAGTTGGTATTGATTTTATAAACACCATTGATTTCTAATCCTCTTTTTTGCGTCTCGCCAGCATTGTCATAGATAGAATTCCCGCCAGCATCTCTGATTTGTATGATTTCATCCTCAACATCATTTTGGAATAAAGCTACATCAAAAGCATAGTTTTGTGCCCTGCCCTTGAGGCCAACTTCATAATTAATGCTTTTAGTCTTATCTAATGTTTCATTTTCGCCCAATTCACTGGTTGTGGGAGCTTGGTTTGCATAAGCCAAAGATGTGTATGCGTTAATAATGTCAGTGAG
>DDHL01000031.1:19943-23121 GCA_002352945.1 Campylobacteraceae bacterium UBA1877 | reverse complement strand
AGTGCATAAGTAAACCCAAGGCGAGATGAATAGAGGGTATAATCTTTACTAATCGCATACAATCCAACACCATCCACATAATTTTTTGTGGCATAATCATATTTGGTGATTTCATTGCCGCTAATGTCAAAATCCAATTTATCCACCCTAGCACTCACATCAAATTTTAACTTTTCATTTACAGCAACGCTTTCCATGAGATAAAAACCATATAAAGAGGTTGTGCTATCCTCTGTACTGGCTAAATCTCCAATATTATTTGAAAGTGTTTGCCCAATAACAGGTGTAAAAGGCCATGATGTTGTGGGTATATAAGTTACGTCTGCGTATTTATACTTTTTTGCATCTCTTGTTCTATCTTGCTTAGCAGTTACACCAAATACCAATGAAGCATCTCTGTCAAAAAATGCGTGGGTGTAGTTAGCTTCCAAATCAGTACCAAAAACTTTATTATCATCGCTATCATTAATCAAGCCTGTAACTGGGTGAAAATGCTCCCAATGGTTAAAATAAAATCGCGGTTTCAATACCCAAGCCTCATCAAGCTCTTTTTCATATTTAACATTTAAAGAGTAAATTTCTGAATCTCTTGCACTATCTTGCCATTGGTAGCTTGTATTATGCTGTTCGCCTGTAGCTTTGAAAATTGCAAACTCTTCTTCATTCATCGAAGCTGGCAATTGAGCATTGGCTTTCGTGTAGGCAATTTCACTCTCAAGGGTTGAATAATCATCAAAGAAGTGGCCATATTTAACACTTAGATGGGTCGAATCAAACTCATTATTATCTCGCCAATCATTTTCAATCTGCCTATGGGTAAAGGTGAGGGTTGCAAAATCTTGCTCGCCAAAAGCATTTCGCAATTTAAAATTCAAATTCCTCTGCTCATCATTACCAATTCCTAGCTTGATAGAATTCTTATCTTCGTCAAAAACTGATTTTGTAATAAGCTGAATAACCCCGCCTGTAGCATTGACTGCATTGATAGAACCGGGTCCTTTTTGAACCTCGATACTCTCGATATCTTGCATATCTATATAATCAAATCTCGTAAACGAATCAGGATCGGTCATAGGAACGCCATCTTTAAGCACCATAATTTCGCGTACTCCATATCGTGCTTTCAATCCTGCTCCACGAATAATAAGTTTTGGATTTGGTGAGTTACTAGAGCTTTCAGCTTGAACACCAGGGACTCCAACCAATGCATCACTGATATTAAAAATATTTTTATCTTCAATAGTTTTTGCATCAATAACACTAATCGCTTGAGAAACCTCTTTTGTTCCCGTCTCTATCTTTGTAGCGGTGACGCTGATGGAATCAAGCGTTACACTTTGGGCACAAGCTAGGCTAGAAATACCAAAAATTATCGCAACACACCCCTTTTTTTTCATCAATTACTCCCTTTTTTTGGCGAAGTTATTACAAAGAAGTGTTAATTTTATGTTAGATTAAAAATAAAATATCAATAAATAAACTTTAAATTTATTTTAAATATTAACCCCATTAGCCATAAAGCAACTGTCAAGAAAATGTCAAGAATTTACATCCACATGCTTGACACAAATAAAATAAACTTTCATTATCAAGACTTTCAAAAAGGAGGCTTAGCCCATGAAAACAGTGATTGGTTTAATGCTATTTGTGAACCTTTTGTTTTCAGCAGTAATTGATGATTACCTGAACACATTAAAGGTTCAAGCACAGACGCAAAACCCAAATTTTAAAGACTTTAGCGTAAAGCGGGGGAATGAAATTTTTAACTCTAAGCATCTTGGAAAAAGAGGTGAAGTCATCTCTTGTGCCTCGTGTCATGGTGAAGATTTCACAAAAACCAGCAAACATTATTTTACTGGTAAATTAATCCAGCCTCTCTCCCCTAAAGTCAATCCAGAAAGACTTAGCGATATAAAATCGATTGAAAAATGGTTACGTCGAAACTTTAACGATGTTTACAAACGCGAAGGCACAGCTCAAGAAAAAGGCGATGTGCTTTATTATATTCTTTCAAAGGATAAGTAATGAAACATATTTTATTCTTAATGGTATGCTTTGGCATTTTGTTTTCTTCAGAAAGCTATTTTGATACTCAAAAATCTTATAAACGAGGTGTTGCTCCAGCTACTGATGCCACATATATAAATGAGTGTGGAGCGTGTCACTTTGCATATCAGCCCGGACTTTTGCCAGCAAACGCATGGGAAAAGATAATGGGCAATTTAGAAAACCATTTCAAAACTGATGCAACCTTAGAAGGGAATGACTTCATTGCAATATCTGAGTATTTGAAACAAAACAGTGCTGAAAAAAACATGGATTACAAGCTGAGCAAGCGAATAGTCAATAGCTTAAGAAATCAACCAGTCGCAACTGCCATTTCCCAAACCCCTTATATAATCGAAAAACACGATGAGATACCACAAAACCTCATTACACAAAAGGATGTGAGAGGTATCTTCAACTGTACCGCCTGCCATAAAACTGCCAATAAAGGCATTTATAGTGAACGAGATATTCTCATTCCAAACTATGGCAAATGGGATGACTAAGGAGATATTTATGCACAAATCATACATTTGGACTCTTCCCACAAGAGTATTCCACTGGTTATTTGCTCTTTTAATTTTAGGGGCATTTTTAACCGAAGATGACAATATGTTGAGATACCATGCAATCATTGGATATTCGATTTTTATCCTGCTGATATTTAGGATATTTTGGGGTTTTTTTGGACCAAAATATTCTAAATTTAAAGATTTTCCAGTAAAGTTAAAGGATTTAAAAGACTTTTTTCTAAATATTTTCAACAAAGAGCAAAAATACATCGGGCACAACCCAGCTGCATCTTATGTTATGCTTGGGATGTTCGGGATTGTATTTTTTGCTATTATTACTGGTATGCTCACCTATGGAATAGCTGAGGGTAGAGGTATTTTTTCATTCTTAAATAGTACATATTTTCACGAAATGGAGTTTTTTGAGGAGGTGCATGAAGTTATGGCAAATCTTCTTATAGTACTTATTTTAGCTCACCTGGGTGGAGTTTTGACCGATAAAATACTCCATAGCAACCATAAAACATTGAACTCTATCTTTACAGGATATAAACTAAGCAAAACAAAAAGCGACGTTTCCACAAGCCTGTTTCAAAAGGCGATTGCTTTCATATTCTTAA
>DDHL01000031.1:569-19719 GCA_002352945.1 Campylobacteraceae bacterium UBA1877 | reverse complement strand
GGATACTATTTTTATCCTATAATATCACTAAACCAGACAATATTTTTACTAGTTCAAAGTTTAAACCCATTGATTATATGGTTCAAAATGAACTTTTTGTAAATGAGTGTGGAGCTTGCCACACTCTCTATCCGCCACACATGCTCCCAAAGCACTCTTGGCAAATCATCATGGATAATTTAGATGAGCACTTTGGGGATGATGCCTCTCTTTTGGAAAATGAACGAAAAGCAATTTTGAGTTTTTTAATCCAGCATAATGCCGATACCTCGACCCAAGAAATGAGCTATAAAATTAGTAAATCCATTGGAAGTGAAGGTATAATTGCCATGACACAAACAAACTTTTGGAAAAATCAGCATCAAGCTATTCCAAAAAGAGTATTTGAACATAGCGAGGTTAGAAGCAAAGCCAACTGCAAAGCTTGCCATAATGACATCGAAAAAGGATTAATCGAAGATGATAAAATCAAAAATATTGATGCTTTTATGTAGTCTAGTTTTAATCACTCAACTTTACGCTGATGATGAACACAATAAAGAGTCTGAGCGCATCTATAAAAACCTAGATTACCTCCAACTTAATAAGCAACAAGAAGATGAGATTAAAAAAATACTAATTGCATCAAAAAAAGAGTTCAAACATTTTTATAAAGAGAAACAAGAAGCCTATAAAAAGTTGCAGCAAATTATGCAAAAAGAGTATTTTGACAAAAACAAATATGAAGATATAGCTGAAGATATAGCTGAAGAAGCTATCGAATTAGAAATTGATATTTTTCGAAAAATACACTCGATCCTAACCCCAGCTCAAAGGGAGAGGTTTTCAAAATACCTAATGGAGTGGAAAATTGAATAAGCAAGTTCTACTCATTGAAGATGACATTCAAATGTCTGCATTAATTGCAGAATATTTACTAGAATATGGCTTTACATGTAAAGAGTTTCATAACCCAAAAGAAGCCATTGAAGAGTTACGGCATAACCCCAATTATGATGTTATTATCCTTGATCTCATGTTACCCCACATGGATGGCTTTGATGTGTTCAAAAAACTTAAGTCAATCCATGATATACCTATACTTATCTCTTCTGCTAGAGGGGATATAGGAAACAAAATCCTAGGTTTTGAGCTTGGGGCAGATGATTATATGGCAAAGCCCTACGAGCCACGAGAATTAGTTTTGCGGTTAGAATATATTCTTAAAAAACAAAATAATTCCAAGATAGTAATTGGCAATTTTATAATAGATAAGCCAAACCGCGGACTTTATATAGATAATTATCCCATTGAATTAACAAAAATAGAGTTTGAAATATTTATATTTTTAATAGAAAATATAAACAAAAATCTCTCCCGTGAACAAATCTTACATGCCACATCTCTTGATTTAGATACCAAGAGTCGAACTATAGACACACACATTTCAAATATTCGCCATAAAATCGGTGATGACCCTAAGGAACAGCGATATATTAAATCCATTTGGGGAATTGGCTATAAGTTTGTAGGTGAGTAATGTCTATTTTTAAAAAGATTACATTTTTATTCATAGCAAGCTTTATTCTTATGAGTATTATTGGCTTATGGATTGACAATATCAATACTAAAAGAATTGATGATTTAATAAAACAAAAATATTTAGACATCGCAAATGAAATCCTGCTAAATATCGAAAATCAAAGCAAGGTCAAAGAATTATTTGAAAAATACAAATTAGAACCATTAGATACAGTGGCTCAAAAAAGTGAAACTTTATATAAAAAAGATTATACCTTTGGATATATTTCAATCAACAAAGAGCTCCTTGGGGATGAGTTTATTCTTCAGATTAGTTATTTAGATGAAATGCTCATCCTTAAAACACCTGATGAGCAAAATATTAATGATAAATTACAGCTCAATATCCTGATATTTTTAGATATTTTTATACTATTGCTTATTTTTTTATATATCCTAAAGCTCCTGCACCCCTTAAAACAAATCACAAAAGAAATCGAAAATTTTAGCGATGGGAATTTAAATAGTCGTTCAAAAATCAATACAAATAATGAAATAGGGGCTTTAGCACGTACTTTTAACACAATGGCAGACTCAATTGAAAATTTAGTTATAACACGAGAAGAGCTTTTAAGAGATATTGGGCATGAGTTAAAAACACCAATAACCAAGGGCAGGTTTGCAGTGGAAAAAGTAGATAATCCATCCCAAAGAGATATGCTAAAAAAGATATTTATTGACTTAGAAAACCTCACCAATGAGCTCATAGAACTTGAAAAACTCAACTCTTCCAAATTAGAAATAAATGTTTTCAATGCTGAAACACTTTTGATTGAAGCATTTAATAAACTCTATATTGCCGATGAGTCTAAAATAATTTTAAATCTAGAAAATGATTTTCAAATTACTGGAAACTTACAATATTTATGCACAGCAATGAAAAACTTAATTGAAAATGCTTTAAAATATGCTAGCAAATTTCCCATCAGCATTCATATCTTTGAGAACAAAATCTGTATAAGCAACTATGGAAAACCTCTTTCGAAACCACTTGAATATTACTTAAAACCTTTTACTCAAGAAATCTCCCACCGTGATGGCTTTGGATTGGGCTTAAGCATTGTTAAAAAGGTGCTCGACAAGCACGGCTTTCATATTAACTACGAATACAAAAATGGATTGAATCATTTCTGCGTTGTGTTTATTTAAACTGCCCTAAAAGGCATAGATGAAAAACCAATACTACAATGAATACCAACCAAGTGGTAAGAAATTGAAACAAACGATTGTTTTTAGCCTCATATATTCACCAGACACCCGTGAGGCGTTGGGTAATTTAAGCCCTATCCAATTTCCCAAAAGGCATAATCTAAAGCAAATTTTATCAGCCTAGAGGTGGTCTGCACAATGGAGAGTAAGACAATGGAAGCAAGGGAGTTTCGCAAACTTATAGCCAAAGGTGAATTTGCTAAACCTACCGCAGGTTATTGTCCTGGGCATATTCAGACAAATTTGGTTATCTTGCCAGCCGAGTATGCCGATGATTTTGAGGAATTTGCAAACAAAAATTCAAAGGCAATTCCGCTTTTGGAAGTAATCAGAAACTCGCATTATTCAAATACTCTAGCCAAGGGTGCAAATCTTTTAAATGAGCTTCCCTCCTATGATATTATTGAAAATGGAAAAGTGACAAAAAGAGTCAAAAACATAGAAGAGTACTATCAAGACGATTTGGTATTTTTTCTTATTGGATGTAGTTTTACCTTTGAAACTTCATTGCTCCAAAATGGCATACAATTGCGTCATGTGGATTTAAAAACCAATGTCACCATGTTTGATACAACCATCCAGCTCAAACCTGTTGGGAGATTTCGTGGAAATATGGTCGTTTCCATGCGACCAATTGTTAAAGAAAAAGTCGCTGACGCTTGCATAATAACGAGTCATTATCCCAATATGCACGGGGCACCAATACAAGTTGGATACCCCCAAATGATAGGAATAGAAAACTTACAAAAACCAGATTATGGTGATAGCGTTGAAATAAAAGATGATGAAGTTCCACTCTTTTGGCCCTGCGGTGTTACACCTCAAAATGTCTTAAGAGAAGCCAAACTCCCCTTTGCTATCACGCACTCGCCTGGACATATGTTTATAACAGATAAGAAAGATATGGATTATTATGTATAGAAGTGTGGATGAAATTATCCTCCAACACTCTGTGAGAGGAATGGATAAACTCTACCAAAAAAACCCAAAAAAGTATTGCAAAGAGGCTGTAGAAAACTTTATCAAACTCCCTAAAGGTAATCTATTTTTGTATACTGGATTTTATGTAAATGGCTATGCAGAAACAGATGGGCCAATAGGTACATATTTTTTAGCCAAAGCCCTTGATACTCTTGGTTATCATCCCATCATTATCACAGATAATTACTGTAAAAATTATTTTAAAGAGTTCGAAACTATCTATATGCCACTTCTAGGGTATAGTGAGATAGAAAATAGCGCACTACTCCAAAAACATCAACCAATTTGCCATATTTCCATTGAAAGATGTGGCAAAAACTCTAAAGGCAGATATGAAAATGCTTGGGGTGTGGATATAGGCAACTTTACAGCTCCTTTGGATGAGTTATTCCAACTAGCAAGCAAATCCAGCCCCACCTTTGCCATAGGCGACGGTGGAAATGAAATCGGCATGGGAAATTTCAAAGGATTTTTAAGAGAATTCTCCACCCTTGAGCCTTGTCAAATAGAGTGTGATTTTCCCATCATTGCTTCAGTTTCTAATTGGGGCGCATATGGTTTTATCGCTTATTTGGAAAAATTTTTTCAAAAAACCACTCTTCCAACACTAGAGCAAATTAACGATTATCTTGCATACATTCTATCATTAGGTAGCGTTGATGGAATCAAAGGCGTCCAATCCCACTCAGTAGATGGACACCAGTGGGAAATCGAAAAAGAGATTTTAAATGAATTAAAATCAGCAACCATGTAACCTTTACATGTAAAGATTACATAGGTTTTGAAGGGGGCGTATTTTGGGATATTGTATGGAGATTATCTTTTAGCTTTTGGAGCATTTTGGTTACATGTAAAAGGCTTTCACTCGACTCAATGGCTACATCCTCAGTTTGGTTCATGCTTTGATCTAGTTTATCTTTTGTATCTTCATCAAGTTGTAAATCTTTTAAAGCTTCATCAACCTCTTCAGAGAGGGATTGGAGTTTGATTATCGCATTTTCAGCCTCTTTGATAGCCTTTTCAGAACTACTCATAGCTTTGCTAACTTTATTTACATACGTTTGCAAATATGAAGAGGCTTCTTGTAATTCCACCTCCATTTTGTCAGAGGCCGCCACCACCTCTGGATTAACAGTCGTGGTAGTTGCTAACTGTTTTGCCCGCTCAACAAATCTATCAATATTATTTAGCATATCTTTTGTGACAGTAAAAGCGTATAAAATAACAATCAAAGCAACAATTGCAGCCAAATAGAGAGTATTTAAAAATAGTTGATTTTTTTGTTCACTATATTCTGTATAGAGCCATACTGCTTCATCCATCGCATCAAGAAGTTTTACATTGTTTTGGTAAATATAAGCAATTGAGCTATTGATGCTATCTTCAATTTTTAGTAGATTCATCAAATAGTTTTCAAAATCAATCCAATGCTTTTGAGTAAGCTTTAAAAGAGCATAAAACTCATCATCGGCTTTAAAGTTTTCATCTTCTAAAAACTCCTTTAGAGTTTGATTATATAGCGCCTTTGCCGCGGTAAAAAGAAGATAATCCTCTTGGTTATCAGTGCGTAAATAACGCTCCAAAAACAGACCCATTCTTTGGGTAAGCATCCTTTGGCGTCCTGACATGTTAATGTATTCGCCTTTAAAGTTTTTTCTTACCATCTCTTGAACAACCCTATCAGATATTGCCAACATATTTTCAATCTGTCTAGAGAGAATCTCTTTATCACTTCTTACACTAATTATTTCATTTTTAACTTTTTGCAGTTGCGCCAAAAATGGCTCCCATTTCCCATAAACCTCATCAAGCTTCTTTTTAACGACATCATTTTGCGGTCCATAAATTCCCCTATCTTCATTTCCAAAGCGCAAATCATTCAAATTGTTTCCAAAAAGTTCGATTGCCGCATCAAAAGCCCTAAAATCATACCCGTCTCGATGGCGCAAAAAGAATATCTCTTTACTCATTTTTTGCGTTAACATTCGCTGTTTTCCAGCAATATTGATAATCAAAGAGTCTTTTTTGGAGCGCTCATTCATTGCCACAGTCAAACCAATAATAAGAAATATCATTAATGAGAGCAATCCGCCAGTAACTTTAAGTTTTGTGCTGATTCGCGACGGTTTCATCTACGCTTCCTATTCATAAATTTTCCTTAGTGCTTCATAATCTTGCACAATAACACAATTTTTTTCAATTAAGATAATTTTATTGCGCTCAAGCTTTTTTAAAATTCTTGAAAGAGTTTCTGGCTGGATATGAAGCATATAGGCAATTTCGTGCTTTTTTAAGCGGTTAAAATGCTCTAAGTCACTATTTATCATATGAGCCACTTTTGCAATTCCATCAAAAACAACATCTCTACTAATAATACATTGCAGTCTTGAAATAGCCTCAAAAGACTCTTGTAGCACCCTTTTCATCAATGAGGGCGTGCTGTTCATAATTTTTCTAAAAGCTCTACTCTCAAGACACAATAACTTGCTATCGACTGTAAATTCGGCATTTGCATAACAAACAAAGTGGTGTTCATCAAAAAATTTTGCAGTATCAAAAACTAAGCGGTTGCTGCTTAAGTGGTATAAAAACACTTCATTATCAAACCTATCTACCTTATAAAATTTTATCCCACCTTCAATGATAAAATAAAGATAATCATCTTCATCTTTTTCATAATAGAGTATCTCTTTTGCACTAAAATTTTTAATATAGCTGCACCTGCTTAAAGCTTCAAGGACTGAGGTTTCAAGCTTGGCAAAAAAGGGGATTGCTTTTAAATCTGTAACCTTCGGTTTTTGCAGCATCATGCTCCTTTTGCCAAATTTTTAACACTTTTTCTATCTTTAAAAACATGTACCTTAAACGAGCATCTTCATAAGATAAATATACCCAGACCCAGACTCTTTTTCAAGTCTCAAGCACTCTATTAAAAGCAACAATTTTTTTTCTTTTAATGCTTTTTGCTCTTGTGACTATGCAATCTTGGGGCTTTTAGGCACTCGCTTTTTTGCAAATAAATTTAATTTCATACAATAAATTGTATGAAATTTTTACAACCTTGACACATATTGTTACACTCTATTTTCAAATTTTTTAAGATCAAATTACAAAAACCAAGTTTTATTTTAATTTTTATGCCCTTGCTAGATAAATCTAATTGGTCTTGTAATATAAATTACTTCCAAAAACAATATCGCTAAAATCTCTATTTAAAATTTTTGAGTGGTAGTTTTCATACCAAATCTCCTCTTTGAATCGAACCCATGTGTTAACGGGCAAATCTACTTTATTAACAACTGCCCAATATTTTTTGCTTTTACCCTCTAAATGCAAATATGAGTATGAACCTGCATTAATAACTTCTAAAATCTTTGCCTCATGAATTTTGTTTGCAAAAACCATTGAAAAAGATATGCACAAAATTACTATGCCTCTTTTAAGTATCATCTTCTCTCCTTATAAAATGTATATTTTTTCCATGCCAAAAAATAGATTAAGCCCACTAAGCCTAAAATGGCATATATCCAAAGCGGAACTTTAACTGGATCGCCTTTGGCGTATGAGTGCAATCCTGCCAAGTAGAAATTTACTCCAAAATAGGTCATCAAAATAGTTCCATAACCCAAGATTGAACCTAAGGCAAAATTAAGCGGCGAATAGAGTTTTGGAATAAATCTCAAATGAGTAATTAGCACATATGTAATAATTGCAATAAAGGTCCAAGTCTCTTTTGGATCCCACCCCCAATACCTTCCCCAAGACTCATTTGCCCATATGCCACCTAAAAAATTTCCAATCACTAAAAGAGTTAGTCCAATAAGTAAGGCAATCTCATTGATATTAGTAAGGTAATTTATCTGCTCATTTTTAATGTTAAATCTATTTAAACACGCATATAAAAGCAAAACTACAACTCCTAAAAGCGCGCCAACTCCTAAAAATCCATAGCTTGCAGTGATAATTGAAACATGCAAACTAAGCCAAAAAGAATCCAATACCGGAACAAGAGGGGTGATATTTGGGTCAATATTTCCAAGATGGGCTACAAATAGAAAGATTCCTGATAAAATCAAAGCTCCCCCAAGCCCAAAAAAGCTCCTTTTAAAAAGCAAAAGCCCAGCTAAAATTGATGAGTATGCAATGTAGATAATTGACTCGTATGTATTGCTTAATGGAATAAATCCAGCAACAATCCATCTTCCCAAAATCCCACAAGTGTGAAAAATGAACCCAGCTATGACAAAAGTTAATAAGATTTTGTTAAAAACTGGCGCTAAACGTTTATTTACAATAGCTTGATAAAAACCAAAGCACAGAGCAAGAAGTCCCAAAATAAGATAAAAACCAATCAATCTTGAAAAGATATCTAACTTATTTAACATAATCTCAAGCTTTACATGTAAAGGCTTTGGAATATGGATTTTGGAACTATTTGCATAAGCTTTGATAAGCTTAATGGGCTCTATTGCTTTATTAAAATCGCGCTCAAAGGTTTTATCCATGAATTGAACAATTGCTTTTTTTAAAGCCTCTTCTTGTTTATTCATAGGACTTTTATACACTTTATCAATACTTCTCCAAGCCTTATTTGGATCTTCTTGATTGGGAAAAAATTTAAAAAAGGTTCCATAAAAAGTCATGAGTGCAATATTGAGCCTTTCATCCACTTTTAAAAGCTCTTTTTCAAATTTGTTTCTGCTTTTTTGGGGTTTTTGTAGCGCTTTTTTTACAAGAAAGTCAAGCTTATAAGTCTGTTTGGTGAAAAAATCTTCAAATTTTGCCAGCTTAGTACTCTTACTTACGCCAATAATCTCTTTTAGCTTATCTGAATCTACTTTAATTAACGCAAGCCGTTTCCAAAGACGCTGGTGGGTAAACATCCCAAGAACAATTTGATTTGCATCCAAGCCCAAGTGGGTTTTTTTTCCAGTTAATTTTCGTACAATTTCTCTATTTAGAGTATCAAGGGGCATCATGCGACCCGATTTTGTTTGGACGATCAAACTCCCCCACTCTTGCGATAATGCCTTGCTATCATGAGCCAAAGCATTTAAATAGTTTTGCTCATATTCACCACCAAAAAGCGGCAAAGTAGTAAAAATCAAAAATAGGCACAGTGTCATTTCGGCTCTTTTTGCCCTACTTGCTAATTTGCGAATGCGAGAAGTTGGATCAAAAAGATTTAAAATTAAGCCCAAAAAAAGAAGTCCATAGCCAATATATGTCGGCCATTTTCCAGGATCTTTACTAACCCATAAAATTGATGACTCTTTTTCGTAGGAGCTTTGATAAAAGCTATAGCCATCAATCCTAAGTGGTTCGTTCATCTTTATAGCATAGCTTTTATCTTTAATTTTTACCCTACTTTTATAAGTTGCCGGAGCGTAACCGCCAGGATAGTAGATAAGCTCAAACTTCTCTAGTAAAATCTCAAAAGGCAGCCTATAAACCATAGGCGCATATGAGAGTGTTATGCTAAATCCATCAAGCTTTTTATTTATTTTTTCATTTTCGCCTAATTGAAAAAGAGCTTTTTTATCACCAATTTTAACGCCAATATCTACTTTGGTTTTTGTACTAAGTCCCAATTTTTCAACTTTAGCTGACTCAAGCTTTAGTAAAATATCTTTATTATCCAATTTTAAAGTAGCATTAAAAGCATTGCTCCAAGCATTTATTGGCAAAGGGTAGCTTTTGATAATCTTTTTATTCTCTTTTTGCACCTTTACATGTAAATGAAAAGCTGTACCTAAAAAACTATCTTTAGCTTCATTTGGTGCAAGCTTCACACTTCCTTCAATAGCAAAAAAATGCGTAATGAGCGCTCCACACAGTATGAATAAAAAAGATAAATGCAAAATAAATCTCCACGGTTTTATCCACATTTTTCTTGTATAAATAACTGCTAAAATGTTAACTGCCACAAAAATTAAAAGAAGACCAAACCACCATGATTCGTAGAAAAAACTCCTTGCAGTCAAGGTTCCAAAATCATTTTCAACAAAGGTAGCAACACCTGCAGTGCATCCAAGCACTACCAATGCAACAAGCATCAAATATGGTGACGAGAGTAGCTTTATAATCATTTGTTTTTCTTTTTATTGGTCTTTTATAAGCCTTACAAATAAAGCTTGCAAAAGACCAAGGAGGCAAGCCTCCTTGGAGTAGAATTAATTTCCAAAATAGGATGATTTTGTATCTACATCTTTTCGGTTCTCTTCATCTAAAAGTTGTTTAGATTTTGCAACCTTATGCCACTCTTGTTCCAAACTCTTTTTAAACTTCATCTTTGCATCAATCTCAGCTTGCATATTTACACCAGCCAATGCTTGAGCCTTCTGTTTTGTGTCAAAATCTGGAGCAATGTATTGGGCATTGCCATATTTTGCCAGCACTTTTACAAGTTTAATTCGAGCTTGTTGAGCCTTTTCGTTTGCACTTGCAAGAAGCCGCAATGTCTCTTCTGGTGCATGGAAAAATGAGCCGTGACTTGCAATGGAGTAATCCCATCTCCACTGTCCATGACGGATAAGAGTTCGAATCTCTTTTAACTCTTCATCGGTTGCTCCAAGTTCAATTGCACGGGCAGTTTCTAAGTGAGCTTTTGCTAGGTTATCCATAGCAATTTCCATTAAAAACTCTTTGCGCTCAAATTTACGAGCTACAATAGATTTTAACTTCTCTTCACTTTCACGGTGACATGTCATACAACTTCTATCCATTGTCTCAAGTGGATTTCGCACTTGGTGGTCTGAATATTTAACAGAGCCCTCTTGAGTGTATGGCATATGACAATCTGCACAAGAGACACCTTTTTGGGCATGAATTCCAGTAGAAGAGATTTCATATCCAGGGTGTTGTGCTTTTAGCATAGGAGTTTTTGAAAGTTTATGAGTCCAGTCAGAAAACTCAATGCTATCATAGTATTTTTCCATATCCTCTGCACTCAGACCGTTGCTCCATGGGAAGGTTACAACAGCAGCAGTAGCTTCTTTGCCCTCTTTGTTAACATATGGAGTCTTTTTGAAGTAGTACTCTGAATGGCACTGAGCACAAACTAAAGAGCGCTTTTCTTGATGGGTTGACTCTTCAAATGTTGGTAAACCTGCAGCTTTTAGCCCCTTATTTAAGTGAGGGCGGCCAACAGCAAGCTCGGCAGTTTTTGGATCATGACAATCCATGCAGCCAATTGCATTAACAACTTCACTACCATAGCGAGCCCATTTTCCTGTAAAAAATTCAAGCTCTCCATCTTCCTCAATAAGCCTTACAACATCTGGAGATTTACAAGTCCAGCATGCAGTTGGCATTGGACCTGTTTTATCATCTACTGGACCGCCTGTTCGGAGCGAATTAATATTATCTTGAACTGCATAGTAGTGGCCTCTAGGGGCGTTATAATCGATTGCAAAGCGGTATCCAGCCCAAATAACAGCAAGCTGAGGCTTCTTTTCAACCAAATCTTCAATATTATCACTCTCTTTTGTCTTTTTCCATGAGCTATACTGTCTTGGATAGTACCTAGCCCACTCTGAGTTTACGGTAGGATTTTCTGGAATTCCATCTACCTTATTTAACTCTACCCGCTCCTCTTCACGAGCATTAATATTGCCCACTAAAAGCCCCATAGCAACAATTGCAACCAATGAGCTTGTAAGTAAAAGTTTATATTTCATAACTAACTTCCTTTTATAGTACTTCTTTAACACCTAAATTATTAGGTGCTGTTCTCAATCCTCTAACCTTCCCGTGAGGCACACCCTTGTGACAATCCCAACATCTTCTACCCTCTTTTACGCTTGGATCATCAAAGCGGTGATACTTATCAGCATTCTCAATTAAAGTTGAAGCAATACTAGCATGGCATGAGACGCAATTTTCTTGCACCCTTTTTGCTCCATCATCACTAATCTTGATGGCATGATCAAAACTTTGGAGCGTAAAAGCTACCGAATGGTTCCAGCCATCTTTTGCCTTAGCAATATATTTTCCAACTATATCGCCCCTTGGCAAATGGCAATCTACACAAGTTGCTTCTCCAAAGTGGGAACTATGCTGCCATGTAGCATACTGCGTATTCATAACATGACAATTGATGCACGCCTTTGGATCGCTAGAGAGATACGAGAGTGCCTTTGAAGTGTGAAGCGTATAAGCAAAAAGAGCTACTGCTACTGCAAATACACTTAAGGCACTAAACATTAGGAATTTATTTGGTTTCACATTCCCTCCTTGAATTAGTCTTAATCGCCTCTGCGACACCGCCGCTGTCCACCTTTTTTTACCTCCTTTTATTTACTGTTTAATTGATTGTTGGAGATTTTAAGGAAGTGGACGAAAAAAGTCATTGACTTAAGTCAACAAAAGCTTTGAAATAAAGTAAATAAAATTAAGTTTTAGTTAAGTAGCATGAAAAAGATTGGGGATTAAGGGGCTATAATTAGGGTAAAAGCAGCGCTTTTGCATATTTTTTTATGCAAGCTTTTATTTAAAAAATGTATTGAGAGAAAAAATGGCGATTTTAACCTATTCATACATTAAACGCAGGCGTTCAACGTCTTTTTGAACAATTCTTTGTTTATCATCAAAGCTCACTAAGTCTTGGCTTTTTAATCTTGCCAACGCTCTTGAGAGAGTCTCTGGGGTTATGTTTAATAGCTGGGCAATTTTGGTCTGTTTTAATTCACCAAAGAGTTCGGGATACTCTACGATAAATTTAGCAATCTTTGCTTCGGCTGTAAGGATTATTTCGTTATGTACCACCTCTGACATGATTTTTAATTTTTCAGATAGAGATCGAATGATATTAAAAGATAGTTTAGGATTATTAAAAAGTATGTTTCTAAAAGCTTCATAATCTATTTTTAAAATCTTTCCATTGGTTACAAACTCAGCAGTTGCTGGATATGGGATTGATTCAAAATTGGCAAGCTCTGCTACAAGGCTAACTGGCCTAAATTCATGCAAGAATATTTGCTGGGATTTAAAATTTGTCTTATATAGTTTTAAAACCCCTTCTGTAAGTACATGTAAATAGCAAGGCTCCTCTCCTTCATAAAAGAGTATTTCACCTTTTTTAAAAGATTTTTGATGACTAATCTCATTTAATAGCTGCAGCTCTTTCGCGCTAAGCTTCGTAAAAAAAGGAATTTTTTGCAAATCGGGCATAATTTTCATCCTTACATGTAAAGCTAAAATGTCACCAAATCAAACTTTGGGGCAATTATATCAGACATATTCTAATAGGCAACAAACAGACAAGAAGCTTTTGCTATAATGGTAATTGTTGTAACTTTTTTGATTGGATCAATAGGAGTAATTAATATGCTAGCCACAAAATCAACTATCTTGATTGTAGATGATATGCAAACAAACTTATCAATCCTTTCAAATCTTTTAAAAGATAGATATAAAATCAAGGTAGCAAAAAGTGGCAAAAAAGCTTTAGAGATAATCCAAAAAGGAGGGGTTGATCTTATCCTTTTAGATATTGTCATGCCCGATATGGATGGGTATGAAGTGTGTAAAATTGTCAAAAATAATGAAAAATCCAAAAACATTCCAATTATCTTTGTAACTGCAAATAACACTAAAGAGGATGAAGAGCTTGCCTTTGCGCTAGGAGCAGTTGATTATATTACAAAACCATTTTCACCATCAACAGTAAAAGCAAGGGTTAATACCCACATCAACCTTAGAAATCGACAGCTCCAATTAGAAAAACTCTCAAAAGCGATGCAGGAAAAAAATGAGATTTTAACGCGCTACACCAAGGTGATTGACCAAAATATTATCACTTCAAGCACAGATTTAAAAGGCACAATCACCCATGTTTCAAATGCATTTTGTAAAATTAGCGGTTACACAAAAGATGAATTAATAGGAAGAAACCACCGTATTGTGCGGCATCCTGATATGCCAAAAGAGCTTTACCAAGATTTGTGGAAGACAATTTCAAAAGGAAAATCGTGGGAAGGAGAGATTAAAAACCTTAAAAAAAACGGCGATTACTACTGGGTAAAAATCTATATAACTCCAGATTATAAAAATGGACGTAAAATCGGATATACGGCCGTTAAGCAAGATATAACTGACAAAAAAAGAGTTGAAGAGCTTAGTATTACTGATGGACTGACAAATATCTTTAACCGAAGGCATTTTAATAAAATCTTTCCAAAAGCAATTAGCAGTTCTAAAAGAAATAGTGAACTTTTATGTTTTTTAATGATCGATATTGATCATTTTAAATCTTACAATGATAATTACGGCCATCAAGCAGGCGACGATGTGCTTATAAAGTTTGCCACATGTTTAAAAAAGAGTCTACAAAGGGTTGAAGATTTGGTTTTTCGCCTAGGCGGAGAAGAGTTTGGAATACTCTACAAAGCACAAACAAAAAAGAGTGCAATCCAATTTGCAAATCAATTAAGATTAAATATTCAAAATCTAAAAATTGAGCACAAATTTAGTCCCACAGCTGCTTATATTACAGCTTCCATGGGGCTATTATGTAAAGATGGCAAGAAGATAAATGATGCTGAAAAGGCCTTTAAAGAGGCTGATGATTTACTCTACAAGGCAAAAGAGAATGGCCGAAATAGAGTAGAAGTGAATAAGGATTAATTGTGGACACTTTAGAAAACATACACTTTAATGAACTCTTTAACGCCCTGCCAGATGGGGTTATGATTCTTGATACTCACACCCAGCTGCCAATCCTTTATAATAAAGCAATCTGCGCACAGCTTGGATATACAAAAAGCGAATTTTCCAAATTAAAAATAAAAGATATTGATGCGCAAATGGATGAGGATGATATAAAAAGAAATATCCAAAAGACAATTAAACAAAAGCGCAACGTATTTGAAACAAAACACAAAAGAAAAGATGGAAAGATAGTTGATGTTAAAGTCACTGCACTATCTTATGAAATCAACAAAAGAACATTTCTTTTATGCACCCTTCAAGACATAACAGCACAAAAAAGCACACAAAAAGATCTTAGAAACAAAAAAGGTCAATTTGAGGTTATTTTCAATAAAGCAAATTGCGGAATTGCATACAGCAGTGAAGCGGGAAAAGTTTTACTGTGTAATGAATATTTTGCTCAAATGCTCAAATATTCTCGCGAAGAGATATTGAGTATGAACTTTTCAGATTTTACACACCCAGATGACTTAAAAGTGGAGCTACCACTTTTTAAAGATATCATAGAACAAAAAGCAGAAGGCTACAGACTTATTAAACGCTATATTTGCAAAGATAAAAAGTATGTATGGGTCAATCTTGCAGTAAGCGTTATAAGAGATGACGAGGGCATCCCTGTAAACTATTTGGCAGTAGCTATTGATATTACAAAAGAGAAGCTCTTAGAAGAGCAGCTAATTGAAAAAGAGGAGAGATTTCGCGATGTAGCCCAAGCCTCGGGAGAGTATATTTGGGAGATCGATACAGATTTTAAATACACCTTTTTAACTCAAGCTTTTGAGGATATGCTAGGCTATACAATTTCTGAGAGCATAGGCAAAACTCCATTTTCATTTATGCCAGATGGCGAGCGCCAAAAGATTGAAAAGTACTTCATAAAAGAGGTTGCACACAAAGGAAATCCCTTTAGAGGCCTCATCCATAAATCCTTAACAAAAGATAAAAAGGTAGTTTGGCAAAAAGTTAACGGCCTTCCTATACTCGATAAAAACAATACCATTGTTGGCTACAGAGGAGCTGGTTTAAATATTACATCTGAAATTGAGGCTCAAGAGGAGTTAAAATCTGCCAAAATCAAGGCTGAGGCTGCAAACAGTGCAAAAACACAATTTTTAGCCAATATGTCCCATGAAATAAGAACGCCAATGAATGCTATTATCGGCTTGGGTGATATTTTGATGGATATGATTAAAGACCCAAAACAAAAAGATATCCTTAGTAAAATCAACAGCTCTTCAAAAATGCTTCTTAGCATTATTAATGATATTTTAGATTACTCAAAAATTGAGGCTGGTAAACTTGATTTAGAAAATGAGGAGTTTTCCATTGAGGAGATTCTCTCCCAGCTTAAAGCCATGTTTGAGACTAAAGTAGCCCAAAAAGAGTTAGATCTCTATTTTTATCCAAAGGGAAAATTTCCAAAGACACTACTAGGAGATAAATTAAGACTTACCCAAGTTTTAACAAACCTTTTATCCAATGCTATCAAATTTACCCAAAAAGGTGAAATAACCCTTTTGATTGAACTTTTAAAAGAGAATAAAAATAGCGCTAAAATCCTTTTTAGCGTTAAAGATAGCGGTATTGGAATCGAAAAAAGGCATTTAAAAAAAATTTTTAAATCCTTCTCTCAAGCCGATAGCTCTACAACCAGAAAATATGGCGGCACTGGATTGGGACTTGCAATATCTAAAAATATTATAAAAGCTATGGGTTCGGATATAAAAGTAGAGAGTCAAATTGGAGTGGGATCAGAATTTAGCTTCATTTTAGAGTTTAACCTGCCCCAAGAGATAGAAAAGAGGGTGGATAATAAAAAAATTAAGACTAAAATTCTTATCGTTGATGATCAAAAAATATCAAGAGAGATTTTAAAAAATATTTTAAAAAACTTTGAATGTGACTGTGATGAGGCTGAAAATGGACTTGAGGCAATCAAGCTGATAAAAAAAGCTGATAAAAAGAACGTGCCTTATGAAATTTTGCTTATAGATTGGCAAATGCCACTTTTAAATGGAACCCAAACTCTCCGAAAGCTTCAAAATATGTATTTAAATGGTAAGCTAAAAAAACAGGTTGCTACTGTTTTTATGATAAGTAGCTACAATAAAGAAGATATCATCACTAAAGATATTGTAATTGACTGCTTTATCTCAAAACCAGTAACTCCCCATTCGCTGCACCAAGCCATCATGGATGCAAAAAAGGGATATGGAAAAAAAGGAATCAAAACAGATTTTACGTTAAACCAAGTCTTAGATGGGCTTAACATTCTTGTTGTAGAAGATAATATAATCAATCAAGAAGTGATTGGTATTATGCTAAAACTTGCAAACATAAACTTTCAAATAGCAAATAATGGCAAAGAGGCAGTTGAACTTTTTGCAAAAAACCCCAAAAAGTATGACCTTATTTTGATGGATTTACAAATGCCTGTTATGGGCGGCTTTAGAGCCACAAAAGAGATACGAAATTATGATGTTAAAATTCCAATTATCGCCCTTACTGCTGCTGCTACCGAAAAAGATGAAAAAAAAGTACTTGAACATGGAATGGATGCACACATTACAAAACCGATAGATAAAAATCTTTTATATAGAACCATTGCAAAATTTACAAATCAGCAAGCTTTTTTAACAAAAAAACCAAAAAAAAGAGCTGCAATCACCCTTGATAGAGACTATCTTATCCAAAGCATAGGTTCACAAAGCCTAGCTAATACTCTTTTATTAAAATTTAAAGACCAGGTTTTAAGTGGAGAATTTAAAGATGCCTTTGAATTAATAAAATCTGACCATAAAGATGCCAAAACAGTTGTGCACACTCTAAAAGGAGTTTGTGGCAACTTGGGTGCATTTGAGCTTTATGAGGCTCTTAGTCTTATTGATGATAAATACAAAGAGGGGCAATTAATTGATTCAAAACTCATAAGTCAGCTCTTTCAAGCCTTGCAAAATTTAACCAAAGAGCTAAAATCCATAAAGCCAGATATAGATAGTGATGAGATTGATGAAATTTTAAGTCAAAATGATTTAAAAGAGCTTTTTTTAGAGGTTAAAGATTTGCTAAATGATGGACAAATCATTGAAAAGAAGAGCGTTTTAACTCTTTATAAAAGTTTATCAACAACCATTTCTTCAAAAGAGTTAGAAAAATGGAAGGAGTTAGTAGAAAATTTTGACTTTGGCGAGGCAGCCAAATTGATGGAAAAATGGCAAGATATGCAAACTTTCATTGACTAATCTTTACATGTAAAAGGTTTTACAAATTTTATGCAAAGATATTTCTTACTCCATCAATAAACATTTGTACCGCTAGCATCAAAAGCAACATTCCCATAAGTCTCTCAAGCGCCATTAGCCCCTTTGATTTTAAAATCTCAAACAAAAATGGAGCCATTAATAAAATTGAAGATGAGATAAACCAAGCAGTCAGCAAAGATGCACTAAGCAAGACCATTTTATCGCTATGGGAGTTTGAGAGCACCAGTAAAGTTGCCAAAGCAGAGGGTCCGGCAATTAAAGGCATAGCTATTGGAACAATAAATGGCTCACCCTCGCTTCCATACAAAGATGCGCTCCCTTTATCTCCTGGAAAAATCATCTTAATAGCAATGACAAAAAATATCACTCCGCCTGCAATGCGAACAGCATCGGTTTCTAAATGAAAAAGTTTCAAAAAGGATTCGCCAAAAAATAAAAAAAGAGATAAAATTCCTAACCCAATTAACATTTCTCGAGCTATTATTCTTCTTTGACGCACCTTTGGAATCGACTTTAAAACACTCAAGACTACAGGCACATTCCCAAAAGGATCAAGCACAAAAATTAAAAGTATAGTAATTTGAATCCATGAAGTTTCACTCATTTTTCACCTTTAAAATTTTGTAGTTTATTTTTCATTTACTCTTAATTAAATCACCATTTAAATTGGCGTATTATACTTCTCATGTCCAAACAAAGCAACACCCTTTTTGTAGACCAAGAGCCCCACTCCCGCCAAAACCTTGGGGCTCTTGACTTCTTATTTTGCCATTTTACTCCAATCCGCTATAATACCATCGATTTTTACATGTAAAGGATCTTTCATGGCAACCTATGTAGTAGGACACTCAAACCCCGATTCAGACTCTATTTGCGGGGCAATTTCACTAGCTTATCTTAAAAACCAATTAGGCGAAGACTGTTTTGCAGCAAGACAAGGCGAGATCAACCCAGAGAGTGCATTTATCTTAAAAAAATTTGGCTTAAAAGAGCCGGAGCTTAAAACATCTTTTAAGGGCGAATCGGTCTATCTTGTTGATCACTCCGATTTAGCTCAAAGTCCAAAAGATATTATGGATGCAAATATTTTAGGCATTGTAGACCACCATAAGCTTGGAGACATTACAACTGACTCTCCGCTTGAGTGCTGGATTCGCCCTGTTGGATGCTCAAATACAATCATTAAACAGATGTACGATTACCATGGAGTTGAAATTCCAGTTCAAATAGCTGGCATTATGCTTTGTGCAATTTTAAGCGATACCGTTATATTCCGCTCGCCAACATGCACTCGCGAAGATACTAAAGCTGTTAAAGAACTGGCCAAAATTGCTGGAATTGATGACTTTAAGGCTCTTGGCATGGAAATGTTTAAGGTAAAATCAGCAATTGAGGGCGCAACTGCACGCGAGCTTATTACAAGAGAT
>DDHL01000031.1:0-337 GCA_002352945.1 Campylobacteraceae bacterium UBA1877 | reverse complement strand
TATATGAGCGGCTCCAAAGTTGGCATAGGTCAACTTGAAGTTGTTGATTTAAGCATCTTTGATGATAAAAAAGATGAACTTTTTAAAGACCTTGAAGCTCTCAAAAATGAAGGCGATCGCCATAGCGTTTTGCTTTTATTAACCGATATTACCAATGAAGGCTCACAACTTTTAGTTGTAAGTGATGAACCCCAAAAAATTGCAGATGCTTTTAATACCACTTTAGAAGATCGCCAAGCTTGGCTTCCAAAGGTTTTAAGCCGTAAAAAGCAAGTTGTTCCTTTTTTAGAAAAAGCATTTAGATAATTTTAGCCTTACATGTAAACAATCTTTACAT
>DDHL01000032.1 GCA_002352945.1 Campylobacteraceae bacterium UBA1877 | reverse complement strand
AGGTTAAAGTGCTGGAAAACCATTGCAACCTCTTCACGAACCGCTTTAATCTTTTTAATATCGTGAGTCAATTCGATTCCATCAACTACTATTGAACCCTCTTGAAACTCTTCAAGCCGGTTTATGCAGCGAATAAGAGTCGATTTTCCAGAGCCCGATGGACCGCACACAACGATAATTTCACCCCTTTTAACATTCAAGTTAATATCTTTTAGGACATGAAAATCCCCATACCATTTGTTAAGATTTTTAATTTCAATAATATTATCTTTTTCCATGCAAATATCCTATTTCAAATTCGTATTAAAACGCTTTTCCAAACGAGTGGAATAGAGTGACATAATGTAGCAAAAAAACCAAAATACAAAGGTTACAAACACATACCCTTCAGTCTCCATGCCAAGCCAGTTTGAATCAGCAGCTGTAATTCTAACCATTGCAAGCAAGTCAAAGAGTCCGATGATGAGAACAAGTGTTGTATCTTGAAAGAGTGAGATAAATACTCCAACAAGATTTGGAATAGCTACTTTTAAAGCTTGGGGCAAAATAACAAGTCCCATCTTTTGCCAATAAGATAATCCAACTGCATCAGCAGCTTCATATTGGCCTTTTGGAATCGACTGAAGACCGCCACGAATAACTTCAGCCACATAAGCAGCTTGAAAAAGCACAATACCAATTAGTGCCCGCAAAAGTTTGTCAAAAGTGATACCCTCAGGAAAAAAGAGCGGCAAGATAATTGAGGACATAAATAAGATTGTAATAAGTGGAACACCACGGATAAATTCTACATAGGTTACACAAAGGCTTTTTATAATTGGAAGTTTAGATTGGCGCCCAAGAGCTACTAAAATACCAACTGGAAATGAGAGGATAATTCCAGATGCAGCAACCACGATTGAGAGCATCAAGCCTCCCCATTTTTCGGTAGGAACAAACTCTAATCCGCCAACTCCTCCAATAACCAATATACAAGCTACAACAAGGTAGAGGTTAAAAAGGATAAGTTTGATTTTATCGCTTTTAATGAATCGAACCGCAATTACAAAGGCCACAAAGAGTCCTAGGCCAAGGTTAAGCCTCCATCGCTCAGCGGCTGGATAGAAGCCATACATAAACATATCAATTTTTGCTTTTATAAAAACCCAACAAGCGCCGCTATTGGCTGCGCAATCCTCCCTTGTTGTTCCCTCAAAAGTAGCATCGATATAGAGCCACTGAACAAGGGGTGGGATAATGATATAAAGTAACCAAATTCCAAAAAAAGTAAGGGCAATATTTAATGGCGAAGAAAAAAGGTTCTCACGCATCCAATATATTGGACCCTTTGCATTTGAAGGAGCGGTTCGTGTTGGTTTTTGTTCATAAACTGCCATTTTATCGCTCCTGAATTCTCATTTTATGATTAAACCAGTTTAAAATAGCTGATACTATTAAACTGATAGTTAAATAAACTGCCATAGTCATTGAGATAATCTCAATTGCCTGTCCTACTTGATTGAGTGAGGTTCCTGCAAAGACTGTTACAATCTCAGGATAACCAATAGCAGCGGCCAAAGATGAGTTTTTCACCAGGTTAAGGTACTGGTTGATAATTGGAGGAATTGCAATGCGAATAGCTTGAGGCAATATGACCAATTTTAATGATTGGTATGGGCTAAGACCCAAAGATGATGCAGCCTCTTTTTGACCTTTATTGACCGCTTCAATTCCTGAACGAACAGCCTCGGCGATAAAAGTTGCAGTGTAGATTACCAAGGCAAAGGTGAGTGCTAAAAACTCTGGAGTTATAACTTTTCCGCCTTTAAAGTTAAAACCGGTAAGTTTTGGCAAATCAAGCCCCAAATTTGCCCCACTAATAAAATAGGCGATAACCGGAATTACAATAAAAGCTCCAACCGCAATGGGAGCAACATAAAAGATTTCACCAGTCTCTTCGTGGCGTTTGTTTGACCATCTATTTAAAAAGTATATTCCAATAGCAGTTAGAATGATTGAAGCTAAAATTGTAAATGTTGTACTATTCCATGAAAATTGAGGTATATAAAGTCCTCGGTTATTCAAAAATATGGAGTTAAAAAATTCTATACTATCTCGAGGATGGGGAAGAGATTTTAAAACAACGTTATACCAAAATAGAATTTGAAGCAGTGGCGGTATATTTCTAAAAATATCAATATATGCAGCTGCTAATTTTTTAATTAGCCAGTTGTTTGAAAGACGCAAAATACCTATGAAAAGCCCAAGGAGGGTGGCAAAAATTATACCAACAACTCCAATAATAAGAGTATTAAGCAATCCAACTAAAAAGACCCTACCGTGAGTGTGTGTTTCATTATACTCAATTGGCGATTCATTAATTGCAAAACCTGCGGTTCCATTTAAAAATCCAAAACCAGTTTGGATGCCCCTTTGTTCTATATTGCTCACGGTATTGGTGCCAATATACCACAAAAATGCAACCAAGCCGATCACAGTTAATAATTGAAATAGCACTCCCCGTACTTTTTCATTTCTTAAAAGTGTTAGCATTTAATTCCTTTTACAGTTTAGAGTTGGGCAAGAGAGACTCTTGCCCGAAATATAATTGGTATTAATGACTAACGGAATGGAGGAGAGTATTGTAAGCCGCCTTTTGTCCAAAGCGCATTCAAGCCACGCTCAATTTTAAGAGGTGTATTTATACCAATATTTCGCTCAAACACCTCACCATAGTTACCAACTTGCTTAATGATATTGTATGCAAAGTCAGCATCAAGTCCTAAGTTTTGTCCCATTGTACCTTCAACACCTAAGATTCTGCGAACTTCTGGGTTTGTTGATGTAGCTTTCAATTCATCAACATTTTTACTTGTAATTCCAGCCTCTTCAGCAGCTACCATAGCAAAGAAGCTCCATTTTACAATATTAAACCATTGGTCGTCGCCTTGGCGAACAACAGGGCCTAGAGGCTCTTTTGAGATGATTTCAGGCAATACGATGTGTGCATCAGGATCTTTAAATTTTGTTCGGAGTCCATAAAGTTGTGATGCGTCAGAGGTTAAAATATCACAACGTCCCGCCTCATAGCTTTGTACAACTTGATCGTTTGTATCATATGATACGATTTTGTATTCCATTCCATTTGCACGGAAATAGTCAGCAACGTTTAACTCTGTTGTTGTACCGGTTTGTAAACAGATTGAAGCACCGTCAAGTTCAAGGGCGCTTTTTACACCCAAATCTTTACGAACCATAAAACCTTGACCATCATAGTAGTTAACACCCGCAAAGTTAAGGCCTAAAGTTGTATCCCTTGTTTGAGTCCAAGTAGTGTTTCTAACAAGAAGATCAATCTCGCCTGATTGAAGAGCTGCTAAACGCTCTTTTGCATTTAAAGAGACAAATTTAACTTTGGATGCATCTCCTAAAACAGCTGCTGCAACAGCTCGGCATCCATCAACATCGATTCCGCGATATTCCCCACCAGAAACAATTTCAGAGAATCCTGGTAATCCACCATCGATTCCGCATTTTACAAACCCTTGTGCTTTTGTATCCTCAAGGGTGCCAGCTTGTGCACTTAGGCTTCCAACACTGAGTGCAGTCACCACTGCAAGTGCCAACTTAGTCAACTTCATAAGAACTCCTCGTAGTAGATTTATGGGCATAGCAATAGCCATGTCATCTATTGTATTAAGAAATCATGTACCCACTATTAAAACTCTTTTGACAACTGTAACAAAACGTAATTTTACTCCCATAGTGTTACAATGAGAAACAAAAAGAGTAAAACAATTTTATTCGTCACAATTTGTCAAAAGTTTTAGATTAGTGACAATACGATTGTAAGTTTAGCAACATTTTGTCCCTTTAATCATCACATTATGTCTATTTTTTAAACATTTTACCAAGTTGTGCTACAATTTCAAAAATTATTTATGGGATAGTTGATGAAAATTGCTATAGTTTGCCAATCTTTATTGTTAGAAAGAGCGCTAAAACTCTTTTTAAAGCCCTATGTTGCGCCTTTGAAGCAGTGTGATTTTGTGGTGTGCGATCATCAGCTTGAGACCAATTTGCCGCAGTTTAAAATAAAAACACCCGATGCAAATCTGCCATTTCCATTTTCAAAAAGCTCCCTTATTCATTCGCTAGAGGAGTTTTTTCGTACAATCAAAGATACAAACAGCACTGCAGTAAAGGGTTTAACAGATTCAAAAAAGAGAGATTTTTCTCTTTTAGAAAATAGACTTAATGAAATATGCGCCGAGTTTAATGCCAAAATAATAAAAACCGTAAAAGAGCACTATGGCCAATAAAGCTTTACATGTAAAAATCTCTGCTGGGATCTACAAAGGCAAAAAGCTCCTTTTGCCGCCACTTGAGTCCACAAGAAGCACAAAATCAATCTTAAAAGGCTCATTTTTTGATAGCTTGCAAAATGAGGTTATTGATAAACATTTTATTGAAATGTTTGGCGGCAGTGGATCTATGGGGCTTGAAGCGTTAAGCCGTGGCGCAAAGCATTCCTATTTTATAGAAAAGGACCAAAAGGCTTTTGAAATTTTAAAATCAAATTGCGCTAGTATCAATAAAGATGCGACTACATCTATTTTTGCAGATGCGTTTGATAAACTCGAAGAGTTACTACAAAAAATTGATGGTCCAATTATACTTTATATGGATCCTCCTTTTTCCATTCGAGATGGAATGGATGATGTGTACGATAAGACAATTCAGACTCTAAAAAAGCTAAAAAAAGATAAGATTTTTTTAGTAGCAATTGAGCATATGAGCAGTTTAAAATTACCACAAACAATTGGCCTTTTTGAACAGTATAAATCAAAGCGGTTTGGAAAAAGCTCTCTTACTTTTTTTGCATAATCTTTCTATCTATATACATTTCATTTTTAAATTCAAATCTTTTTTAAGTTTGGGTTCTAGCCAAATAGGACCCATAAAGTAAGTTTTAAATACTTTTACATGTAAAGATGAGATTTGAGATGATTTTGTTTTGAGTAATTGCACCGTTAAAACGTTTACATGTAAAAGCTTAGCTGGCTTATAAATCATTTTATGCCAAATTGAATTAGTTCCTTACATGTAAAGATGTTTTGATATAAAAATATTATTTATTCATCAAAATGAATATAAAATAAAAATATAAAAAATAGA
>DDHL01000068.1:30993-31211 GCA_002352945.1 Campylobacteraceae bacterium UBA1877 | reverse complement strand
AGCCCAAATAGTGTAAATCACCCGCTTCTTCATAAATCTCTTTAGCTGTATCATAAGCTTTTGCAAACTCTTTTTTAGAAGCATAGAGTTGTATGAGGGTATCTGGATCATGTTTACTCTTTTTTAAAAATTCAATTGCCTCTTTTTGATTATTATCATAAATTAAAAGTTCTACAACCTTAGAAGCATCCTCTTTTTGCCCAAATTTTTCATACAAC
>DDHL01000068.1:30144-30802 GCA_002352945.1 Campylobacteraceae bacterium UBA1877 | reverse complement strand
CGATAAACTGATATTAAACCCTTAATATTTTTATTTTTACCATAAATTTGAATCAACTTATAACAGACTGCTTTAGTGCATCCTTGCATTCTAGAGTGGGTTTCAAGGTAGGATATAGCCTCATTTGTTTTATTAAGATGGTTATCTAAAAGCTCAACTATCATCAATAATGATGCCTCATCATTTGCCTTTTTATAGACTGCATCATAATATTTTAACGACATTGCATAATCTTTTTGATAAAAGTAGATTGATGCTAAAATTGATAAATTTTGAACACTCTTTTCATGCTTAACCAATTCAAGCATAATCTCTTTTGCCTCTTCAATTTTGCCTTCATTAAGCAAGGCTCCAGCATATAGCTGCTTTATCTCATCATCATTTGGAAAATCTTTATTAGCCAATTCAAGCAGCCTATCCATTGGCAGTTGTGATCTATAAGCTAGTTTAAGAGCAGTTTTTAAATACTCTTCTTTTTTTGTCATTTTATATAAAGTCTCATATAAACTTAAAGCCTCTTTAGCCTCACCTCTGTATTGATAGTCTAAGGCTTCAAGGGCTAAAAGAGTCTCTTTTTCATGCGAACTTTTTTGCGGCAATTGAACAATCGTGCAGCCTTGAATAAAAAAGATTATAAAGATTGCTAAAGTCGATATAT
>DDHL01000068.1:29085-29875 GCA_002352945.1 Campylobacteraceae bacterium UBA1877 | reverse complement strand
CTCCTACATTGTGCAGGACGCACTGAATAGATTGTACATTTTCGCTCTTCAAGATCAAAAAAAATGCACGCCATTCCTCCATCGTATGGGCGCTCTTTTATGCTTAACTTGTATCCACATTTAAATATATACTTTTGCATAAACTCTTCAAGCTCACACTCAAGAGTTTGAGCAATCTTTTTTGCTTCATTGAAAGTAAGCCAAATATAGCCACTCTCGCCAATACAGCAGTTTCCTTTGCACTTACTGCAAGCATCTGGATTGAATCCATAAGGGTAATTTGGCTGCTCTATGCCCATACATGACTCACTGTATTTGCTTTTAAAAAAATCTCTTTGGCTTGTTTTGTATAGCCATCTTCTAAATTCATTATCATAGGCGAAAACACATTGCAAAGACCTTTTGAGCTTTTTTTTGCCTCAATTAAAACTAAAGAGGCCTTTTTCTCAGCTTTTGGATGAACATACTGCATGTTAAGGGGTGTTAAAGAGCATTTCATAAGCTCACTTAAAACCATTCCAATCTGCTTAGGATCATAGCAGAATAAAAAGCGCCCTTTTGGAGTGAGGTTTCTTTTTACATGTAAAAAGAAGTCCTTTATTGGCAAATTATCACTATATCGGCTAATGGCCCTGTGACTATCTTGTGTTTTAATTGAACCTTCGTGATAATAGGGAGGATTACTTACAATTACATCAAATTTACTATCCCAGTGCATCTTTAAAAAATCTCCCTCAACCACCTTGGCATCAAGATGATTAAATTGCATATTGTATTTTGCGATTTTAAG
>DDHL01000068.1:25321-28883 GCA_002352945.1 Campylobacteraceae bacterium UBA1877 | reverse complement strand
ATATTGTATTTTGCGATTTTAACATTTATTGGCTGAACATCTATTGACCAAAGGCGGATGTGGGGAAAATCTCGTTTTAACAAAAAGCCCAAGATTCCACAACCACATCCCACATCAAGAACATTACCAGCAACTCCTAGCCGGCTTATAAAATCGTACAATAAAAGCGAGTCGCTATTGTATTTATAGCCATGCTCTAATTGCCAAAGTTCCACTAGAAACAAACCTTATTTTCATATTTTAAAGCCCAAAAAAACCTTTTAAATTTTTGCACAAAAACTCTTTTGGCTCTTTGATAATGAGCCATTTATTGTCGTTTACTTAAAATATGGTTAATGATTTTATAGCTATGGTTTAGAGCAATCGCAATGGATCCGCCACTATTTACTGCTATATCTCCACTAAGATATAAACCTGGAACCTCAGTTTCATAATTTTCATCAAAAATTGGCTGATTGTTTTCATCTAAGGTAATTCCGCATTTTTTAAGAAAATCAACTGGAGTCGTTCCACCAATTGCGTAAATTACGCGATCGTATATAGTGTAGTATCCATCAGTAAAATGCACTTTTACGCGACCAGAAGCATTCTCAAGTTCGGTTATATCAGTTCCTAATCGCAATCTTAACCGCTCTTGTCCATTTGCCTCTAAAAGCAACTTCTCATTAATATCATTTAACCTAGTAAATTTATCTCTTCTATAATTTAACGTTACATTATTTGTTTTTGAAAGCTCAAGAGCATACTCAGCAGCTGAGTTACCGCCACCAACAACCAAAATTTTCTCATTTCTAGAACATTTATCTAAGTTGAAATTGACTATTTGTCTAATTGATGGCGGAATTTTATAATCTGGTTTATTTGGTTTTCCCATCTTTCCAATGGCAACTACTACATTTCTTCCTTGGTAACCTGATTTTGTAGTAATAACTCTAAAGCGATCATTTACCTTTTCAACACTCTCAACTTCACTATTAAAAGCTGTATCGATCTCTTCATTATCTAAAAGGGAATCAAAATAATCTAGTGTGCTCTCCTTTGTTCCATCTTTAAAGGTTACATTGCCTTTTAATTCAACAACCTGTCCTTTATAATCTTTATCAACACGCTTATTTTCTTTGTAAAATTTTCGGATAGTTTGAGAGTGGTTGTCGCCCTTTTCAATAAGCAAAAGATCTTTTAAACCTTGAGCTTTTGCTTCTACAATGGCGCTTATTCCTCCAGGGCCGCCACCAATTACAATTAAATCATAAATTTTTTGCATTATAATTCCTTTTCATTTCTTATTAGCCATAAAGGGTTAGAAAGATAGAATTTAGCAAGTTTTTCATTAAAAAGGAAGAAAAGATGGAAGCATTCTTAAAACACGCTGCTTCACTTAAGCCAAAGGTTGCTACTTTAACCCCTGAAACCAAAAATAGAGTTTTACATGTAATGGCACAAGCTTTGATAGATTCAAAAGATTTGATATTAAAAGCCAATGCAAAAGATATGCAGTATGCAAAACAAAACGCTTTAAGTGCGGCTTTGCTAGATAGGCTTTTTTTAGACGAAAAACGCATTGAAAGTATGGCTAGCTCAATCCAGACAATTGCAAAGTTAAAAGAGCCTGTTGGAAGGGTTTTAGACGGCTGGGTAACAGATGAGGGATTGCGAATAGAAAAAATAAGTGTTCCAATCGGAGTTATTGGAATCATTTATGAAAGCCGTCCAAATGTCACCGCAGATACAGCAGCACTCTGTTTTAAAAGCGGTAATGTTGCGATATTAAAAGGAGGGAAGGAGGCATTTTACAGCAATAGTGCAATAGCAGCTACTTTACGAGAGTGCTTAGAAAAAAATGGTTTAGACAAAGACTTAATCAGCCTCCTTCCAGATAGTAGCAGAGAAGGTGTTGCAAATCTCATAGTGCAGGATAAATATGTAGATTTAATTGTCCCAAGAGGAGGAGAGAGCCTAATCCACTATGTAAGCAAAAATGCAACTGTGCCTGTGGTAAAACATGATAAAGGCTTATGTCACATCTATATAGATGAAATTGTAGATGAACAAAAGGCTTTAGAAATTGTTAAAAATGCTAAGTGTCAACGTCCCGGTGTTTGCAATGCGGTTGAAACCCTTTTAGTTCATCAAGCAGTTGCTCCTTCAATTTTGCCCAAAATCTATAAACTTTTAAAAGATGAGGGGTGTAGCTTTTATGGAGATGAGGGTGCTAAAAAGTTTTTAGATATCCCTTTGGCTACAAAAGAGAATTTTGCAACTGAATATTTAGATAAAATTCTTAATATAAAAGTTGTCAAAGACCTTGAAAATGCAATCGAGCATATTCAAACCTATGGCTCTGGTCACTCTGAAGCGATTTTAACTAAAAACTATGCAAATGCAGAGTACTTTTTAAATAAAGTTGATGCCTCTTGTGTTTATGTAAATGCATCGACCCGCTTTACTGACGGTGGCGCTTTTGGCTTTGGAGCCGAAGTTGGAATTAGCACCAATAAGCTTCACGCAAGAGGACCAATGGGTATTAACGAACTTACAACTTACAAGTATAAAATTTACGGCCAAGGACAGATTCGTGGATGAGCCACTCTTATCTATTGAGAATTTAGATTTTGGATACCATCCACAAAAGCCCCTTTATAAAGATTTTCACTTAAAACTCTACAAGGGGCAAATTGTTACTATTTTGGGACCAAGCGGTTCTGGAAAAAGCACTCTTTTTGAATTAATTAGCAAAAATTTAAAACCTTGGAAAGGAAGCATTACATGTAAATCCTTTTCACAAATTTTTCAAGACCCATATACATCTTTTCATCCAAGCTATACAATTTTAAATCAGATAAAAGATGTAGCATCTATTGATGGATATGAAGAGCTTTGTGATTTTTTAGCTCTTGAAACTGGGCTTTTAAACAAGCGTCCACACCAATTAAGTGGTGGTCAGCTTCAAAGAGCTTCTATACTGCGGGCTCTTTTAATGAAGCCCCAGCTCATTTTGGCCGATGAGCCCACATCTGCTCTTGATAATATCATTGGATTTGAAGTGATGCAGTATCTCATAAAACTTTTAGACAAGGTTGGAATTTTACTTATAACCCATGATGAAGAGCTTGCATCGTGGTGCAGCGATAAAATTATAAGGTTAAAGCAGTGAAAAGATATCTTCTTTTTTGTATGCCAGCAGCACTATTTGCCCAAAACTCCTTTTGGGATTTGCCCGATTACAGACGGGCAATAGTCGTAGGAAGCATCATTGCAAGTGTTTATATTACGATGCTTTTGGTGCGAAACATTGTCTATCGCTATACACATAAACAAGAGAGTGAAGAGTCAAATCAGCAATATATTTTTATTAAAAAGTCCCTCAATTTTGCCTTTGTGATTATCTCTTTGCTCATTCTTGGGATTGCTTATAATGAAAATTTTGCCCAAGGATTGGCAATTTTTGGTGTCATTGGCGCAGGTCTTACTATTGTCTTAAAAGAGCTAGTTTTAAGCTTTGTTGCATGGGTTATTATGATGATGGGCTCGGCAATCAGGCTAGGTGATCGCATAAAGGTTG
>DDHL01000068.1:23249-25104 GCA_002352945.1 Campylobacteraceae bacterium UBA1877 | reverse complement strand
CATAAAGGTTGATAAAGATGGAAAACCGATTATCGGAGATGTGGTTGATATCTCTTTAACTAGAATTACCCTTTATGAAAACATTACAAACGATTCAGTAACAGAGCATAAAAAAGCTGGTCGAATAATCTTCATACCAAACTACTTTGTCCTTACGCATGAGATTTATAACTATACGCATCTATCCATGAAGACAATAATTGATTTGGTTGAAATTAACCTCTCTTTTGATAGCAATTTAGATAAAGCCGAAGCAATCATAAAAGAGGTTGTAGAATCCATTAGTGGAAGATACACAGAAATGGCAAAAAAGCAGTATGATAAACTAAAAGACCGTTACACTTTACGCAATATGCCAGCTTATCCAAAAATTGTATTCTATCCTAGTACGAAAGGAAATGGAATCACAATGGGCATTTGGTACATCACGCCCTATCGTGAAATTTTGCGTCTTAAAAGTGAGTTGACAAAACAGGCAATTTTTAGATTAAACAAAGAAGAAGATATTCATTTGATGTATACTGGAAACTCTATGTATTTGCAAACAAGTGCCCAAAAAGATACACTTGCTGCAACCTTTACATGTAAAGATTAATCATAAAAATTTTACATATAATTTTATGTAAAAGTAGATCTTTACACCTTTTACATGTAAAGATCTACGCAACTGTTTAGCTAGTTTAAAAAATCTTTTCTTGCATCTTTTAGCGTATCTGCAATTAAAAAGGCAAGCTCCAAGGCTTGGTCTGCATTGAGTCTTGGATCACACTGTGTTTCATAACGTGAACACAATCCCTCTTCGGTGATAGCTTGAGCGCCTCCAATGCACTCTGTTACATCCTTGCCTGTCATTTCAAGATGCACTCCCCCTGGATAAGTTCCCTCGGCCTTATGGATTTGGAAAAACTGTTTTACCTCAGATAAAATCTTATCAAATGCTCGGGTTTTATAGTTTGATGATGCTTTAACTGTATTTCCATGCATTGGATCAATACTCCAAACTACGTTGCGCCCCTCTTGCTTAATGGCTCGAAGAAGGTTTGGAAAATTATCTCCAATTTTATCAGCACCCATGCGAATAATAACATTTAAGCGTCCAGGCTCATTGCTAGGATTTAAAATATCGCATAATTTTAGTAAATCCTCAACACTCATTGTCGGCCCTGCTTTAACGCCTATTGGATTATTAACTCCTCTTAAAAACTCTACATGGGCCCCATCAATATCCCTTGTCCTATCTCCAATCCAAAGCATGTGAGCTGAACAATCATACCAATCGCCAGTAAGGCTATCTTGGCGAGTAAGCGCCTCTTCATAATTTAAAAGAAGTGCCTCATGAGATGTATAAAGGGCTGTTTGGTGGATATTTGGAGTATTTTTTGATGTAATTCCACAAGCCTCCATAAATGCTAAAGTCTCAGTGATGCGATTTGCCATATTTTGGTATCTATCGCCTAGCGCACTCTCTTTTACAAAGCCCAAATTCCATCGATGAACCTCATGCAAATCTGCCAAGCCTCCTCTTGAGAAAGCTCGCAGTAGGTTTTGTGTGGCAGCTGATTGGTTATAGGCTTTTAGCATCCTTGAAGGATCAGGAACTCGAGCAGACTCTGTAAATTCAAAACTGTTAATAATATCTCCACGATAACTAGGCAGAGTCACTCCATCAATAGTTTCAGTATCAGATGAGCGAGGTTTTGCAAACTGGCCGGCTAAGCGCCCGACTTTTACCACAGGACAGCTTCCAGCAAATGTAAGAACAACGGCCATTTGCATCAAAACCTTAAACATATCACGGATATTATCAGCCCCAAACTCAGCAAAGCTCTCAGCACAATCTCCGCCTTGGAGTAAA
>DDHL01000068.1:13949-22991 GCA_002352945.1 Campylobacteraceae bacterium UBA1877 | reverse complement strand
CTAAATATCTTTTTAAATTCCTCACCTCTCCTGCAAAAACAAGTGGGGGATATTTTTGTAACTCTTTTTCAATCGCTTTTAACTGCTCGATATCAGGATATGTTGGCTGCTGTTTAATTGGCTTTTGACGCCAAGATGTTCGACTCCATGATTGCATATTACTATCCTTAATAAAATAAAAATTTGTTTATTATAGTTTTTTAAACATTTTAAGTCAACGAAAGTGCACATTAAACCTTGCCTTGTTACAATACGCCAAAAAGTAGAGACTTGAAGAAGTTTAGTTCAACCACTCAGGGTGTAATATTTGCCATTTGCGCCTTTGGATTTTGGGGATTAGCACCAATCTATTTTAAATCTTTAGATTCTGTTCCTGCAATACAAATTCTTTTGCACCGCGTTGTATGGTCAGTTGTTTTTTTATTTCTCATTTTAGCTTTGTCCCGTCAAATAAGAACAATTCGTGCAGTTTTATCCCAGCCAAATGCATTCAAATGGCTTATGCTCTCATCACTTTTAATTGCAACAAATTGGGGTGTGTATATTTGGGCAGTTAATAATGGAAAAATTATTGAAGCAAGCTTAGGCTACTATATCAACCCCCTTGTCAATATACTTTTAGGCACTATTTTTTTAAGTGAACGCCCCACTTTAACACAATTTTTTGCAATTATTTTAGCCTCATTGGCCGTTTTATACCAAATCTTCTCATTAGGAGAGATTCCAACAATCTCTATTGTCTTAGCGCTTTTATTTGGTTTTTATGGACTTGTTAGAAAAAGGGTTGCTGTACCATCACTACCTGGACTTTATATTGAAACTATTATCCTCATGCCTTTGGCAGTCTTTTACTGGCTCTATTTGGATTTTAACCATATAAGCAGTTTTGAGTGGGCTTTTTCAACTACAACATGGCTTTTAATCCTAGCAGGCCCTGTAACGGTGCTTCCTCTTTTAGCATTCAACTCTGCTGCAACTAGATTAAGACTAAGCACCATTGGTTTTTTTCAGTACCTTGCTCCTACAATTAATCTATTTTTAGCCGTTTTTATTTACAAAGAGCCTCTAACTCAAGAAAAACTCATCACTTTTTTGCTAATATGGTCGGCACTTTTACTCATAAGTTGTGAAAGCTTTTTAAAACGGACTAAAAAAGCCAAAGGATAGCAATGGAGCAATTTTTACCAGCCATAATCATAGCAATAGTTGTAACTATGGTTATGATAAATCAAATCAAACGAATCACCCAAAGAATCGATGCTAAAGGCGAGAGTCAAGATAGTGAAATTTATGCAAAATTTGCTGGAATTATTCAAGAAAAGATTCGACAAATCAAACTCTCAATCGATCCACAAAAAGAGCCGCATGATGGAATTTACCAATTAAAAGATGAGATTGAGCCAAGTAAGGTTTTAGAAGAGCTTTCAGATATGATGCGAACCCTTGTCTTTTTTGAGACAATGAATGCAAAACGTCGTCCAAAAAGTGCTATTGAAAGTGAGCTTTTTGAACTACTTAGTAAACTAGATACCTTAATTGTGCAAAATATAAAAAATGGGGATGCATTAGCTGATGCCCTGCGTGAAGAGTTGGCTGACTCTTACGCAAGGCTTCAAAATTAAAAGGTTTCGCTAAATTTATACCCACCTTTTGTGAGTTTTTGGCGAACCTCCTCTTGGTGCTCTTTACCTTTTGTTTCAAGCGTTATTGTGATATTTGCATCACCATAAGAGAGGGTTGTTGAAGTTCTATCGTAATCAATTTTGATTATATTAGCATTTGCATCACGTAAAATATCAGTAAGGCGCATTAATGCACCTGGTTTATCTACTAAAGTAACGGTTATTATCATCTTTCTAGCTGATTTAATTAGACCCTTTTCAATAATGACTGAAAGGGTTTGCACATCAATATTTCCACCGCTTAAAATTGTGCCAATCTTGCTATTTGGGCCATAATTAAACTTTTTGTGCATAATAGCTGCCACTCCCGCAGCACCGCCGCCTTCTACAACTAATTTTTGCCGCTCTAACAAAAACAAAATCGCCGTTGCAATCTCTTCATCATCAACTTGAACTATCTCATCAACACACTCAAGAATATATTTAAGATTTTTTTCACTAGTATCTCTTACTGCAATACCATCTGCAATAGAGCGGACACTTTTTGAATTGATAACGCACTTTGCTTGAAAAGATTCAAACATAGCAGGTGCACCTTTGGCAGTTACTCCAATAACTTTAATTTTTGGATCAAGTTGCTTAATTGCAGAACCGACTCCACTAATAAGGCCGCCGCCGCCAATTGGGACCACTACAATATCCAAATCATTTACGCTATCTAGCATTTCAAGCGCTATTGTGCCCTGACCTGCAATAACCGCATCATCTTCAAAAGGATGGATAAAACTCATCCCCTCTTCACTTGCAACTTTTTGGGCATGGGCAAAGGCTTCATCATAGTTATCCCCATGCAAAATAACCTCTGCACCAAGTTCTTTTGTTCCAGTTACCTTAAGCAGTGGCGTAGCCTCTGGCATAACTATAACAGCTCGTATTCCAAAAAGTTTTGCACTGTATGCGACACCTTGAGCATGATTGCCAGCGCTTGCTGCAATAACTCCACGGGCCCTCTCTTCATCACTTAATGAAGCAATCTTATTATAAGCGCCTCTAATTTTATAAGCACCAGTTAACTGCAAATTTTCTTTTTTAAGATAGACATCTGCACCTACAATATCGCTTAAAATAAGCGCCTTTGCAAATGGAGTAGAGTTAATAATCGGGCTTACGCGACGTTTTGCTTGAACGATATCACTAAGGGCAATCATGATTGCACCAACCGTTGATGTTCAATTTTAGTACATTTATTTTGTACAACATTCAAGCCAAGTTCACGAGCTTTTTTAGCAGCTTCATTATTTACAATTCCAAGCTGCAGCCAAAGAGTTTTAACATCAGATCGTTTTTTAATCACTTCTACAAGCTCATTGGCAACTTGTGGTTTTCTAAACATATCAACCATATCAACACCTTCTGGAACTTCATCTAAACTTCTATACACTTTTTCACCCAAAATCGTCTCCTCTTTTGGATAGACTGGAATAATACGAAAGCCCGCTTTTTGTAAATATGAGGCAACTTGATTTGATGGCTTTGAAGGATCTGGAGAAAGTCCTATTATGGCTATTGTTTTAGTATTTTGAAAAATTTCATGTATAAGTTTTTGGTCATTTATATTGATTGTTGGCATAGGACATTCCATGGTTTCTCCTTTGAAAAAAATTCATTATATCAAAACTAAAGCGAACTTAGCAAAACGCCGCACTCTAGGTGGTTCGTATAGGGAAATTGATCAAATAGAGCATTGGCTACAATTTTATGCGTTTTGCTCAATTTTTCAATATCTCTTAGAAGGGTTTTTGGATTGCATGAGATATAAATAATATTTTTAAATCTAGATGCAAAGGCGCAACTTTTCTCATCCATTCCCGCCCTTGGCGGATCTACTAAAAGATGTGAAAAATTAAAACCATCTAAATCCACACCCTCAAGACGTCTAAAAACTCTCTTTTTATCCAAAGCCTCGGTAAGCTCTTGAGCGCTTAGTCGCACAAAGGTGATATTGTTTACTTTATTGACTTCACAATTTTTTAAAGCTGCACTTATGGATGCTTTGGAAATTTCGGTCGCTAAAACCTTTTCAAAACTGCCACTAAGCGGCAGGGTAAAATTTCCATGTCCACAATAAAGCTCTAATAAATCTTTACAATCGCTTTTTAAAAGCTGCTCTAATACCCAGCCTATCATTTGAGAGTTGACACTCCTATTTGGCTGCGAAAATGCACCCTCTTGAAGATAGTATTTATAAACTCTATTTTTTACATGTAAAGAGTCCCAAACTCCATCACTGCTTAAAACCTTTTTTATACCGCGGCTTCTTCCAACAAGGAAAATATTAAGCTTTTCTTCTAGAGCCTTTGCCTCTTTTTCCCAGCTATCATCTAGCTTTTTATGGTACGTTAGCGTTACTAAAACACCCTCTGTGGCACTTAAAAATTCTGCTCCAAAAAGAGCTTTTTTTAAAACATCACTCTTTTTAATCTCTTTAAGCAATTGTGGCATTAAGCTATTTATTGCTTCATCAGCCTTAGAGCATTTATCAATTAAAACCGGCCTTTTATCAAACCCGTACATTGCATAAGAGATTCTATCTTTTTCATGCCAAATACGAAATTCAGCCCGGTTTCTGTAATGTTTTTCAATGGAATAAAAAGGCTCCCATCCCTTTGCATTTAAGGGCTCAAACAGCTCTTTTAACTCTTTAAATTTTATATTAAACTGCTCTTTGTAGCTTAGCGAATGCTAAGTGCAACTGCCACAGCGACCAAAAAATTCACACTCCATTTACCATCTTTTCCATACGAATATTTTTTAAGCAAAGAGTCTAAGATTTAGACTTTTTTGACTCTTGTTTTAATTTATGATAGGCCGCTTTTGCCATCAAGTGAGCACTTACTGGAGCGGTAATAAATAAAAATACTGTGATTAAAATTTCATGCAAACTTAAAGTATTTTCAAAGCTCCAATAATAAAGAGTTGAGGCTACCAAAATGGAGCCAACCCCTAGAGTTGTTGCCTTAGTTGGCCCATGTAGACGCATAAAAAAATCTGGCAATTTTACTAAGCCAATTGATCCAATAAGGGTAAAAAAAGCACCAATTAAAATCAAAATTGATATAAGAGTTTCCATACTATTTTCCTATTCAATAATATCGCCGCGCAGTAAGTATTTTCCAAGGGCAACTGTGCTTACAAAGCCCATCAAAGCTATCAATAATGCAGCTTCAAAATAGAGCGGATTTCCAAGATAGAGACTAAAAATTATAAGCAATGCTATGGAATTTATATAAGATGTATCAAGGGCTAAAACCCTATCAAGGGTATTTGGACCAACAACTAAACGGTATAAGTTTAAAACCAAAGCGATGGTTAGCATTACAAAAACAATTGGTAAAACAAATTCTAACATGGTTTAAATACCTCCATTAAAGGACGCTCGTATCGAGATTTGATTGTATCAATCTCCTCTTGCACATCTTCTACATGTAAAGCATGAACCACAAGGGTTTTGCGGTCTTTACTTAAATCAGTTGAAACAGTTCCTGGAGTGAGCGAAATTGTACTTGCTAAAACGCTAATTCCAAGCGGGTGAGTAATATCAAGGGGGATATATAAAAAGTTTGGTTTTAGCATGCTGTTTGGGCTCAAGATAAGTTTTGCAACAGTGACATTGGCTTTGATAATATCAAAAATTACCACAATAGCAAAACGCAAAAAGGTAGAAAATTTACCAAGGCAAATCTTTTCAGACCAAAAAGCAGAAGTAAACCATGGAATCAATATACCCAAAATTGTTCCTAAAACTATATGCCCCATGGAAACAGTATTGTTTAAAAGCAGCCAAGTAATAACCAAAACTACACTTAAAATCGGATGGGGAAACCAAACATGAGATTTTTTCTCTTCCATTTAGTTAACCTCCTGTAAAACTTCAGATATATAATTGCCAACATCATAAATCAAGGCTGCACACTGGTTGGTGTATTGACTTAAAGGGTTGGCTAAAATAACCATTAAAACACTCAAAAAGAGAAAATAAAAAACCGGCAGATAATCTCGCCATGAAATTGACTCTTGCAGAGGTTTTGCATCTGGCAAAACATGGTAAAAAACCCTTGATCCTGTTCTAGTAAGTGCGACAATAATACCAAGACTTGTAATCAAAACAGCAGAGTAAACCAGCCAAGTCAAACTACTCTCAAGCGCTCCAGATAAAATCATCATCTTTCCAAAAAATCCCGACAAAGGCGGCATTCCAGCAATGGCAATAGCAAACGCAAAAAAGAGGCTTCCACTTAAAATAATATTTTTAAAAGATGGGGTACGAACTAAATTGTCTTTATATTCTCCGCGCAAAAGCTCAAATATATCAGCATAAAGAAAAAATCCAGCCCCAATTAAAGTTGAGTGGATTGTATAATAAAATGCTCCACTAAGTGCAGTTTGAGAATTTACACCAATTGCAATCAAAAGAGTGGCAACAGATGTTAAAATCAAATATGCAACCTGCTCTTTTAGTCTTGATGCACTCATAACTCCAATCGTTCCTAAAACAAGAGTGATTACTCCAAGTCCTAAAACCCAAGGGAGGTGGTAAAAGCTCAATTCTCCTGCTTCTGGACCAAAAATTGTTCCATGCACGCGAATAATTGCATAAATTCCAACCTTGGTCATGATTGCAAACAGAGCCGCTACCGGAGCTGATGTATTTGAGTATGCTCCAGGCAGCCAAAAGTAGAGTGGAAACATTGCAGCTTTCAATCCAAAAACAAAAAGAAGCATCAATCCAGCCGCTGCAACAACCCCTTGATTATCGGGAGATAAATTGGCAATTTTTAAGGCCATATCTGCAATATTTAATGTTCCAATCACACCATACAAAGTTCCAACGGCAAATAAAAAGAGGGTTGAGCCAATGAGGTTTATTACTACATAATGCATGCCAAATTTAACCCTTTGATCACCGTTACCATAGAGCAAAAGAGCATAAGATGCTAAAAGTAGCACTTCAAAAAAGACAAAAAGGTTAAAAACATCACCTGTTAAAAATGCCCCATTTAAGCCAAAAAGCTGCAGTTGAAAAAGTACATGAAAATGGATTCCCTTGCCATCAACACCCCTTGCTATTGCATACCACAAGGAACCAAGGGCTAAAACAGAGGTTAAAAGCACGAGCAAGGCTGAAAGCTTGTCTAAAACAAGAGTGATTCCAAATGGTGCTGGCCAGTTGCCAAGTTGATACACCAAGGTTCCAGAATTTTTAACATCAGAGAGCGCAATGATATTGACTAAAATGAGTAAAAAGACCAGTAAAATCGATAAGAGCTGCTGGGTTTTATGGTTTAACAGCTTTGCAAATAGTATAGCAATGGCTCCAAAAAGTGGTAAAAGTATTGGTAAAATCTCAATATGTGTCATTCATCATCTCCTTGACACCTTTTTGGGCCAATTCCATCGATATGATCATTTCCCAATTCATATTTAGCTCGAAGCGCTAAAACTATCACAAAGGCTGACATACCAAAACTAATTACAATTGCAGTTAAAACTAAAGCTTGTGGTATTGGGTCTGTATAGTTTGTAACTCCATCTTGTAAGATTGGAGGCATATTTACATGTAAACGACCCATTACAAATAAAAACAGATTAACTGCATAAGACATCATGGTGATACCTAAAACAACGGGAAATGTGCGCAATTTCAGGGTTAAAAAAATTCCTCCACCACATAAAACCCCAATAATCAATGCGATTAAAAACTCCATTACTCTTCCTTATCTTTTTCCAACGTTTGGGTTAGCTTATGAGAAGTAAGGCTTAGCTTTCCAAGCTGAACTAAAATCATAACAGTGGCTCCAACAACAACTAAAAATACACCCAAATCAAAAGCCGTAGCACTTGCAATTTCAAACTCGCCAACAATTGGCCAATGAATGTGGGCAAATGCTGAGGTTAAAAACGGATACCCAATTATCATTGAAACCGCACCTGTTAAAGCTGCGATTAAAATACCAGAGCCAATTAAAAAGTGTTTATCAAAGTTGAGCCGTTTTCCGGTCCATTCAATTCCATTTGCAAGGTATTGGACAATGAGCGCAACTGCTGCAATCAATCCGGCAATAAATCCACCTCCTGGTAGATTGTGCCCTCTTAAGAAGATATAAACAGCAACTAAAAGCATTACAGGTAGCAATAAGCGCATCAACGATTTCATAATAGGAGGATGCACATCTGAAGACCACGAAATTCCCCTTGCATCATTTGGCGGCGCAAAGAGTTTTAATCCTTGAAGCATGGCAAATATGCCAATGCCAGCGGTTCCAAGAACTGTAATTTCGCCCAATGTATCAAACCCACGAAAATCTACTAAGATTACATTAACAATATTTGCTCCACCGCCACCAGTAAGGGAGTTTGCAACAAAATAATCAGCAATTGTTGTGTAATCCCTGCTTAAAACAGCCAAGGTTAAAATAAAAACTCCAACTCCGCCAAAAACAGACAAAATAATATCGCTTTGGAGCTTTAATTTTGAAGACTCTTTTGGCGTAAATGGAGGCAAATAGTAAAGCGCTAAGAGCATCAAAACAACGGTAACAACTTCAACACTAATTTGAGTTAGTGCCAAATCTGGAGCTGAGAATTTAATAAAGATTAAAGATACAATCAATCCAACAATTCCCAAAACTATCATTGAAAGCAGTCGTTGGCGGTGTAAGATAAGCGATGTAACTGCTCCGACAATTAAAATTAAAACGATAATAATACTTATCCAATCAACTGGCAAAAACTCTCTATCTCCAAAAAGAGGAGCATCGCTGTAGCCAAAACCAACCAAACCAACAAAAAGCGCACCTGCAACAAGGCCGTAAATTGATGGGCGCATAGTGTTTGTATGGATAAATTTATCAATACTTTGAGCCAATTTGAATGAATTTTCCACGATGAAGTTATAGTAGATTCTTGCATCAATTTTTTCGAGTACTTTTTCGTACCAAACAAATAAAATCCTCTTTTGGGTGTACATAAAAATACCCAAAGTAAATGCCACAATACTCATCATAAGTGGAGCATTAAAACCGTGCCAAAGTGCCAAAGAGTAGCTTGGAAGATCGGTTTGTAATGTTCCAAGAACCGCAGAAGACAAAATTGGCGCAACCACGATTGAAGGGACAATACCAACAGCAAGACATAAAATAACTAAAATATCTACTGGAATTTTCATAAAACGTGGCGGCTCATGGGGCTCTTTTGGAAGATCTCCTTTTTTGCCAAAGAAGACTTCAGCTACAAACTTTAGCGAGTAAGCAACTGAGAAAATTCCCCAAACAATTGCAAGTATTGGCAAAAATAGGCTAAGTGATATACCATCAATTATTGCCCTTTCAAAAAACATTTCTTTACTTAAAAATCCATTGAG
>DDHL01000068.1:10361-13708 GCA_002352945.1 Campylobacteraceae bacterium UBA1877 | reverse complement strand
TTTACTTAAAAATCCATTGAGCAAAGGCACTCCTGCCATTGCTGCAGCTGCAACCATAGCCAAGGTTGCAGTATGGGGCATATAAGGAAGCAATCCACCAAGTTTTCGCATATCTCTTGTGCCAGTTTCATGGTCTACAATTCCTGCGACCATGAATAAAGATGCCTTAAAAGTAGCATGGTTAATGATATGAAAAATTGCTCCAACTGCCGCTAAGGGAGATGAAAAGCCAAATAAAAATGTAACTAAACCCAAATGACTGACAGTTGAGTAGGCAAGCAAGCCTTTAAGATCATGTTTAAAAAATGCGATGAATGCACCAAGAACCAAGGTTGTAGCTCCAGCACCAATTACAACTATTGTCCACTCCGTTGTGCCACTTAGAACAGGAAAGAGTCTAGCTAGTAAAAATATCCCTGCTTTTACCATAGTTGCAGAGTGCAAATAGGCTGAAACTGGCGTTGGTGCAGCCATTGCGTGAGGAAGCCAAAAATGAAATGGAAACTGAGCAGACTTTGTAAGTACTCCCAAAAGAATCAAAAGAATCATGGGTGTAAAAAGGGAGTGATTTACTATAACATCACGGCTTTTTAAAATAGTTGATAACTCATAAGAGCCCGCAATATATCCTAAAAGAAGCATTCCAGCAAGCAAAGCAAGTCCGCCAGCTCCTGTTATAACAAGGGCCATCATCGCTCCATCACGACCCTCTTTTTTATACTGCCAAAAGCTGATAAGTAAAAATGAACTAAGAGATGTTAACTCCCAAAAAACTACAATTTGTAAAATATTTTCTGAAAGAACAATTCCTACCATTGAACCCATAAACATCAATAAGTAAGAATAAAACCGCCCCATTGAATCTTTGCTTGAAAGGTAGTATCTTGCATAAATTATAATTAAAAGGCCAATTCCCATAATGATGTAGCTAAATAAAAGTCCAAGGCCATCAAGCCGAAAAGAGAAGTTTAATCCAGCACTTTCTATCCAAACCCACGATTGCACTAAAGTCTCATTATTAAAAGGAATAAAAGCTAATTGAGAGAGTAAAATTAGAGCAATCACAGTTACTATTCCAGCTCCCCATGCGCTTGCAAGTCTGTGTGCACTCGCAAGGTAAGCAACAATACCCGCCCCAAAAAAAGGCAACAGGACCACTAAAGGCAATCCAATTAAATTTAATGTCATTTCTATCTACCTACCCACATTGCAGAGTCTAAAAACGGTCAATTATAACCATTTTTCTTTTGATAAAAGTAAAACCATCTGTTAAAGACTACTTTTTTGCTGGTATCTTTGCATAAAAAAGTTATGCAGCCATAAAGAAAAACCAATAACAATACTGCCTAAAGTTAAGAGCATCAAATTCGTTGGTTTGCCCCAAATAAATAGATTTACTATTAATCCCGCTGGCACTAGAGCATTATTCATGATTGCTAAAACTCCAGAATCAACCATGCATGCACCTTTATTCCACAAAAAGTATCCAACCCCAGAAGCTACAATTCCAAGCCACATTAGAATGGACCATTGCAATAGACTAGGATGGGCTTTTTGAGCATCGCCAAATAGCAAAAAGGCCACAATAACAACAGGCAGTGCTCCAAAATGAAAATATCCAAATACACTGCGCTGTTTGATATTTTTGTATGATTCCATCACCTTTTTATAAGCACTTTGGCCCAATGCAAATGTAAAATTGGCTCCTTGAACCAATAAAAATCCAATGATAAATCCACTATTTACTTCATGGTACCTGATAATATAAGCTCCCAAAACTGCAACTCCGGTACTAATCAAATAAAGAGGCTTAAACTCTTTTTTAAAAGCATCATAAATTATGGTTACATATAGGGGCGTAAAAATGGTAAACAAAACCACTTCAGGAACAGTTAAAAAGAGAAACGAGTTATAAAAAAATAGATACATTATTCCAATTTGCACAGCCCCAATCCCCATCAAAGCTGCTTTGAGTTTTATTGGAATTGATCTAAATTGGGTAAAGGGCAAAAAGACCAATGAAGCTAAAAGCACCCGAATCATAACAGCAAAGTAACTATCAACCCTGCCAGCCAAAAACTCTCCAATGAGACTAAAAGAGAAGGCCCAAATAAGAGTAACTGCAACCAAGTAATTCAAAACATTCCTCCCTGTTTTTTTTTGAATAGTACCATTTTAAAGCTTTTATTTTTCAAATTAAAAGAAGCTTTACATGTAAAAAGAGCTATAGAGTTTTAAAATAGAGTTAATTTAATTCATATTTAATGATAAATGAATATACTTTTTGCCAAAAAAGGCAAGACTTGAAACGCAGCACTTTTTTTGCTTTAACGCTTTTGTCTATTATTTTTCCACTCCTAACAGCTCTTTTTTTATGCCATAATTCCTATAAATCTCAAGTTTCAATTTTAGCCCAAATGGGCTTTGTCTCCTTTGCATTTCATCCAAATAATCCAACTTTGCGTTACACTCAAAGTCCATTGCCACCTTACACTTTCCATCCAGGATGGCAGATGTGGCAAAAAGGTACTTTTGTGCAATCAGGAAGGTTTTGATGAAGAGTGTTTTTGATTTTACTTTACGAAGCTTAGGACGTTTTGGCAAAAAAAATCTTTTAATTTTTTTAATTTTTACTCTTCTTGTTGCCCTCCTTGGCTCAGCTTTTATGATTACAAATGCTCTTAAGATCGCTTTTTTATCTAGTGCAAAATGGATGCCCGAAATTGTCATTACAGATTCTAAAGGCGGGCAATTAAGCTTTATTCAATCACAAGATTTGGATCCAATATGGCTTCTTCCAGGAGTTGACGAAATCAAAGGCAGACTCTGGGGCCGATACTATTTAGAGATGGATCGTTTACATGTAAGCATTATTGGAGCAGATAGCTTTGATAAACTCTACGCTCCATCACTGCAAAAAATCACGAACCAAATCGATAGCGATGATGCAAATATGTTTGTATCTCAAAATTTAAAAAAACTACTAAAACCCTATATGTCTGGAAATATGATGCCTTTTTTAGCTTATGATGGCGGTTTTGTGCGCTTAAAACTTGCAGGCACCCTTCCAGAAGAAGATGATATTAGAGGAAACGATATAATTGTAATGCCAATTGAACAAGCAAGGAAGATTTTAGGAATTGAATCTGGCTTTACAGATGCCATTGTTCGCGTTAAAAACCCCGAAGAGATTATTACAATTGCAACAAAGATTAAAAATATAAATCCCCACTGGCTAGTTACAACAAAAGAGGAGATTATCCAGCGCTATTTGGGATTATATGACTATAAAAGCGGCTGGTTTTTAGCACTTTTAATCGTTAGCTTTATCACATTTGCAATGATTT
>DDHL01000068.1:7826-10126 GCA_002352945.1 Campylobacteraceae bacterium UBA1877 | reverse complement strand
TTTATACGACAAAGCAAGTGGATTAAGTGCCCAAGAAAGAAGAGAGATTGGGCTTTTAAAGGCGCTTGGCTGGGAAACAAGTCACATTATTGCTCACAAAATCACTGAAGCAGCCATAATAAGCATTGGAGGTTTTATTGTGGGATTTAATATTGCTCTAGGGTATGTTTTTATCTTCAATGCTCCACTGCTTCGCAGAATTTTTACAGGATATGAGAGTTTGCAAAGTGCATTTGAGCTCCCATTTACTATCGATTTTAGCACTTTTATGCTTCTATTTTTTGCAACAGTTCCACTCTATCTAGCTGCTTCAGTCATACCTGCATGGCGGGCAGGAATTTTAGAAGCTGGCGAGGTAATGCGATGATTTGTGTTCAAAATGTATCTAAAATTTTTCACGAAGGTACACCAAAAGCTTTTTTGGCTCTTAAAGATGTCTCTTTTGATTTACAAAGGGGGCAGACTCTAATTTTGCAAGGACCAAGCGGGAGTGGAAAAAGTACACTTTTGGGCTTAATTGCAAGCTTTTATACCCCAAGCTCAGGCCAAATTATTATTGATAAAACACCAATTTCAAGCCTGCCTGAACATTTTAGCGCAGCCTTTAGGCGAAAAAATATTGGATATATCTTTCAAAATTTTCAGCTAATTCCAAATTTAACTCTTTTAGAAAATGTGCTTATTCCAGCACTGCCAGACAAGGTTGATCTTAGCAAACGAGCTAAAAAATTAATTCAAGAGTTTGGACTTGAGTCAAAAATCAATGCTGAGGCCTCCACGCTCTCAGGGGGTGAGCAGCAAAGAACTGCACTTATTCGAGCTCTTATTACAGACCCGCAGATTATCTTAGCAGATGAGCCCACAGCCAACTTAGATGCCACACTTAGCAGTATATTATTAGAAAACTTAACAAAAATGCAACAAGATGGAAAAACAATAATTATTGCCACTCATGATCCTCTTTTATTAAATTGGAATGCTCCAAAAAGGATAATTTCTTTAAAAGATGGAAGCTTGGTATGATTTTATTTTCTCCATCCCTTTTAACATTAATTATTTTAGAAGCAATTTTGCTCATTTTAGGATTTGTAGCCCTCTTGGCATCTGTTAGGATTGCTCTAGATTTTAACCCTTTAAAAACGACAGCCTACCAATACAGTCTCAACAAAAAAAGCTACCTTGTGGCAACTATTATTATGTTCATATTAGCTCTTAAAATCCCGCTTTTTTTCTTTTTTGTTTGGGCTCTTGATGCAACCTCGCTTTTACTCTCTGGAGCAATGTGCGCTGCTGGAGTTGTTGGTGCAACAAAGTGGGGTTCATGGATGTTTTTTGTTAAAATTTTAACTCTTTTTTCTCTTTGCGCATGGATTATTTTGCACCGCTTGGATTTAAAAAGAGTAGATTATAAATATACAAAAATAAAGTTTTTTCTTTTCCAAGGACTCTTTTTTTTACTAAGTGTTGAGTTCTTGCTCCAATTGGCACACTTTAGCGAAATTCCAATTGACTCTCCGGTTGTTTGCTGCAGCGTTCTTTTTGATCAAAGCACATCAATGGGCAACACTTTTTCTCAAACGATACTTCTGGGCCTTTTTTGCGCTACTTTTATTTTTTTAGCTATAAGCTGGTACTTAAAACATGCATGGCTCTTTTTTATCGCATCTTTTACATGGTTTTTTATAAGCATTCTTAGTTTGATTCAATTTTTTTCACCATACATATATGAGCTGCCAACTCATAAATGCCCTTTTTGCATTTTACAGCCTGAATATTTCTACATTGGATACTTTATTTATGCTCTTATGTTTTTAGGGGGAATTGGCGCAATTGGGGCTTTAATAAACAACTTAGTAAAAGAGAAAAACTCTCAAATGTGGTATAATCTTGGCTTTACATGTAACACACTTCTGTTTTTAGTACTTATTAGCTTTCCTCTTAAATACTACTTGCAAAATGGAGTGTGGCTTTAAGGAGTCAAAGTGCAATCTTATACCAAGGGGTTGCTTATAACTTTAGCTGGTATTGCGCTCATGAGTGCCGAAGCCCCACTTATAAAGCTCTCAAAGATGCCTGCTCAAAATATTGGCTTTTATTTTGGTCTTACAGTATTTTTTGTTACCCAGCTTTTATTGCTAAAAAACAACTTAGCTGCTTGGAAAAGTGCCCACAAAGTTGAATATCAAGGTGTTTTATGGGCTGGCATTGCGATGGGATTGGGAAATTTTTGTTTTATTAATGCAGTCTATTACACTGGTATTGCAAATACGGTTTTAATCCTTGCTAGCGCTCCAGTTGTG
>DDHL01000068.1:2208-7618 GCA_002352945.1 Campylobacteraceae bacterium UBA1877 | reverse complement strand
CGCTCCAGTTGTGAGCGCTCTTATTGCTCTTTGGATTTTAAAAGAGCCTACTCCAATGCGAATTTATATCGCATCAATTGTTGTGTTTGTTGGGCTTTATATTATTTTTATGGACCAGACTCAAGGGCTTAGCCTAAAGGGCAACCTTTTTGCACTTGGTGCGCTTTTATGCATGTCGGCTCTTTTTATTGCATTAAAAAAGTATCAAAAAGCCAGCAGAATCGCCTATGTATCTCTTGGAGGACTTATCGTTGCATTTATTAGTCTACCTAGCGCCCTTGGAGAGGTTGATTTAAGCGGTATAGGCTGGATACTTATCATGGGTATTATTGTCACACCGTTTTCGCGAATTTTAATTGGAGTGGGAACACGCTATCTTATCCCAGCCGAAATGGGGCTATTAATGATTACAGAGAGTATTTTAGCACCCATTTGGGGTTGGTGGTGGCTTAATGAAATTCCACCAATTCCTACAATACTTGGAGGAGCTATTATTTTAGCTGGAATTAGTTGGAACGCTTGGATGCAATTAAAAAGTGTATCTTTTCGTTCTCAATCTTAACAACCCCTTCTTCAACGAGGGCATTTAAAGCCTTTTTAAAAGCTTTTTTACTTAATTTAACCTCTTTGTAGATTATTTCAGGAGGGCTTTTGGTTGTAAGTTCAAGCATATAATCATTTAACCGCAGCGCTTCTAGGATGCTCTTTTTGGCTTCTTGATCTTTATCTTCTATCGCCATTAATGAAAGATCAACCTTTCCATCAAAACGCACCTTTTTAATGAAAGCTTCTTTTTTATCTCCCAATTTTATCGGCTCAAAAATCTCATTATCAAAAATCATGCCCTCAAAGCGATTTTCAATAATGACTTTATATCCCAAAGGTGTTTTTGCAAGCACAAAAATCTTAACTTTTTGACCAACTTTAAAATCGGGTCGCTGCTTTGATATAAACTTCCCAAATTTTTCTACACCTATAAGTCTATTGGTTAACTCATCTAAACTTACTCGAATCGATCGCCATTGGCCAACTCTAAATGGTGTTTTTTGGAATTTCAAAGGAACAAACAGATCCTTTGGCAAACCCCAGTCGCAAAATGCACCAATTGATGTTACATGCTTTACATGTAAACGGGCAAACTCCCCAAGTTTTGCCTCAGGAGAATGTGTTGTGGCAACAAGCCTATCTTCAGAATCGGTATAGATAAACACATTAACATAATCGCCAATTTTCATATTTGGCATCACATACGCATTTGGCAGTAAAACTTCTTGGTTAGATTTTGATTTCAAATAGAGTCCATTTTCACTCTTTCTTTCAATCAAAAGCTGGTTTATGCGACCAATTTGTAAATCATTCACCGAAAACTCTCCACAAGATTTCCAACAAGCAGATTCCAACCATCTACTAAAATAAAAATAAGCAGCTTAAATGGCAGTGATATCATAACAGGCGGTAGCATCATCATACCCATACTCATCAACACCGATGCAACAACCATATCGATTATCAAAAAGGGCAAAAAGAGTAAAAAACCAATTTCAAAAGCAGTTTTTAACTCGCTTATCATAAATGCCGGCAACGCAACAGTAATTGGAATATCATCGATTGTAGCTGGGTTATTTAAATCCCTTTTTCTAAAAAAAAGAGCCAAATCCTTCTCGCGGGTATTTCTAACCATAAACTCTTTAAATGGTGCTACTCCTCTAGCAAAGGCTTCTTGGTAGCTAATCTCTTCAGCTAAGTAGGGTTTTACCCCATCTTCATAAGCCTTTGTTGCAACTGGTTCCATAATAAAAAATGTCAAAATAAGAGCTAAAGAGATTACAACAGTATTTGGTGGTGTCGTTTGAGTACCTAAGGCTTGGCGCAAAAAACCAAATACCACCAAAAGCCGCAAAAAGCTTGTCATCATAAATAGAAGCGATGGGGCAAGAGTAAGTAGGGTTAAAACGACAAGTACATTTAAACTTGTAACCAACTGTTCGGGTGAACTTGGCGCGCTTAAAGATAGATTTACAGTGGGAATTGTTGCATTATCAGCACCAAATAGGGTTGCTGATAATAAAAAAAGCCAAAGAACTCTTTTCACTGTGACCCTTGCTGATCAAGTACGCTCTGTTTTGCACTCTCTTTGTTTTCTGGATTTAAGGAGACAAAATGCAAATCAACTCGTCTATTTTGCGCCCTACCCTCAACTGTGGCATTACTTGCTATAGGCTCAAACTCCGCCTTTCCTGATGCAATAAGTCGCTCTGGGCTGATATTGTTCCTTAAAAGCTCTTTTACAACGCTAACTGCTCGAGCACTGGAGAGTTCCCAATTGTCTCTATATGGACTATCTGATGATGGGGGAGTGTTATCAGTATGGCCTCTTGCATTAATGTGTAAATCTTCGGGCAATCGCTGCACAATAAGTGCAATTCGTTTTAAAAAGAGTAATGCATCATCATTTTCGATAGTTGCTGAACCGGGACGAAAAAGAAGGTTTGAGGGAAGTCTAATAATAAACCCATCTTCGGATTCATCCAATGTCACTTCAGGAGAACCGGTGGCTTTTAACATCTCATTTACATCAATAATTGTACGTTGGAGTGTTTTGACCATCTGGTTAGTCTCTTCTTGCTGCTCAATAGGTGTGGTTTGTTGCTGGCGCTCACGGCTGATTTCTGTCTTTGTTCCACCCTCTAGGACGCTTAATGCACCAGCGAGTGAACCGATTGCCTCATGAACTTTTTTTGCATCCATGGTTGACATGGATAGCAACAAAACGAAAAATACCAATAAAAGCGACATTAAATCCCCAAAAGCAGCCAACCATCCAGGAAGACATTTTGGGCAATCACATGGGGTTTTCTTTTTAGCCATTACAACTGCTTAATCAAACTGACTTACCCGCTCATTTGGAGGTAAGAAAGAGAGCAGTTTTGCCTCAAGTGCTCTGGGATTATCACCTGCTTGAATAGCCATGATTCCCTCGAGAATTAAGGTTTTTGAGAGCATCTCCTCTCCATCGCGGATAAGTAAAATATTGCTAATTGGTGTCCCAATAACATTGCCTATGATTGCCCCATACATAGTCGTTAACAAAGCAACCGCCATCGCTGGACCAATAGCCGAAGGGGCGGCCATATTCAAAAGCATTGCAACTAGTCCAATGAGCGTACCAATCATACCCATCGCGCCTGCAAATCCTGCCATTCTGTCAAAAATATCTGCATTGTTTTTGTGCCTTGAGCTCGTCTGCTCCATTTCAATTTCTAAAAGGTCTCGAATATTATCTGGCTCATTGCCATCAACTGCCATAGAGAGGCCTTTTTTTAAGAATTCATTTGCTTCATTATTTGCATCATTTTCCAAAGCTAAAATCCCATCGCGCCTAGCTTTGGTTGAGTAATCGACCATTTTTTTAATAAGTTCTGGGATGTTTTCTTGGGTTGGCTTAATCGCAACCATGAAAATCTTAAACAGATTCTTCATCTGCTCCATTCGAAAACCAATTAGCAAAGCGCCTGTTGTTCCACCAAAAACAATCAAAATAGAAGGAACATCGATATAAGGACCAAGCCCAACGCCCATTGCCATGGCTCCGCCAAGTAGCGTTAAGGATAACACTAAACCAACAACTGTTCCCAAATCCATACGTCTGCGCCCCTTTTGAAAGATGGAGTTATTCTAGTTTTTTTTGGGTTAAAGAAGGGTTAAAAAGAGTCAAAAGAGAGATGCTTTTAACGCTTGCCTTACTTTATTTTGGTAGAATACCCCTTTTATTATTTGGAGTTTTGTTATGCAAAAAATATCAATTGTTGTTTTAGCCGCTGGGCTTGGAACGCGAATGAAATCCTCGCTTCCTAAGGTTTTACACCCAATTAGCGGCCATCCTATGATTTTTCATATTTTAAATCAAGCACAAGAATTAAGCGATGATTTACATGTAATCTTATACCATCAGCACGAGCGTATTACAAAGGCCCTAAAACCCCATTTTCCATCTTTACATGTAAAGCTTCAAGATTTTCAAAACTATCCTGGAACTGGCGGCGCACTAATGGGCATTAAGCCCTCTTATAAGCGTGTTTTAATCCTTAGCGGCGATATGCCTTTAATTACTAAAGAGTCTTTAGAGCCTTTGATTCAATGCGATGCACCAGTAGTTCTTAGCACCTTTAGAGCCAAAAACCCAAAAGGCTACGGCCGTGTTATCGTTGATGAAAAAGATCACGTTTTAGGCATTGTTGAAGAAAAAGATGCTAATGGTGCACAAAAAGCAATCAACCTTGTAAATGCTGGAGTTTACTGCTTTGATTCGAATTTTTTAAATGAGTTCTTACCCTTGCTAAAAAATGATAATGCCCAAAAAGAGTACTATTTAACCGACCTCATTGCTTTAGCAACAAAAAATTCTATCAAAGTCAAAGCAGTAGAGGTTAAAGAGGATGACTTTATGGGTGTTAACTCTAAGGCTCAGCTAGCTCAAGCAGAGGCTAAAATGCAAGCAAAAATTAGAAATTATTGGATGGAAAATGGAGTAAGCATGCGTCTTCCCGAAACCATCTTTATCGACTCAATGGCTCATTTTGAAGGAGAGTGTCACTTAGAAAATGGTGTTTGCATCCATGGAGACTCTTATATCCAATCATCTCACATTAAGGCCCATACAGTTATTGAATCAAGCAGTATTAAAAACTCTTCAATCGGACCACTAGCTCATATTAGGCCTCAAAGCGAAATTATCGATTCGCATATTGGCAATTTTGTGGAGGTAAAAAAGTCTCAATTAAACAAAATAAAAGCTGGCCACTTAAGCTATCTTGGAGATGCAATAATTGATGAGGGAACAAATGTGGGCTGTGGGACAATTACATGTAATTATGATGGCAAAAAGAAGCACAAAACCCATATTGGAAAAAATGTCTTCATTGGAAGCGACACCCAGCTTGTTGCCCCAGTTACTATCGAAGATGATGTGCTCATTGGGGCAGGATCAACTATTACAAAAAACATTCCAAAAGGCTCCCTTGCTTTAACTAGAGCAAACCTACGCATAAAAGAGGGCTTTTTTGCTAAATTTTTTGGCAAAAAGGAGCAGTAAGTGATAGAAAATCTCCTCAAAGACAAACATGTCTTACTCGGTGTTACAGGAAGCATTGCAGCTTATAAATCATTAGAGCTTGTTCGACTTTTAATAAAAGCTGGCGCAAAGGTTCGCGTCATTATGAGTGATGATGCAATGCGTTTTATTGGGCCACTTAGCTTTGAAGCCCTAACAAACACTCCTGTAATCTCATCAAAAAGCGAAAGCTGGAGTAATGACAATAACCATATCCATATTCACAAATGGGCAGACATCTTTTGCATAGCTCCTGCAACTGCTAATACTATCAATAAACTCTCTTGCGGAATTGCAGAA
>DDHL01000068.1:0-1985 GCA_002352945.1 Campylobacteraceae bacterium UBA1877 | reverse complement strand
ACTCTCTTGCGGAATTGCAGATACACTCCTAACCCAAACCGCCCTTGCCTCCCCCAATGAGATTATTATTGCACCGGCTGCAAATACGCATATGATTGAGCATCCATCCACCCAAAAATCTTTAGAGCTATTAAAATCTAGAGGTGTTTTTATTGTTGAGAGTATCAATAAGCTCCTTGCTTGCCAAGATAGAGGCAAAGGGGCTATGGCTGAGCCTGAGACAATTTTTTGGAATATTGCTCGAAAACTCTTACAAGAAAGCTCTTTTGCAGATAAAAATTGCATAGTAACTGGGGGAGGAACTAAAGAGCCTATCGATGATGTGCGCTGCATTAGCAACCATTCAAGCGGAAAAATGGCCGAATCTTTAGCTCTAGCTCTTTATTTAAAAGGAGCAAACGTAACTTTAGTTAGCAGCGCCCCTTGCCATTTGCCCCATCTTCCATTTAAAAGAGTAGATTTTCAAAGCAGCAAGGAGCTTTATGAAACTTTGCTCTCTTTAGAGCCTAAAAATGATCTATTATACATGGCAGCAGCAGTAAGCGATTATCTTGTCCAAGAGCCTTATAATGGAAAATATAAAAAGGCTCATATTGGTCCAACTTGGAGTATTAAACTTATTCAAAATAGAGATATTCTACAAGAGATGGCCGCTTTAGGATTAAAATGTATTGGATTTAAAGCTGAAACCGATCCAAAAACAGCCCATCAAAATGCCCTTCATATGCTTAAAACCAAAAAATTGCATGCAGTGTGCCTTAATATCATAGGAGAGGGTTGCAACTTTGGAAGCCAAAAGACAAAAATTGATCTTTTAATAAAAGACAAATGGCGCTCTTTAGACACTCAAGACAAGCTAAGTGCTGCACTAAAAATAGTGGATTTGACTATTGATTAATGCCATCACTTAATACTCTTTTTAACACCTTTGCCAATTATACCCGCTACTTTAACGCATCCTTGCCAATAGGTATTGAAGTATTAGATGTGCTTGGCAATGGGCGCTATAAACTCAAAGTTGGGCACAAAGAGATGGTTACTAAAAGTTTAAAAATTTTAAAAAAGAGTGAGCGCTATTGGGGCAATTTGTCCGAATCAAAAGATGGGATATTAACCATCAACACTTTACGCAAAAAGCCAGCACTTATGCAAAATGATAGTGCATTCATTTTAGTTGACTCTTTTGATTTTCTAACCCTCTTTTTAGATGCTAGTGAGCCATCATTAATGTTAAAAAATTGGCTACTTGAAGCCTTAGCTTCTTGTGAAGATAAAAACACTTTTAACACATTAAGCTCCATGCTTTTAGCCCTACATGAGGGCACTGTTCACCTGCCTTTAAAAATTGATTCGCAACTTCTACTCTTACAATGGCGTGAAAATCAAAATTTAAACGAAGCTTTGGTAAACTTCTATATAGCATATGATAATTTAGGGGCAATCAAGGGCGAGATTAATATAAAAAAGAATTTTGTAGATTTTGAGTCACTGTTTGAACGCACTACAATCTTTTTATCTCAACAACTCTCAAACGCCCCATTTCGCTCACAAATTACAACTAATGATAATTTAGTGCCTTTGTGGGATGGTACTCAAGGATTATTGAATATTAAAGGATAGCTCTTTGAATGAATTAAACCATTTAGCAATTATTATGGACGGCAATGGCCGCTGGGCCAAAATGAGAGGATTGCCGCGCGTTAAAGGCCATGAAAAAGGAGCTAAAACTGTTAGAGAAATCACAACCCATGCTGCAAAACTTGGAATAAAAAGATTAACTCTTTACGCCTTTAGTACTGAAAATTGGTCAAGGCCTAAAAGTGAGATTGATTTTTTAATGCGCCTTTTGGATAAATTTATCAAAAAAGAGAAAGAGACCCTGTTAAAAAATAATATACGCTTTGAAACCATTGGAGATATTTCCAAACTCTCTTTGAAATTGCAAAATTCAATAAAAGAGCTTGAAAAACTTACCGCCTCATGCA
>DDHL01000067.1:16553-24022 GCA_002352945.1 Campylobacteraceae bacterium UBA1877 | reverse complement strand
AAGGAGGTGGATTTTTCTATTATCCAAGGCCTTTTTGGATCTATGGCATGGCAGGGAAAGGCTACTTATGAAGGAAATCCTAAGAAAAATCTACGCTCAGTAACGATGCTTTGGCAAAATGTTGAGCACTTTACTGTCACAAAAGATGTGGCAAAAACTGGAAATATTAAGGATTTAAAAAACCTTTATGGCCAAAACTTCTCTATTAGTGGAAGAAACTCAGGCAGTAGGGTATCGGCTGAGACAATTATGAATGCTTTGGGAATTGATTATAACAAGATGAATATTCAATATCTTGGTTATACTCCAAGCTCCACTGCTTTACAAGATCGCAAAATAAAAGGGATGAATACTCCAGGTGGTGCACCAGTATCGGCTGTAACAAACGCTTTTGCATCCATAGGAGCCGATAAGATAAAGGTGCTTGAGTTTACCGATGAGGATATTAAAAAAATTAATGATGTCTATCCTGTTTGGGTTCGATATGTAGTTCCTGCCAATACTTATCCAGGACAAAAAGAGGAGATTAAGACAATTGCCCAACCTAATTTGCTTGTCGTAAATGAAGATACTCCAGAAGAGGTTGTTTATATGTTAACAAAAACCATATATGAAAACCTTCCATTCTTAAACAGTGTCCATCAAGCAACTAAGGTCATGAGTCTTCAAAAGGCAATTGATGGCTTGCCTATGCCGCTTCACAAAGGAGCGCTCAAATACTATAAAGAGCAAGGACTTACAATCCCAGATCGTCTTATTTTAGACTAAATTTATGGGGAGTTTATCTCCCCAATTTTTAAAGGATATGCATGCTTAGTATACCTCGCGAACGTTTAAAGGGCTTTATCTTTATCTACTCCATCGCTATTGCACTTTTTCATTTTTGGGTTAATATTTGGGGGGGAATTAGCGATTTGTGGTTTAATGCTGCTCACTTTTCATCCCTAGCATCTTTAGGCTATTTAACTTTTAAAGCCTCCAAATATTCATCTAGCGATAGAGTATCAATAGTAGATATCATACTCGCAATTTTAAGTGTTAGTGTTGTAATTTATATGATGCTCTTTGAAGAGAGCCTTTATGCCAATTCAATGGGGCAGATGCGCACGAGTGATATTGTTATGACAGCTCTTGCAATAATTTTAGCTATTGAGATGGTTCGACGTGCAACTGGAATTATAATTCCTGCTTTAATTATCGTTTCAATTGGATACATACTGTGGTTTGGCCAGTATATGAGTGGGGTTTTTGCATTTGGCGGTATGAGCGTTGAGCGCTTTTTTTATAGGGTTTTTTACACAGGTGAGGGGCTTTTTGGCTCCATTGCTACAATCTCATCTACCTTTGTATTTATGTTTATTCTCTTTGCCGCTTTTTTATTAAAAAGTGGAGCTGGAGATTTTATAGTAGATGTCAGCCGTGCATTTACTTCCAAATTTCGAGGTGGAGCCGGTCATGTTGCAGTTTTTTCATCGGCTCTTATGGGTACAATTTCCGGTTCTGCTGTTGCAAATACAGTTTCAACAGGCTCAATCACAATTCCAATGATGAAAAAAAATGGCTTTAAGCCGATGTTTGCGGCTGGGGTTGAAACCGCTGCAAGCACAGGCGGCCAAATTATGCCCCCAATCATGGGTGCGGGCGCTTTTATTATGGCCCAAATGACCAATATTCCATTTGCAACTATTGTTATAGTTTCAATCTTGCCTGCAATCTTATACTTTGCTTCAATTGCAGTGTATATTCATATCCATGCAAAGGAGAACAATCTTGAAGTTGAGGTAAATGAAGTTAAAATTTGGCCAGTTTTACGAGAAGGATTTCATTTTGTAATTCCTTTAATTACTCTTGTTGGACTCTTAATTTATGGCTTTTCGCCAACCTATGCAGCTGGAATCTCTATTGTAGCTATTATTGCCTCATCATATTTGACAAAATATAAAAGAATGGGCATTAAAGATATTTTAGAGGCACTAGCTCTTGGTAGTCAAAACATGGTAGTAACTGGAGTTTTGCTAGTAAGTGTTGGAATTATTGTGGGTGTGATTAATATCTCAGGAATTGGAATTACCTTTTCCCAGCTTATTATGGAGTGGTCAGGAGGGCAGTTGATAATTGCTATGATTTTGATTGCTTTAGCCTCTTTAGTGCTTGGTATGGGGCTTCCAGTTACGGCCTCTTATGTTGTTTTAGCAGTCTTATCTGCTCCAGCGCTTGTTGGTTTAATGCTCTCGCCCGAAATGGCAATGCTATTAAATGCTGGTATCGAAGTGCCTGAAGCGACAATCTACTTTTTAGCAGCCCACCTTATCATCTTTTGGCTTTCTCAAGATTCAAACCTGACTCCACCAGTATGTTTAGCAGCCTTTGCAGCAGCCGGGATTGCAGGAACTTCACCTATGCGCACCGGACTAATGGCTTGGAAGCTTGGAAAAGGGCTTTATATAATTCCTCTTTTATTTGCATTTACTCCTTTAATTACAGGTTCTTGGGGTGAGCGGTTTGAGATTTTCATATTCTCATTTGTAGGATTAGCAGCCTTTGCTATTGCCGTAGAAGGGTTTTGGGATATAAAAACAACGTGGTTTGAGCGCATTGTGTTTGCAATCTCAGCCATACTTTTATTTACTCAAGATTCAATTTATAAGCTAAAGAGCTTAACTCCTTGGGTTGAAAATGTTCATGTAATTGGACTTCTTTGTTTTATTGGTATAATGTTAGCTCATAAAGTTCGAGCAAAAAAGGTTAAAGATGGTTGAAAAAACGATTCAAAATTTAGAGAAAAATGGTTTTGAAGTTATACATGTAAAAACGGGCTGGGAAGCTTTTGATATAGCCAAAAAATACCTCACTAAGGGTATAAGTGTTGGACTTGGAGGCTCTACCACAGTTGCTGAAATTGGGCTTTTAGACTACCTTCAAACAAAGCCAAATGGTATTACGCTTTTTAACCAGTATGAAAAGGGAATTACAATGGAGGAGAATACAAATCGCCGCCGTCAAGGGTTGTTGGCAGATTTGTATATCACTGGCTGTAATGCAATTACTCAAGATGGTGAGCTTGTAAATGCAGATGGGAGTGGCAACCGTGTAGCCGCACAAATTTTTGGTCCCAAAAAAGTGCTTTTGTTTGTGGGTATAAATAAGATTGTTCCAAATGTGACAGCAGCACATGAGCGCATTCGCAATGTTGCAGCTGCTAAAAATATTGAGCGCATGAATAAAAAAGCTATAGAAATGGGTAAAAAACCCCATTATGATTGGAATAGCATTGCAAATAAATTTACTCTCATTAATGGAGATACTCCAGGTCGAACAACAATTATCTTAATAGACGAGGAATTAGGCTATTAAAAATGTTCACGACAGATTATCTCATTATAGGTGGAGGTATAATTGGCCTTAGCATTGCAAAGGCGCTTAAAGAACAAAATCGCAATGTATCTGTAAGAGTAATCGAAAAAGAACCCCATGTTGGCATGCATAGCAGCGGGCGGAATTCTGGTGTTTTGCATGCGGGGTTTTATTATAGTGCAGACTCTTTAAAAGCTCGATTTACCAGAGATGGAAATAGGGCAATGCACAGTTTTTGTCAAGAATATAAGCTTGCAATCAACCGCTGTGGCAAGGTAGTTGTAGCTCAAAATGAGTCTGAAATTGCTGGCCTTGAAGAGTTAAAGCGCCGCGCTGATGCAAATAAAGTTGAATTAGAGTGGCTAAGCCAAGAGGAGTTAAACCAAAGATTCCCTGAAGCAAAAACAGTTCATAAAGCCCTTTTTTCGCCAACAACATCCACAGTTGATCCCGAAGCGGTTATTAAACAGTTGGCTTTACATGTAAGAGAACTTGGAGTTGAGATAGTTACAAATTGTGCTTATGAGGAGAGAGTTGGAAAAGATGCGATTCTTACCTCAAGGGGAATTTACTTTTTTGGTACCCTTATTAATGCAGCAGGACTTTATGCAGATAAGATAGCGCATGATTTTAAGGTGGGTGAAAATTACACCATAATCCCCTTTAAAGGAATCTATTTAAAAGACTCTCTTAACTTTATGAATCTAACAACAAATATCTACCCGGTGCCAAATTTAAAAAATCCATTTTTGGGGGTTCACTATACGCTCACTGTTGATAAATCTGCAAAAATTGGCCCTACTGCAATCCCAGCTTTTTGGCGAGAAAACTATAAGGGTTTTAATGGTTTTAATCCTAAAGAGTTTGGTCAAATTGCATGGTATGAAGCGAAACTTTTTGCTACAAATGCATTTGGTTTTCGTAATCTTGCCCTTGAAGAGATTCAAAAATATAAAATGTCTCACTTTTTAAAATTGGCAACTGCTTTGACAAAGGGGTGTAATCATAAAGGTTTTAAAGAGTGGAGCAAGCCTGGAATTAGAGCCCAGCTTTTAAATAAAAAAACCCTTGAGCTTGTGCAAGATTTTGTAGTTGAGCGCAAAGACAATAGCGTACACATTCTAAATGCAGTCTCTCCTGCGTTTACTTGTGCATTTGAATTTACTAAATGGGTTGTAAAAACGTACTTATAAATTTAAATTCTAAAAGAGTTTGAACGCTTTTACATGTAAAGCTTAGATGATCTAAATGCTAAAAACTAATCAAGCGCTTTTGCATGAGCTTCATACTCGTAAGGGTGGTTGAGATTTGTAAAGGGTTTTTCATCTTGAAAATCCACATAAATCGCACCACACTCTTGGAGTAAAATTCCTAGTTTGTGGTTATTTTTATCAGCAAGCTTTTTTGCCATTGGGGCTAAACTGCTATGATAGAGTGCACACAAAGGGTGTCTTGTGTTTGGATCTTTTGGAACAATTGCACGATTTGGAAAATCTTTTGAAGCTTGCCAAAGGGCTTTGATTTGCTCTTTGTTAACAAAAGGAGCATCAACGCTAATGCAAAAAACATAACTGTCATGAAACTGTTCTAGTATAGAAGCTAGGGCAACCATTGGTGAAAAAGTATCGCTATTTTTATCTAAAATTAGTGGAAACTGCCCATTAAATTTATCCTCTTTTGCGCTTACATGTAAAGAGGCAAATAAGGGTGCTAATCTTGAAGCTTGAAAGTGAGTTAGTGTAGGATATTTTCCAAATGGAAGCAGGGATTTATCCTGCCCCATTCGTGAACTCTTTCCCCCTGCTAAAATGACACAAGGGATGGGAAAATACATTATATATCCCTAGGGTCAGTAATCTTGCCAGTAATTGCACTAGCTGCTGCAACTGCAGAGTTGGCTAGATAAATTTCACTCTCTCTATCGCCCATGCGCCCAACAAAGTTTCGATTAGTAGTAGCTACGCATCTTTCGCCTTTGCCCAAAATTCCCATATATCCACCAAGACATGCTCCGCAAGTTGGGTTAGAAACTACCCCGCCTGCTTCAATAAAAATCTCCATTAAACCCTCTTTTTCAGCCTGTCTTGCTATGCGCTGGGTTGCTGGAGTGATAATAAGGCGGGTCTTTTTTGCCACCCGTTTGCCTTTTAATATTTTTGCTGCAATTCTTAAATCACTTATGCGTCCGTTAGTACAACTTCCAATAAAGACTTGATCAACTGCTAAGTCATCTTTGACAGCTTGACGTACACTTTTGCCATTGCTTGGCAAAAATGGATAAGCAACAACAGGATCAAGTTTGCTTGCATCAATATGAATAGTTTGAACATAGTTCGCATCGGGATCTGAGTAGAAGTATTGGGGTTTTCTTGGTAGGTTTTTATCGGCTAAAAAGTCTTTTGTAATATCATCTACTGCAATTATTCCATTTTTTGCACCCGCTTCAATGGCCATATTACAAAGGCTAAATCTATCATCCATCTTTAAATATGAGATAGTATCTCCTGTAAATTCAAGCGTTTTATACAAGGCTCCATCAACACCAATTTGACGGATAACTTCTAGAATTAAATCCTTTCCATAAATGTGCTCAGCCGGCTTACCGCTAAATACAACACGGATTGCTTCTGGAACTTTAAACCAGTTGCGTCCCGTAATCATCGCATAGGCTAAATCGGTTGACCCCATTCCGGTAGAAAATGCTCCAAGTGCGCCATGAGTACAGGTGTGGCTATCTGCACCAATAATGACATCTCCTGGTACCACAAGCCCTTTTTCAGGCAAAAGCGCATGCTCAATTCCCATATCCTTTTCATCAAAAAAGTGTTTTAAATCGTGCTTATAGGCAAAATCTCGACTAATTTTGGCTTGATTTGCACTTGCAATATCTTTTGCAGGAATGTAGTGGTCCATAACGATAGAAAAGCCATCGGGATTTGCTAGCTTTTTTGCCCCGCTCTCTTCAATGGCGCGAATGGAGATTGGAGTGGTAATATCGTTGCCAATAACCATATCTATGGGGCTTTGGACAATTTGACCTGCTTTTACATCCTCTTTACAGTGGGCAGAAAAAATCTTTTCGGTGATAGTTTGTTGCATCGTAACCTCATTTGTACTTTTTGCAATATTCATCCGCTTTAAGATGATTTAGTAGTGTTGGTATTGAAATATCTTGATAGCATGAATGAATATAAATCTAGGTTGATTCTATCAAAATTTGGTTTAAAAACGGGTATAATTGAATCATGAAACATTATGAACTAACCCAAATTGCACACTATTTAAATCAATTTTCACGCATTAGCTCACTGTCTCGAGTAGATGACACAACCCTTCGATTTCGATTTGAGCACGATAATATAATTTACGTTAGTCTTCATCGAGGCGATAGTTACTGGTTTATGTGTGAATCCTTTGAGCAAGCCCGTTCATACACAGCCCCATTTGATATATTGCTAAAAAAACATTTCAATAATGCACGGCTAGAGCATGTTGAGGTTGAAAGCGACAATCGCATCATGAGAGTTTATGTAACATCTAAGATGGCTTACAAAGCAGACTCTTATATTTTGCAGCTTGAATTTACAGGGCGAAATACAAATGCTATTATTTTAGATAAAGATGGTATTGTTCAAGAGGCTTTGCGCCATATTGATGCAAGCGTCTCATTTAGACCTGTTCGAGTCGGCGAGCCTTTGGCTGCCTTGCCTGGGCGAGAATTTAATGAAACCTTTCAAAAAATTGATGATATAAAAGAGTATTTAAAAGATGCCTACCTCCAAAAAAAGGCTCTGCATCTTCAGCGGGTTCGCAATACAAAACTAGCCACATTGGCAAAAAAGATTGCAAAGTTAGAGCATGCAATAGAGCGCTTAGAAGATGAAAAGCATTTGATAGCCAAAAGCGAGCGTTTAGCCAATGAGGGGGCTTTGATTTTAGCAAATCTATCTAAAATCCCAAACTTTGCTAAAGAGATTGAGCTAAAGGATTTTGAGGGTAAAAAATATGTCATAACACTGCCCAAAGAGGCAAGAACGCCCCAAGAGGCCGCTAATATGCTTTATAGCCAATCTAAAAAACTGCGCCAAAAAGCAGCAAATATGCACATTGAAAGG
>DDHL01000067.1:13876-16382 GCA_002352945.1 Campylobacteraceae bacterium UBA1877 | reverse complement strand
CCTCGAGGCAAAGCATCATTTTTATCTTAGCCTTCAAAAGATGGTAGAAAATGCAAAAAGCATAGAAGCACTCCATATCCTAATGCCCCGCCAAACAGGCTCAAAACGGCGCCAAAAAGAGAATCCATCGTATGAGAGTTTTATGATGGAGGGGTATAAGATTATGGTTGGGAAAAACGAAAAAGGCAATATTGCTCTTTTAAAAGAGGCAAAAAAGAGCGATTTGTGGTTACATGTAAAAGATATTCCATCGGCCCATGTGATTATACGCACAAACAAGCAAAAAGTTCCTTCAAATGTGCTTGAATTTGGTGCTCGTCTTTGTGCAGGTTTTAGTAAACTTCAGCCAGGAAGCTATTTGGTCGATTATACAACTAGAGGCAATGTCCGCATGGGGCATAAAGCAAATGTCACTTACGTGAATTACCAAACACTAAAGGTTTTGAAGGAGTAAACTATGGCAGTAGGACCAGTTGGCGCAATGGTTTATACAAATCAAAACATGCATCTTCAAGCTACTAAACAGCTTGATTTTCAATCAAAACTTGATGCTCAAAATTTAGCAGCTGCTGCTGCAACAAATGAAAAAAGCAAGGAGATTCAAGAAGTTCGCCCTACCGAAGAGACATATAAAATCGACCCAGAAAAAGAGCATGAGCGCGAAAGAAGCGATAAAGAAGCTGGCGCAAAAGAGGGTCAAACTCCCGATAAAAAAGAGAAAAAAGAGCCAATAAAAGAGAAAAGTTCCTCTTCTAATCACATTTTGGACATCAAGATTTAGCTTCCCCTCACCCAAGCTTTGGTAATATATCCTCAAATACCCCAAAGGATAGGCCGATGGATAACTCTACACTTACGCGCATATCAACTGGATTTGTGTTGCTTGCAGCTGCAGTTTTGCTTGCAATTGCAGATAGCCCCTTTGTCACGTGGGCGACTTTAGGGCTTATTTATATGATAGCCTTTTATGAGGCTTGTAAACTTTTTAATATGCAAGAGAGTAAGGTTTATGTATTGGCTCTTGCACTTTGGATAGTTGCAGGCTTTTTTGAGCGTCCCGAATATCTTAGTGCAATAGTAATTTTAGGTTTAGTGGCTCTTATGGTTCACAAAAAAGAGTGGAAAAATGGACTTATCTTACCCTTCTTTTACCCAACAATTCCAATGCTCTTTTTGCTCTCTTTATACTACCAAATGGGAATGCCAGCTTTAATTTGGCTTGTTTTGATTGTTGCATTGACTGACACGGGAGCTTATGTTATTGGAAAAAGCTTTGGAAAAACTCCATTTTCACCCTCGTCGCCCAATAAAACATGGGAAGGTGTAGGTGGAGGAGTTGCAGTAGCAACAGTGGTAGGAACAATTTTTGGATTAAGCTCTGTTGGTTGGATGAGCGCTTTTTCAGTCGCCTTTTTAACAAGTGTGGCTTCTGTCTGGGGCGATTTGTATGAGAGTTTTTTAAAGCGTGAAGCTGGAGTTAAAGATAGTGGAACAATCTTTCCTGGCCATGGAGGAATGCTTGATCGAATTGATGGATATCTCTTTGGAGGTATTGTAATGGTTGTAATTTTGCAGAGTATTTTATAGTTTATGATAATTTTAGGAAGTACCGGCTCCATTGGCGTAAATGCCTTAAAAATTGCGAGAGATTTTAATTTAAGTGTTGAGGGTTTGTGCGCAGGCTCAAATGTAAAGCTTTTAAATGAACAGATTGCTCAGTTTCATCCCCGATTTGTTGTTATAGGCGATAAAAATCTAGCAAATAAGGTAAACCATCCTCATGTTTTTGTGGGTGAGGATGGAATTTTAGAGATGATTCAAGAGGCTAAAAGCAATCTAGTTGTAAACGCCCTTGTTGGATTTTTAGGTTTAGCTCCCACTATAAAAGCACAACGTTTAGGTAAAAAAGTGGCTCTAGCAAATAAAGAGTCCCTAGTAGCAGCTGGCTCTTTTTTGGATACAAAATCAATTATTCCAATCGATAGTGAACATTTTGGACTTTGGTATCTACACTCTAAGCGGCCCATGAAGCGTCTTTGCATTACTGCAAGTGGAGGTGCATTTCGGGATACCCCATTAGAAGAGATAGAAAAAATGGCTCCAGAAGATGCTCTAAAACATCCAAATTGGTCTATGGGAAAGAAGATTACAATTGATAGTGCTACCATGGTAAATAAACTCTTTGAGCTGCTTGAAGCTAAATGGCTTTTTGCCTGTAAGGAGTTTGATGCCTTTATTGAGACAAAGTCCATTATCCATGCTCTTATTGACTTTATTGATGGAAGCACAACTGCTCATATTGCAAAAACTGATATGCGCTTGCCCATAGCTTTTGCACTTTTGGGTCAAGTTCATGAGCCGATTTTATCCCATGTAAATTTAGTTGAAGTAGGCAGTTTGGAGTTTCGCTCCATTGAGCCACAGCGTTATCCCATTTGGGAAGTAAAAGAGACAATTTTAAATAATCCAAAATTAGGTGCGGTTTTAAATGGAGCCAATGAGGCGA
>DDHL01000067.1:758-13646 GCA_002352945.1 Campylobacteraceae bacterium UBA1877 | reverse complement strand
TAGAGCATTTTTTAAATGGAAAGTGCTCAATCTTTGGTTTGGCAAATGGAATAATAGATGCAATTACCAAATTTGAAGATGCAAAACCAGACAAAATTGAAGATGTCTATTTGATTGATAAAGAAGTGCGTGAATTTTCTAAAAAACTATATTAAGAGGTGTCCATGAGTAGTTCGACGAAGTATAATTTTACTCTCAAAGAGAGTATTATTGGGTTGCAGTTTTTATTTGTTGCTTTCGGGGCTTTGGTGTTAGTGCCGATACTAACAGGGCTTGATGCAAACGTAGCACTTTTTACGGCCGGTATTGGAACATTGATTTTTCAAATTGTCACCCGCCAAAAAGTGCCACCAATTTTTCTAGCATCATCATTTGCCTTTATTGCCCCAATCATCCACGGAGTTCAAACTTGGGGTGTGGCTGGTACAATGTCTGGTTTGGTTGCAGCTGGTCTATTTTATGTTGTGCTTAGCTTTTTAGTTAGAGTTCGCGGGTCTGAATTTTTGCACAAACTTTTACCTCCTGTTGTAGTAGGTCCTGTTATTATGACAATTGGTCTTATCCTCTCTCCGGTAGCTGTAAATATGGCTATGGGTCGAGCTGGCGATGGAACTCAATTAATTCCCGAAGCAACATCGATGATTGTAGCCTTTATTGCTTTAGCTGTTACTATGCTTGTGGCTCTTCTTGGAAAGGGAATTTTAAGACTTTTGCCTATCTTTTGCGGTATTGTTGCAGGATATATTGCAGCCTTATTTGCTGGAATTGTAGATTTTACTAGCTTTACAAATGCTCCGCTTTTTGCGATTCCATCTTTTGTAACACCTGAGTTTAATATTGAAGCGATTATCTATATCCTTCCTATTGCGATAGCTCCGGCAGTAGAACATATTGGCGATATGTTAGCAATCAGTAACGTCACCAAAGAGGATTACCTTAAAAAACCGGGGCTTAAAAACACTCTTTTAGGAGATGGACTTGCCACATCTGCTGCATCTTTATTGGGAGGTCCACCAAATACAACCTATTCAGAAGTAACCGGTGCAGTTACCATTACAAAAGCTTTTAATCCAGCCATTATGACATGGGCTGCTATTTTTGCAATTATTCTAGCCTTTGTTGGAAAACTAGGGGGCTTACTAGCTACCATTCCTATGCCTGTAATGGGTGGAATTTTGCTTTTACTTTTTGGACTCATTGCCTCTGTGGGTATGGAAACTTTAATTAAGTCAAATACCGATTTGGCTGATCCACGAAATATGATAATCGTTTCGATTATTTTGGTTTTTGCTATTGGCGGGATGACATTCAATTTTGGCAATGTCGGCTTTAGTGGAATTGGACTTGGGGCTATTGTTGGGATTTTTCTCAATTTAATTTTGCCAAAAACTAAACATTTTGATGGATATTAACCAAAAGGGGGCTTTGCCCCTTTTGGTTATGTTTTTTGCACAACTATGCGCATTAAGTAGCGGTTTTTAACAAACTCTTTACTGATTTTTAAAATACGGCATGGAAGATTTTGAAAAAGCGAATAGAGCTCAATCAAATCATAAGGCTCTTGTGTGCTTTGAGTTGATTGCAGGGCTTCATCACTCCACATCTCTCCGATAAAAAGGCCATTTGGCGATAGGGTTGAGAGGATTTTTTCAAATAGATAGGTATGTTTTGAGCTAGGAAGCGGAAGCTCTCCTAAAATAATTGCATCGTAAATATGGGGCAGATTCCAATGCTCAACCTTTGTGTGCCTTGTTATGAGAAAAACGTTTGCTTGTGCTGCTGCATTTTGAACTAAAAGTAGCTCTTCATTGTCTGAATCTAACACTTCAACATGTATGCCAATCTTAGCCAAAAGCACTGCATTTTTCCCATGACCCTTGCCTAGAAATAGGGCACGAGAGCCAGGAGGAAGTCCAGTGGTATGGCTTAAAACAAAATTATATGGCTCTTTTCTTCTATCTTGTGACACAGCTTATCCCATAGGATATAAAATTTCATTTTGGATATCTTTAATCGCATCCAAGGTTGATTTATCAAGCTTTACATGTAAAGCCTTTAGCGTAGCATCAAGCTGTTTTGCATTTGTAGCTCCAATAATTGAAGAGGCCACAAAGTCATGATGCATGCTCCATGCAGTTGCAAGAGTTGTTACATCCATGCCAATCTCTTTTGCTAAAGCTTGGTAGCGAGCGGTGGCATCAAGTGTTTTTGAGTTAACAAATCGAGATGCCTGGGCTTTAACGCGGGGATTGTTGTGGGATAGATATTTTGAAAATCTAGCATCTTTTGGGAAAAATTCACCATTATACTTTCCAGTTAAAACCCCTCCCGCAAGCGGAGAATAGGGCAACAAAGAGATCTTTTCTTCTTTGCATACATGGGCTAGCTCATCTAAAAAGCGTGGATTAAGAAGTGAGAAGTTGTTTTGGATTGATTCAAAGCGTTTAAAACCAAAAAACTGAGCCCTCTCATTTGCCTTTGTAAGCCCGTAAGCTGAATCATTTGAAGTTCCAATGTAGCGTACTTTTCCAGATCGAACCAATGAGTCTAAAGCTTCTAGACTCTCTTCGATTGGAATGATTGTATCTGGCCAGTGCACTTGGTACAAATCAATATAATCAGTTCCTAAACGTTTCAAGCTTCCTTCAACTGCCCTTTGGATATGGAATCTATCAATAGCAGTTAAGCCGTGGCGGATTGGAGGAACGAACCATCCATTAGCAGCTCCTGCTACTTTTGTTGCTAAGATAATACTGTCTCTAGGTTTTGTTTTAAGCCACTGTCCTACAATAGACTCGGTAATTCCAGCCGTTTTTTCATTTGGAGGAACAGGATAGAGTTCGGCAGTATCAAAAAAGTTAATTCCAGCTTCGTAAGCCTTATCCATTATTGCAAAAGCTTCGGTTTTATCGCATTGTGATCCAAAGGTCATTGTCCCCATACACAAAGGACTAACGCGTAAACCACTCCTTCCAATATAGCGAAATTCCATTACTCTCCTCCTTGATTTAAACCCCTTATTGTAACAAAAAACTCAGCATTTGCATGGTATACTCCAAAAAATTTAATTTAGTGTGAGTAGTTCAATGCACCGACGTACTTTTTTAACCCTTAGTGTGACTGGACTAGCCTCTATGGCTTTTGCTTCACCTTCTCCTGCTACCCCTTTGTTTTTGGAAGTTGCAGAGCTTCCTGATTTTGAATCAGCAAGAGTGCGATTAAGACGTGTGCGCAACTATGTAGGCTTTGCCAATTTTAATCTTATTAGTTTTGATAGTATGCTCTATTATGCAAGAAATGTCAGCTCTATTGGAGCTTTTACCAAAAGAGAGCTTGATTTTTTAGAAAAGCTCTTTTATGATGAGACATCAAAATATGGTTTTTTTGGAAGAAGGACTTGCGAGAGTATTACGAGTGCAATTGATACAAGAGAGACAGTTAAAATTCCCCATTCTGGCCACTACCTGTTTAAAGGAGAGCCTTTAAAGGCCTTTAAGCAACTGCAAAAAGATGTGGGCCCATCTTTGATTCTCACCTCTGGTGTGCGGAGTGTGCCAAAGCAGATGGATCTGTTTTTAAATAAGATAAAATCTTGCAAAGGAAATCTTCAGCAAGCTGCAAAATCCATAGCACCTCCAGGCTACTCTTACCATAGCATTGGAGATTTTGATGTAGGCAAAAAGGGTTTTGGGCATCTTAATTTTACAAAGAGGTTTGCTGCCACTAAAGAGTTTTTAAAAATACAAACCCTTCCTTATGTACGGACTCGCTACACACCGGGCAATCCAGATGGTGTGCGCTATGAGCCTTGGCATATAGAGATTGTGAGCGGAGCATGATTTTAAGTATAGAAAGCAGCTGCGATGATAGTTCTATTGCATTAACTTCAATTGATGATAAAAAGATTATCTTTCATAAAAAGATTTCTCAGGAGCTGGATCACTCCAAATATGGGGGCGTTGTTCCAGAGCTTGCAGCAAGACTTCACGCAAAGGCCCTTCCTCAAATATTAGCTAAAGTAAAGCCTTACTTTTCAAAAATAAAAGCCGTTGGAGTAACTACTGAGCCTGGACTTTCAGTTACCTTGGTTGAAGGGCTTGTAATGGCAAAGGCTCTTTGTATCGCTCTTGATGTGCCTTTGCTTGCAATCAACCATTTGCACGGCCATATCTATTCACTCTTTTTGGAAAAAGATTCAAAGTTTCCTTTGGGGGTGCTTTTAGTCTCAGGAGGCCATACGCAGCTTTTACATGTAAAGAGTCATGATGATATTGAAGTTTTAGCAACTACTCTTGATGATAGCCTTGGAGAGAGTTTTGATAAGGTTTCAAAGATGCTTGGCCTTGGATATCCAGGCGGACCTGTAGTAGAAAAGAGGGCTAAAATGGGAAATAAAGAGCGGTTTAAATTTACAGTCCCATTGCAAAGAGCTTCAAAATTGGGTTTTAGCTACTCAGGACTTAAAAATCAAGTAAGAGTTGCTATTAAGTCTTTAGGAAGCCCAATTTGCAATGAAGATATTAATGATGTATGCGCCTCGTTTCAAGAAGTTGCAATCAAACACCTTTTGCACCAATTAAAACGTGCTTTTAAGATTTACCAATTCGAGCGATTTGCAGTTGTGGGCGGAGCAAGTGCCAATTTGGCTTTGCGCTCAAGCTTGCAAGAGCTCTTAAAAACTTATGATATTAAAGAGTTTTTAACAGCCCCGCTGGAGTATTGCTCCGATAATGCAGCAATGATAGGAAGGTGCGCTATTGAAGATTATAAACGCAAAGCCTTTGTGGATTTAAAAGATGCAAAAGTCCGTCCAAAGGTAAGAATAGAGTAATCTAGCTTATATTTTTTAAAATGCGAATCTCTGGCTCTAAAAGAATTTTGCTTTTTGAAAAAACTTCTTTTTTGGCTTCATTGATAAGATAAACCGCCTGCTCATAAGTGCCGCCTCCAAGGTTGACAAGAAAGTTGGCATGTTTTTGACTAAAGGCCATTCCTCCAACCCTTTTTCCCCGAAAGCCATACATTTGCAAAAGCTCTCCAGCACTTTTTCCCGGCGGATTTTTAAAGCAACTTCCACAGCTTGGATCTTGGGGTTGGTTTAATCGCATAGCTTCAAAATCTTTTAAAAGTTTATAATCAAACTCCTCTTTTGGCTCAAATACAACCTCATAAATAACCCCATCAATCTTTGCAAAGCGGTAACCATATTCAATTTGAGATTTTAAAATCCACCCTTTATTGGTGCGCACTTTTTTGATATTTTCAAATATCTCCCAACCTTTTAGGCCTGCATTCATTTTGACCATTCCGCCAATAGTGCCTGGAAGTTTTTGGAGGATTTCAAAACCGCTTAAATTCTTCTTTTTTGCATAAGATAAAAGCTTGCCACCTTTTGTGGCTGCCCCTACATGTAAACCGTCATCTTTTAATGTAATAAAGTCAAAATCCTTGCTTAGCATCGCTAGTTTTGGTGGATTTGGAGGGAGTAAAATATTGTTGCATCCACCAATAATAACCCAGTCATCTGGAATTGAAACGGGCTCTTGTAATATTTTTACATCAACCTTTGGGCCAATGCGAATGGAACTGTATTTGCAAAAGTCAACTGTTTTATACATTAGAAGATAAAGGTGGGAATCATATTAAAAACCCTAGTTGTAAAATCGATCATCGTATTCATCATCCAAGGCATTGCAAAAATAACGACAACTACAACTAAAATAATTTTTGGAACAAAGCTAAGAGTCATCTCATTTATCTGCGTAGTAGCTTGAAAGATACTAATAGCCAAACCCGCTCCAAGGCCAGCTAGCAGCATTGGCAAAGCCAATGAGAGCGCTACCTTGAAAGTCTGCACTCCAAGTCCAATGAGTGTTGATTCCATCAGCTAAACCTCACCTCTTTATATTCAGTTGGAATAAGAAAATGCTCTACTTTTAAAGGCGCATCATAAATTTTATGCCTATATCCTATCTCAAAAAGCTTATCAATTGCTTCAAGCTGTATCTCATTCATACTAATTGAATTCTCATTAGCATACATATTCAAATAAGTATCCAAAGTAGCAGCATCAACCCTAAAAAGTCCTCTCTCAAGAAGCATTTTTGAGAGAATTTTTTTGTTATTGTGAGCAATACGCACCGCATCGGTTAAAATGCGTTCGCACTCAATTGCTTTAAGTAGCGGCAATGAACGGCGTATTGCCATACCGCCAAGGGGCAGAGGTAAATCTTTACTTTTGGTTTGCTCAAGCCAAATATCCCAAAGTTCACGTTCAACCTCTAGCTTTTCATCAAATCCCAAAATGCTCTCATGAATAAGAACCCCAGCATCAACCTCTTCATCTAAAACAGCTTTTTCAATATCTAAAAAGTTTTTATAAACAACTCTTGCTTCTGGATAGGCAATGCGAAAAAGAAGGGCATTGGTTGTATGGGCTCCACTAAGAGCTACTTTAAAACGCTTTGATAGGCGTTTGTTTTTTAATTTAACCAGTTTTGGGCCATAGCCTTGTCCAAAACTCACCGCAGTTCTTAAAAGAGCGTAATCGTTTCGAATCAATGGGTAGAGTCCAAAACTAATGGCGCTGATATCAAAAGTGCCTTTAAGGGCTTCAACATTAAGAGTTTGGATATCTAAAGCCTTATTTTCAAATCGCAAATCCCCGCAATTTACCCATCCTAGGGCAATAGCATAGTACATAAAAATATCATCAGCATCTGGGGAGTGGGCAACACTAAGCACAACAATCCTTTGAGTGGTTTTAAGTGATTGTAACATAAGCGGTCTAAAAATTGGTTTTCATTTTGCCAACTTTTTTTGCACAGATAAAAAGGGTGGTTATAATCAACTGTTTTTTAAATCAAAAATGTTACAATCTTAATCCTTGTAACGCTTCAAAAAGGAAAATCATGGCAATGGATGAGAATAAAAAGAAGGCGCTAGAATTGACGATGAAGCAGATCGATAAGGCCTTTGGAAAAGGTGCTATCGTTCGCTTAGGAGATAAAGAGATTGAGCCAATTGCTTCAATCGGCACAGGCTCGCTAGGTTTGGATTTGGCCCTTGGAATTGGTGGAGTGCCAAAAGGGAGAATCATTGAAATTTATGGACCTGAGAGTTCGGGTAAGACAACCTTAGCACTCCAAATTACCGCTCAAGCTCAAAAAGATGGTGGTATATGTGCCTTTGTAGATGCTGAGCATGCACTTGATGTAAAGTATGCTAACAATTTGGGTGTAGATACTGAAAATTTACTCGTATCTCAGCCCGATTTTGGGGAGCAGGCTCTTGATATTGTAGAAACTTTAGCTCGTAGCGGTGCAGTTGATGTCATAGTTGTTGACTCGGTTGCAGCTCTTACGCCAAAGAGTGAGATTGAGGGAGATATGGGCGATCAGCATGTGGGATTGCAAGCAAGGCTTATGAGTCAAGCGCTGCGAAAGCTCACTGGAATTGTCCATAAAATGAACACAACTGTTATTTTTATTAACCAAATCCGTATGAAAATCGGCATGATGGGCTATGGGTCTCCTGAAACTACAACTGGTGGAAATGCTTTAAAATTTTACGCTTCAGTTAGAATTGATGTGCGTAAAATTGCCACATTAAAGCAGGGTGATGATCAGATTGGAAACCGTGTAAAAGCAAAAGTTATTAAAAATAAAGTAGCTCCTCCATTTAGAATTGCTGAGTTTGATATTATGTTTGGAGAGGGTATTAGTCGAGAGGGTGAACTTATTGATTATGGTGTAAAGCTTGATATTGTAGATAAAAGCGGAGCCTGGTTTAGTTATAAAGATAAAAAGCTAGGACAGGGCCGTGAAAATGCTAAAGCACTGCTTAAAGAGAACAAAGAGTTAGCTCAAGAGATTGAAGAGAGCATTCGGCATGCTATGGGGATAGACTCATCCATTATGGTTGCTGGAGATGATGAATTAAAAGGAGATGATGCATGATTTATATCGATGATGTGCGTGCCGATGAGGTGCTTGATAGTCGTGGAAATCCAACAGTGCGCGCTACGGTTGTTTTAAGTGACGGCATAAGTGCACAAGCAATCGTACCAAGCGGTGCAAGTACCGGTAAAAGAGAGGCATTGGAATTGCGCGATAAAGATGAGCGCTATATGGGCAAGGGCGTACTAAAAGCAGTTGAGCATGTAAATGTACAGATTGCAGATGAGGTTATTGGCATGAGCCCTTTTGACCAAGAGGCGATTGATGAAGCTATGAAGGCTCTTGATGGTACGCAAAATTACAGCAATTTAGGAGCAAATGCAGTTCTTGGAGTCTCAATGGCTGTTGCACGTGCTGCTGCTATGAGTTTAGGAATGCCACTGTATCGATACTTGGGCGGTGCAAATGCTAGAGTTTTGCCAGCTCCAATGTTTAATATTATAAATGGCGGAAGCCATGCAGACAATAGTGTGGATTTTCAAGAGTATATGATTATGCCTCTTGGATTTGAAACTTTTAATGAAGCCCTACGCGCAGCTGCTGAAGTGTACCAGCATCTTAAAAAAGCTTTACATGTAAAAAACCACAGCACTGCTTTAGGAGATGAGGGCGGGTTTGCACCAAATTTAGCCAATAATGAAGAGCCAATCCAATACATTCTTGAAGCGATTCGTTCAGCCGGCTATGCTCCGGGAGAGGAGATTGCAATTGCTTTAGATGTTGCAAGTAGTGAGCTAGTTTGCGAGGGTGGATACCGCTTAGAGTCAGAAAAGAGAACCCTAAGCAGCCAAGAGCTCATTGAATATTACGCTAAAATGTGTGAAAAGTATCCAATTGTATCTATTGAAGATGGATTAAGTGAAGATGATTGGGATGGCTGGAAGCTTTTAACCCAGCGCTTAGGTGATAAGGTGCAATTAGTTGGAGATGATCTATTTGTAACAAATAAGGCTATTTTAGCTGAAGGAATTGCAAAGAAAGTTGCTAACTCAATTTTGATTAAGCCAAATCAAATTGGCACTGTAAGCGAGACAATGCAGACAGTTCGATTAGCGCAGCGCAATGGATATACATGTGTTATGAGCCATCGAAGCGGAGAGAGCGAGGATGCTTTTATTGCCGATTTTGCAGTTGCTTTAAATACTGGTCAAATTAAAACCGGTGCTACCGCAAGGGGCGAAAGAAATGCTAAATACAATAGATTGCTTGATATTGCAAGTCAAATTGGTGGCGGTGAATATCTTGGAGGCTCTTTGTTTAACAAATGAGTGAAATTTTAGAAGAGTTTAATACAGAATCAATCAAGCAATCCCATCGCTTTTGGTCTTTATTTAAACTCTTCTTAGCCACTTTAGCAGTAATAGCTTTTGGAATTTATATGGGAAATCTACTCTTTGGCAAGAGCTCCTTGGATGTACTTTTGGGTCTCCAAGCAGATAAAAAGTATTTACAAGAGCGACTTGAGGCTTTAAAGAAGGAGAATGCTATTTTGCAAAAAACCTATTTTGAATTGCGTCAATTGGACCCAGATTTGCACAAGGAGTAAATTATGCAAAGGATTGTTAGTTTTGTTTTTCTAATCACAATTCAACTGCTATTTGGCCGAGAAAACCCCTTTGTTCCAGTCGAGGATTATAAGGGGGTTGATGCTCCAACTAATGTTGTGAAAGAGCGGGAAAATTTTGAGCAACAGTCTATTTTACTGCCTTCAAACGCACGGGTTTTAAAATATGTCGTTTTTGGATACCAAACTCTAAGTGGTGATATCGAGCAGATGCGAATAGAGGTTGATAAAGATATAGATTGGCACGATCCATTAGTTGTTTCCAAAAAAAGCCTCTTTTTAAGTCCTTCTCTAGCTGCTCCACCAGTTTTAGATGAAAAGAGTGCGCCTAAAACAACTAAAAGTGAAACAAAAATACCTAAGCCCGAACCAGCAGCTCCTAAAAAAGCAGATTCAGTTACTGTAGGCTATGAAGAGCTTATAGGGTTTCAAGCATTTTCAAATCGATTATTAATAACTACAAATGATGAATTATTGCGCCATTTTTTGGTTGCAGATCCATATAAAATAGTGGTTGATTTTAAAAAAGATACGGCCTTTTATACTCAAAATCTGCCTATCGAATTTGGTGCTTTTAAAAAGATTACGCTAGGAAGTCATAACGACTACTATAGAGCAGCAATTTTACTAGATGGGCACTATGCTTATGATATAAAAAAGATTGATACAGGATTTGAGATAATTTTAAAGTAGCCCCAAAGGAGCTACTTTAAACTACTCTTTTGGAGTTCTTTCTGTTGGTCCAAGGTAGAGTTGTCGCGGACGAGCAATTTTGATTGTTTCTTGCTCTTTTAACTCAATCCATTGTGAAATCCAGCCTGGAGTTCGCCCAATAACAAAGATAACTGCAAACATCTCTTTTGGAATTTTAAGGGCTTGTAAAATTAAGCCTGAGTGGAAATCTACATTTGGATAGAGTTTTCGACTTACAAAATATTCATCATTAAGAGCAATCTCTTCAATCCTATCTGCAACTCTAGCAAGTTCGCTATCAATACCTACTTCTTCTTTGAGCTGGTTTCTAATCTCTTTTAAGATTTTGGCTCGAGGATCGAAATTTTTATAAACCCTGTGTCCAAATCCCATAAGGCGGAATGGATCGTTTTTGTCTTTTGCACGTTTAATGAATTGATCAACCCTATCAACAGTTCCAATAAGCTCTAACTGTCGGATAACAGACTCATTTGCACCACCATGAGCCCTTCCCCAAAGAGCGCCAATACCTGCACTAATTGCTGCGTATGGGTGAGCACGGGTTGAGCCGATATTTCTTACAGTTGTAGTTGATGCATTTTGCTCATGGTCGGCATGGAGAGTAAAAATTGTATCAAGTGCTTTAATTTCAATTGGTTTTAAATCTATGTGGTGGTGAGGATATCCCCTCATCATATATAAAAAGTTTTCTGTAAAGCCGCGGCTCAAATCTGGATAGATAATGGGCAATCCTTGGCTGTATCTATGAGCAAAGGCTGCAATCGTAGGCATTTTTGCAATTATTCTTTTAGCCATTTCCATGTATTGTTCTGGATTATCAATGTCTAAATGCTCAAAATAGAAAGTTGAAAGTGCTGAAACTGATGCAGATAGTATCGCCATTGGGTGAGCATTGTCAGGAAATGCGTCAAAAAGCTTTTTCATGCTCTCTCGAATAAAAGAGCGTTTTTTCATCTCTAAACAAAAGGCTTCTAATTCCTCTTTTGTTGGCAATTCTTTGTTTAATAGAAGATAAGCGGTATCTAAAAATGTTCGCTTGGTTGCTAAATAGGTTATATCATATCCCCTATACATGAGCTTGCCTTTGTCGCCATCAATATATGTAATCTTTGATCGACAAGAGGCAGTAGAGGTGTAACCACGATCAAAGGTAAACATGCCCGTGTCTTTATAAAATGTTGAAATATCGACAACCGATGGGCCCATTGTTCCATCCAAAATAGGAAACTCAAACTTTTCGCCAGTTCTGTTATTGATGACTGTGACAGTGTCTTTTGGCATGGTTATCCTTTGAAAAAGATTTGTTTAGTATTAGAGTTAATTATACCACAGCGGTAATCATACCATGAAAAATTGGAGTAAAAACTAAACATAAAGAATTAATTGTCAGTTTTTGATTTTTTTGAATTTTTCGCTCAATGAAACAATGAGTTTGATTCCAAGCATGGAGATGATGACTTCAAGCAAGCTTGCTAAAATCATTGCATAATACATGTATTGATCTATTGTAAGTGATTTATACCCAATGGTTGCAACCGCGATTAAAAGAGTAAGAGGCATAGAGTGGGCTAGGGCAAAAAGGGAAGATTTTGTCGGACCAAGATAACGCCAAAAAGCAATTGCAGCAATCTGTCTTACGCCAATCATAGCAGCTGTAATCATAAGTGCATTTTGTAAAACACCATCAATTTGCAAAGCTTCAATGGGCAGTGTTGAGCCAACGTGGATGAAAAAGATTGGCACTAAAAAACCAAATCCAAAAGATGAAAGTTTATGGGGAAGCTCTTTTTTATGCTCAAAAAATGTAGCTATAAAAGTTCCTGCAATAAAAGCTCCAAAGGCAACTTCAAGTTGCAAATAGATCATAACTGCAATCATGACAATAAAAAGAGCCATCGAGAGGCGAATATCTTTTTCATCTTTATCGTGGTGGGGCATGAGTAGAATTTTAAGTTCTGGATACCACCAAAAAAGAACTTTTAAGCCTTGAAAAATAAGAACAGTTAAGATGATAAATCCAATAAGATATGCAATCGCTTTATAAAGCTCAACCCCTGCGCCAAACTCTAACATGGCGCCTGAGAAAGTAAGAAGAGCAATGCTTACAAGCTCACCCATAATTCCTACAAACATAGCTATGTTAAGCCATGGCTCATTTTTGCCATACTCTTTATAAAGCGGCAAGATAAGGCCGATTGAGAGCAAAGGCAAAACAGTAATGGTTAAAAGACTCAGTTCCATAATCGAAACGAAAGCAAAACTTAAAATGTACAAAAGCGATATGTAAGCTAAGCCTTGGCGAATTATATTTTTATCTATTGTTCCAAGAATGCGTAAATTAACCTCGGCTCCAGCAAGAAACATAAGATAAAAAAACCCAACTTCAGCAATTAAATCAAATAAAAAATATTCACTCACCCATCCGTAATAACCAGCTACAACGCCAAGTAAAATCTCGATTGGCGCAATGGGAATGCGAAGCAGTTTTGAGCAGTATGGTGAGAGAAATAAAATTACAGATATTGTAATTAAGATGCTAAGTTCATTCATGATTTTGCACTATGGTTTGTGTTTTCCAAATAAGCTCATTTGGGTTGCAAGTAAAGCGCAAAATTTCCCAAGAGTCTGTTTTAACCTCTAAAAGAGCACATT
>DDHL01000067.1:0-569 GCA_002352945.1 Campylobacteraceae bacterium UBA1877 | reverse complement strand
TTGTTGCGTGCGCAAATCTCACCTGGATTTATAAAAAGGTTTTTGTTTTTCACTGAAGCTTCAAAGCTGTGAGTATGTCCATAGACGATGAGGTTGGCATCTGGCGTTAAAAAGTAAGGGTGGTGCATAAGCTTTACATGTAAAGATTGATAAGTAAAGCTGTAAGGCTCTTGAAAGAGGTTGTATGTATCTACTAGTGGCAGCAGGTGAAAATCGTTATTTCCTAAGACTGCTCGATATTCAAGCCCGCTATTTTTTAAAAGATCAAGATTTTCTCTTTTTACAATATCTCCTGCATGCAATAGAAGTTCTGCTCCACTTTGTTTTAATTTCTCAATACAGAGTTTTGTTAAATCAACTCTATGATGAGAATCTGAGAGCAGTCCAATCTTCATCATTAAAGCTCGCTACGGTGTTTGCATTTAATGCACTCTAAAATATCCTTCCCTCTAAAAGTCCTTTTAGCCATATTGTAGCCGCACTCAGGGCATAGGGTTTTAGTTGGCTCATAGGTGGATATAAGGGTGCATTTTGGATAATTTGACCAGCCATAAAATTTGCCTCGCCTT
>DDHL01000084.1:30681-35240 GCA_002352945.1 Campylobacteraceae bacterium UBA1877 | reverse complement strand
ACATGTAAGCTTTTATTTTTACAAAAAATAGCCTTTACATGTAGAGGCTATTTTTTAAATCCAAACCCCAAATCTTGCAGTATTTTTTTCATCTTTTGGCGCACATCCCCTTGAAGTAGTATCCACTCATCTTCAATGCTTCCACCACAAGCAAGGGAGGATTTTAGCTTTTTTACTAAAGCTTTTAACTCTTTTTCTTGGAGCATAAATGGACCAATTAAGCTAACTGGCTTGCCCTTTCGCTTTTCAAACCGCACACTAAGAGCATGCTTTGATTTTGGCAAGATATCTTTAGTGGTTTTAATCTCTTCATTTTTGCCCTGTTTGCTAAGTGGCAGTTCATCTAATTTTGCCCCGATAAAAAGTTCCATCCAAAAGCCTTTTAATCTTCAATTTTAAGCCTATTCTACCAAATCCATCGTTAAGAATCCCATGTTATAATGGCACTTCTAAAAAACTTTTTTGGGATAAGAATGTATAGATTTTCAGCCTTGGCAAATAATGATTTACCTATCCAAAAATTACAAGCTGCACTTTTGAGTTTTTTGTGCGCTAAAAAAGATAACACTCAACTTATAGTCCGCGTAGAAGATTACGATGCAAATGAGAGTGGATTTTTGGAAATTTTGCAAACCTTTGGCATCACTTATGATAGAGTCTATTTTCAAAGTCAAAATCGCAAATTCCACCACCAATTGGCCGCAAAACTCTTAAGCGATTCAAAGGCATTTTCTTGCTTTTGCACCGATGAAAACTTAAAATTAAAAGAAGATAGAGCCAAAAAAAGCAATCAAATATACCATTATGATGGCACATGTCAAAAGCTTAGCGACAATGAAGTTTTAAATAATCAATCCCCACTTAGAGTGCGTTTAAAAATGCCAAATGGGCCCATTGGTTTTTATGATGGCTTAAAAGGTGAAATCTCTTTTGAGCCAGAAGCGATTGATAGCTTTGTTATTTTAAGCCCCAACAAAACACCACAAAAAGAGTTTGCAACAGCAATTGATGATATGCTCCAAGGGGTTAAATTTTTAATTTTAGATGATAATCATGAGTTGGAATTTGCAAGAGAAGGGTTTATTCGTCAAAATTTAGGCTTTAATGAGCCAATTAAAATCTCAAGCTTGGCTAGTATCTCTTTTCAAGCCAATGAGCACTCAAGCTTGCAGTGGCTTTTAAATCAAGGCTACCTTCCCCAGGCTATTGCAAATTATCTTATTCTTTTAGCAGCCAATGCCCCAGAAAGGATTTTTACTCTAAAAGAGGCTTTAGATTGGTTTAGCTTTAAAAAGTTAAAAACCTCAAAAATGGTTTTTGATTTGAAAGAGTTAAATGAGATAAATAAAGAGCATATTAAAAGGCTTGATCCTATAAAACTTGCTGCTTTGCTAGACTTTTCTGGTGAAGATTTTGGCAAAATTGTAAAGCTTTATCTTTTTAAATATCACACATTAAATGGGTTAAAAAGTGCCTTGCAAACCATCTTTGGCCCAAAAGAGTATGAGGGAGAAAACAAAAAAGAGTTTGATAGATTAAAACTCTTCATTCAAGAGGCAAATCATTTTGAAGAGCTAAGTGAGTTAAAAAGCTATCTTTTGCAAAAAAGTCAATTGGAAGATAAAAGCTTTTTTGAGCTTTTTTATTTCTTGCTTACTGGAAGCCACGAAGGGCCCTGTTTAGAAGAGCTCTATCCACTTATTAAAAACTATTTAAAGGAGATTGTACGCTAATGATTCTATCAACTTTTATTGAGGCAATTGCCCAACTGCTGCATATGGTTATTACAATCTATATTTGGGTTATAATTATTGCTGCTCTTATTACATGGGTGCGTCCTGACCCATACAATCCAATTGTTCAAGTGCTCATGCGCCTAACTGAACCGGTATATGCTTTTATCCGGCGATACATTCCAACTGTTATTGGTGGAATTGATTTAGCTCCAATTCTTGTAATCTTAGTTTTGCAGTTTTTGGATCTATTTTTTGTAAAACTTCTTTTTGGAATAGCCCATGGCTTATAAGCACTTTATAGTGCTTTTTTTATCTTTTGCCACCTCCTTGGCTGCACTTGATTTTAAAGCATTGCAAGAGTACCCAAGGAGTCTTGCGAAAGATTTTTATATCTACAGATTTTTAAACGAACAAAACCCAAAACCGCAAGAGGCGTGGGAACTTTTAACCCAAACAAAAAGATTAAACCCAAAACTCTTAAAAGCTTTTCAAAAACATATTACCGAGCCTGGATTTTCCCACTCAATAGAGTGTCTTTATCTTGATAGTAAAAAGTTTTGGGAAGTTGATTTTACATGTAAGGCTATTCGCATCTCTGTCTCCTTGTTTGCAACCTTTGAAAAAGAAAAACAAGAGCAACTTTATAAGGATTTAAGCGCAAGCTATCCAAATCTATATGGCTGGATGGAGCCAATGCTTAATAAAGAGCCTTTTGAAAGCCTTTTGAAAAGCAGATATTTTTTAAAAGTATATACTCAATCTGGAAAAAGTTTTCGCCAAAAAAAGCTTAACCATCCAATTAGTGCTCAAAGACTTTTAGAGCTTAGCAAAGAGCCGCTATTTGGGCTTTTTGTTGCAAAAGTTGTATATGAAAAAGTTCATGACAATGTGGCAAAATCCCTTCTTTTGCTTGATCCAAAGGATTCAAACCTCAGCGCTAAAACATCATTTTTGCTTGGCCTTAATGCCCTTTTGCAAGGCAAAAAAGAGCTTGCTGCACTCTGGTTTGAAAAAAGTGCCAAGAGTGCCTACTATCAATCCAATAAAGATAAGGCCTTTTTTTGGCTCTATCTCGTAACTCAAGATGAAAAATATCTTGAACTTGTTGGCAAAAGCTGGGATTATAATATCTACTCCATTGCGTCAAAAGAAAAGTTAAAGTTAAAGCCATTTGAGATTATTGTTCCAAAAGCGGTGGCCAAAGAGCGCAAACACTACTCAATTACCGATCCTTTTACTTGGAGTGAAACTCTCAATTTTATCTCAAACCGCTCTTTGGGTGAACTTAACCTCATCGCAATTGACTTTTTAACAAAAAAGACCTTGCCCCAATATGCTTTTATTAAAGAAAAGGCGCTTGAATATAAAAAACCAATTTTCATTACTCCATATGAAGAGTATTTAAAAGGAATAGATAGGGAGCGAAAAGCACTCATTTTTGCAATAGCAAGACAAGAAAGCCGTTTTATTCCCGCTGCAATCTCCACATCTTACGCCCTTGGAATGATGCAATTTATGCCTTTTTTGGCCCGAGATATTGCTAAAAAAGAGGGTTTAAGCAACTTTGATTTAGACCAAATGTTTCAACCAAAAATTGCCTATAAATTTGCAAACATTCACTTAGACTATCTTACAAGCTGGCTTTTTCATCCCCTTTTTGTTGCATACGCTTATAATGGCGGAATCGGCTTTACAAGATCTCTTTTAAAAAGGGGTGATCTTTTTAACGGTGGTAAATATGAGCCTTTTTTAAGCATGGAGCTTGTACCCTACGCTGAGAGCAGAGAGTATGGCAAAAAAGTTTTAGCCAACTATGTAGGATATAAAAGAATTTTAGGCCAAGAGGTTTCTATTTGGGATCTTTTTGAAAGGTTAAACCAACCTGACGGATTGGATCGATTTCGATCTTCAAATTAAGCTCATCTGGATAAACCTTTGGAGCCCAAATATGGTAGTAAATCCCCCACGCATTGAAAAATGGAATCATCTTTAAAAGAGGGCTATCAGATTCAAGCTTTTCCCAGTATGCTGGCTTACCATTTAATGTTACAGCACTAATTGGCTCTTGAAAAGGATTATCTCCTCCTTCGTACAAAGAGACGATAAAATGCTCATTCTCATCATCACGTAAAGCTGGATGATCAATATCGTTTAAGTAAGTTCCAACTGCTAAAAAACGCTTTCCTTCAATTTGAACCTCTTTTTTTTGCGTCTTTGTAATAGCTTGGTTTTTGAGTATTACAGGCTCTGTTATATTATCCCTGCACCCAATAAATAAAAAAATTAGAAATATTGCAAATAAAAGGCGCATATTTTTTCCTTATAGTTTTAGGATGATGATTTTACCCAAACAGATGTAAAGAAGAGTTAAAGCTTTACATGTAAATGAAGAGAATTTAAACCTTTTTTTGTTATAATCCCCTAATTTTAAGCCAAAGTGAGCCATTATGCCAAAACGAGTTGTAGCCTTTACAGGTCCATCAAATAGTGGAAAAACAACTACTATTGTAAAAGTAGCTGAACTTTTAAAATCCAACTATCGATTAGCCATTGTAAAACACGACCCCAGCGACAAGGGTGTGTTTGATAAGGAGGGCAAAGATAGTTGGAAATTTACCCAAACCGGAGCTGAAGTAGTTGTAACTTCACCTACAAGAACAACATTTTTTTCCCAAAGACCAAGAGAGATCGAATCCATAATTGACCTTGTCGGGGATGTGGATTTAGTAATAATTGAGGGTTTAAAAACCCTGCCTTTTCCTCGTATTGCCATCTTTCGCAACGAGCTTGATGAAAACTATTTTGCATACAGCAATGCTCTTG
>DDHL01000084.1:29847-30464 GCA_002352945.1 Campylobacteraceae bacterium UBA1877 | reverse complement strand
TTTGCATACAGCAATGCTCTTGCGGTTGATGGGAGTGTTGATTTGGACAAATACCAAATCCCTAAGCATTTAGATATTTTAGATTTAAATGATACCAAGGCACTTTGCGCATGGATTGAATCAAATGCTAAAATTGTACAGGAGTCGTGATGCAAGAGATTTTAGATGCGATCAAAGAGTCTGCCAAATCCATTAGTTCTGTAATCAAAGATGCAGATACAAGCAAAACCCACAACACAAATGCCACTGGCGATACACAGCTTAAACTAGATGTTTTAAGCGATCAGATTATCCAAGAGCATTTTACGCCACTAAAAAGTGTCCATTCGCTTATTAGTGAAGAAAAAGAGGATGCTTTAAAAGTAAGTGAATCTGGGCGCTATATTGTCGGATATGATCCGCTTGATGGCTCAAGTTTAGTAGATGTAAATTTGAGCGTTGGCTCCATTTTTGGCATTTATGAGGGTGGAATTGGCGGCCAAAATTTAAAATGTGCAGCTTATGTGGTTTATGGCCCTAGGACTGAACTTGTAATAGCCCATGAAAAGGTTGAGCACTACCGTTTAGGAAGTGATAAAGAGTTTCGACTTTTAGGGGAGTTAAAGCTGCAAGATAGA
>DDHL01000084.1:29457-29615 GCA_002352945.1 Campylobacteraceae bacterium UBA1877 | reverse complement strand
AAAACTCAACTCCCCAGGAGGTACGCAGCAACACTGGCCAAAATTTCACAAAGAGTTAATTGACTCAATCTTTCAAAGCGGGTATAGACTTCGATACTCAGGCGGAATGGTGCCAGATTTACACCAAATTTTATGCAAAGGCGGCGGACTTTTTTCCT
>DDHL01000084.1:28831-29217 GCA_002352945.1 Campylobacteraceae bacterium UBA1877 | reverse complement strand
TTCCCCCCCCAGCCACAACTGACGTTCCAAAAGGCAAACTTAGAATGGTTTTTGAAGTCTTTCCTTTTGCTTTTATTTTTGAAAAGGCAAAGGGGCAAGCAGTTGATGGAAAAAGAAGGCTTCTTGAGTTAAGTCCAAGCCATCCTCATGATACAAGCCCTTGTTTTTTTGGCTCAAATTACGAAATCTCTTTAGTTTTGGACACATATGAGCGAAACTCTTGATAAATACCAATTAGCACTCAAAGAGGCTAAAAAAAAGCTCCTATCGTGTCAGGAGCAAAAGGGTTTTAATACATGTACAAAGTGCAGCGAAATCTTTACATGTAAAGTTCGCAAAGATTATGTAGATGCCGTATATGAAAGTATGGCCAAAGGCCAAGGCGG
>DDHL01000084.1:22276-28551 GCA_002352945.1 Campylobacteraceae bacterium UBA1877 | reverse complement strand
TATGTAAATGATGTTCCTCATATAGGCCATGCTTATACAACAATTATTGCCGACACAATGGCTCGATACTATAGATTAAAAGGGTATGACACATTTTTCTTAACAGGCACTGATGAACATGGTCAAAAGATTGAACAAGCAGCATCGGCTCGAGGTTTTAGCCCGCAAGCATATGCTGATGAAATTAGTGGTAAATTTAAATCTCTTTGGGATGAGTTTGAGATTGGATACGACCACTTCATTCGAACTACCGACCAAGCCCATAAAATTGGCGTCCAAAAAGCTTTTGAAAAGATGTATAAAAAAGGTGATATTTACAAAGGCCATTATGAGGGATATTACTGCGTTAGCTGTGAGACATTTTTTACCCAAACCCAACTTCTTGATGATGGAGGCTGTCCAGATTGTGGAAAACCAACAAGCCTTGTTAAAGAGGAGAGTTACTTTTTTAAACTCTCAAAGTACCAAGATAAGCTTTTAGAGTGGTACCAAAAAGAGGAAAAATGCGTTGTTCCAAAAGGTAAGAAAAATGAGGTTATCAGCTTTGTAAAAGGTGGTTTGAAAGATTTATCAATCACTAGAACAAGCTTTGATTGGGGCATTAAGTTACCACAATCAATGAACGACCCAAAGCATGTTATGTATGTTTGGCTCGATGCGCTTTTAAACTATATTACCGCTCTAGGATATGGCCAAGATGAAAAAAATATGGATTACTGGCCAGCTACCGTTCAACTTGTAGGAAAAGATATTTTAAGATTCCATGCAATTTACTGGCCGGCATTTTTGATGAGCCTTGATTTGCCTTTGCCAAAACATGTTGCAGCCCATGGGTGGTGGACAAGAAATGGCGAAAAGATGAGCAAATCCAAAGGAAACGTGGTTAACCCAAAAGAGGTTGCCGATGCTTATGGATTGGAAAATTTCCGCTTTTTTATGCTAAGAGAGGTTCCATTCGGACAAGATGGGGACTTTAGTCAAAAAGCTTTGATTGATAGAATCAATTCAGATTTGGGCAATGAGTTTGGAAATTTACTCAACCGCATTATAGGGATGAGTGGAAAATATTTTGATTATAAAATCTCAAGTCAAAATGTTATGAAATTTCATGCTAAAGAGTGGGAAGAGGCTCATGCAATTTTACAAAATGTAGAAAACTATATCAACGACCTTCAAACCAATCACTATTTAGAAGATTTATGGAAGGTTCTTACCCTTGCAAACCAATCCATTACTATCCATGAGCCATGGGTAAAGATGAAGTCACAAAAAGAAGATGAAGCTATGGCTCTAGTAGCTTTAGTTGCAAACTTATTGGCAAAAGTTACTATTTTACTCTCGCCAGTTATGCCAAAGACTTGCGCAACTATTGCAAAGGCAATGGGATTTAAACTTGATCCAAATTCATACCAATCTCTCATTGCAAACTCTGGTCTTTTGGATGATTTTGTCATCGAAAAGGTTCCACCTCTTTTTCCACGAATCGAAAAGGAGCTCATAAGCTCACCTGAACCAACCACTCCAAATGAGACAAAAAAGAGTGATGAAAACAAAGATGAAGCCCAACTTATAGATATTAAACAATTTTTTGAAACAAAACTCAAAGTAGGAACCATCATAAAAGCAGAAGCTGTGCCAAAAAGCAAAAAACTTTTACAGCTCCAAGTGGATGTGGGTGAAGAGAAAAATCGACAAATTATTGCTGGAATTGCCCAGTACTACACTCCAGAATCTTTGATTGGAACTCAAATCTGCATAGTTGCAAACTTAAAACCTGCCAAAATCATGGGGCTTTTAAGCGAAGGAATGCTCCTTGCTGCAAAGGATGAGGATGGTTTAAGCCTTGTTCGTCCAGAAGCGATGCGTAAAAATGGAGCCGCTATTGGATGAGGCTTGAAAACCTTATACGCCTTACCCAAGGAGAACTTTTAACAACTCCAGCAATTAGTGCAATCTCTGGAATTGCTTTTGATCCTACTAAAGTTAAACCCGGAGATTTGTATGTGTGCACCGACAGGCTGCAAAGCTCTCTTGAAATCGCCTCAAAAGCTGGTGCGCACGCCCTTATCTTTGATAAAAAAGTTACCATAACAGATAGTGAAATCGCATGGATTGAAGTGGACAATCTTGATATGGCCCTCATTCGTCTTGCTCGGTTTTATATTGCAAATTTTAATATTGCAACCTACAAGCTAACTAACCTAGAATTTTACCTATTAAAAGCAATAGGCGCGCCAAAATCTTTTTTTTTAATCCAAGAGAGCCTTACGAGCTTGCTTCAAAATTTATGGAAAGATACTCTCCCAAAAGCAATTGCTAGCAATAACACCCTACTCATGCAGCGCATCGCTCCAGAAGCCAAGGCTTTGCCAAAACTAAAACAGTCTTTGCAAATTCTTCCAGCATCAAGCCTTTTTCAAACAAGCTTTATCTTAAATAGCCACTATTACCAAAACATACCTCTGCCGCCTTTTTGGATAGAAACATTTGGAGCAATTATCCAGCTTTTAGAATCCCATACATTAAAATACAGCGGCTTAAAACCTTTAGAGCATTTTTATCCGCTTTTTGTAGATAAACACCTCTGTTTGCACGCTTTTGGAACTACAAGAAAGGCTCTTATAATTGAATCAGACCCTTTGCTTTTTGAGCAAGAAGTAGATTATTTAAAAACCCACTACAAAAAGAGTAATATCTTTGTTTGCGCTCCAAAATCGATTGATTTAAAGCTAGATATTGATTTGGCTTATGAAAATGAAAATGAACTTTTAAAAATTGATCCTCAAAATTTTCGATACGCTGCAGTGTTAGGGGATATAGGCACAATTGAACGGTTGCTCCAAGGACAAAAGAGCTTTATGCAAGCAACTTTATTTTAAGGATTTACTTTGCTAAATATTGAAAATATGACAGATTTTAAACCTCCAGTAGAGCTGTTTTTAACTATTTTAAAATCTTTACATGTACAAAAAGAGGTTGAGCTAAATTTGGTTGATAGCAATGAGATTCAAGCCATCAATAAAGAGTATCGAAATATTGATAAATCAACTGATGTTTTAAGTTTTCCCATTGATCCATTTCCCCATGCACCTCTTGGCACAATAATTATAAATGTCGATGCAGTTATCCTTGAAGCTAAAAAGCACAACCATTCAAGCGAAGCGGAAGCGTGCTTACTCTTTTTGCATGGAGTTTTACACCTTTTGGGATATGATCATGAAAATGACTCTGGACAGATGCGCGAAAAAGAGGCAGAGATTGTAAAAAAGCTCAATCTACCACCTAGCCTTATCGTGCGAAGTAATCAATCTTAAATCAATCTATTTTACTCAAGCTTTACATGTAAAGCTTACTGCTTTCAAAGCAAGGTTTTATTTAAAAACTCCAACCTCAATGGAAGGGCTTTTATCGCTTTGTGCAAAAATTCTTTTCATAGTTTGAAGATAGATTGTATTTAAGCTGTTTTTTGAACCTACATACCGATGGGTAATCCCCAAAATGGGAGCAATGTGGTTTTTAAATATTTTTAAATCAAGCTCAGCATGCAATGCGCTAAGGTGAGCCTTGTCTTTTATAAAGTAAGTTGGAAATGTAGCTTTTGAAATAAGATAGTCTGAGTTTTCATGTACTGTCACATTTTTTAAATACTCTAGTTTTTGAGATAATTTCTCAAAGTCTGCTTTTTCATAAACTCCATTATTGCACACAATAAAAAGATGGAGCCAATCGCTTTGATTTGAGATGGATTCAATCTCTTTTATATCTTTTTCATCAACCAAGCTATCGCATACAACCATGCTTGCAATCTTGCTGCCCTCTTTTTTATATTTTTTAAGAGACTCTTGATATTTTTCAAGATTATCGCTGTTTTCCATCAAAATAACCTCATCGCCACTTCTTTCGATGAGTTTAAATCCATGCTCTTCAAAGTAGGATTGATTTTTTGGAGAGCTAAATAAAAAAAGCTCCTCTTGACCCCTTTTTTTAGCAGCCTCAAGGAGTGCATCAATAACTTTTAAGACAAATCTTTGCCCTCTTAGTCTTGGAGTAACTGCTACACATTTTAAAATCTTTCCACTAATACCACCACATGCAACAATCTCCCCCTCTTCACTTGCTGTTACGTAAAGCTCTACATCATCACTTAAAATGAGATCATTTCGATCTAAAAAATCTTTAACTCTTGCCACTTTACGCTCATTTGTCGCATCAAATTCACTAAAGCGAATCCACTGATTCATATCTCTTCTCCTTTTGAATTTCAAACTTGTGGTACAATATGAAGGGATGATTATAACAGGCTAAGCTTGGTAGTATCTTATAAATTTCTTAAAGAAATTATGTAACTGCTTCTTGATTTTACCACTTTTATATTTGATTAAGGATTTTTTATGGATAAGCTCATTTTATTGGCCATTTTAATAGCACTCTTTTTTCTATGGCTTTGGATCCAAAGAAACGGTACACAAGTTCGAAGCAAAGAGGAGAAGCAGGCTCAAATCAAAAAATCCTACATACGCTATCTTGACGAAAAATTAACCCCATTTAAAAACGACAAAGATGCACTTATTGCTCAAAAGACAAAAATTTTAAAAGAGTTTGCAAAAGAGTTGAATCAAAACCTCTTTTTTGACGAAGAAGAAGCTAGAAGTCTACTCCAAGAGCTAGCCTCTTATGAGCCAAACTAGGGCTTAATGTATCCAAGCTCATGGAGTTTATTGTAGATTTTTGTCACTATTGGGCCAGCAGCTTGTCCGCCATGCCCTCCATGCTCAACCAAAACCGTTACAACATATTGCGGATTATCGTATGGGCCATATGATGTTAACCACGCATGGGAGCGCTGCAAATACTCCATATCTTCTTCTTTCATCCGCTCTTTTACATCTTGAGGAATGCCAACTACCTGAGCAGTTCCAGTTTTAGCAGCAACCTTTACTTTGGAGTTAATCAGCCTCCAGTAAGCAGTTCCTGTTTTAGAATTTGCCACCTCTTTCATAGCGTTTTGAATATATGGAAGCTCACTCTTTTCAAAATCGGTTAGAACATTTTCATCAACCGGATAGCTTTTTGGTACATCATCTATGGCTTTTACAAAGTGAGGAGTAACCTTTTTACCCGTTGCTAAAATAGCTGTATGCAAAGCTACTTGAATGGGCGTTACTAAAAAGTAGCCCTGCCCAATAGATGTAATAAGAGTCTCTCCTTGATACCACGGTTTTTGATACTTTTGCATCTTCCAATACCGCCCCGGAACCGTTCCGATAAACTCATTTGGCAAATCAACTCCAGTTTTTTGGGCAAAGCCCAACCGCTCCAAAACTGGAGAGATTGCATCTATACCTACTTTTAAACTCGCTTTATAAAAATAGTCATCACAACTCTCGCGGATGGCTTTGTTTAAATCTGTGTGTCCATGACCACTCTTTTTCCAACATCTAAATTTTCTCCCACCTAGCTCAAAGGAGGCATTGCAATAAAAAGAGGTTTGGCGAGTAATCTTTTGACTTCCTAGAAGAGCTAAGCCAACTCCCATTTTTACAATTGAGCCTGGAGGGTAGAGTCCATTTACGAGCTTATTGGTAAAGGGATTATCCACATTTTCAATAAGAGCTTTCCAATCTTCATGGCTAATTCCTGATACAAATTGATTCAAATCATACTCAGGGTAGCTTCCGGCTGCTAAGATGGCTCCACTATTTACATCCATAACCACTACCGCACCCGCATCATCTCCAAAAATTTCTGAAACAAATTTTTGTAGCTCTAAATCTATTGTTAAAACAAGATCACTGCTTTTTGGCAGCTTTTTTGAAATCTGCTCAATCTCTTGATTTAGGGCAGTAACTTTGGTTTTGCGTTCACCCTCAATACCTTGAAGCTCCTTATTGTAGTAGCGCTCAATACCTGAGCGTCCAACATAATTTGTCAATCTTGATATTGGATTTTCTCGCATATCATCTTGATTTGCCCTGCCTACATACCCAATTATATGGGATGCCAACTTTCCATAAGGATAGTGTCTTTTAGAGCTTGGCTCAATTTTTAAGTTATCGCGCAAACTGATTTTTGCAAAATGGGAAATTACCTCATCATAGGAGATAAAATCAATAACCTCTACAAACTGCTGCGAATAGGGCGAATCTTTGCGTAAATAGATCTTTTTTATCTCATCGTGTTGTAATTTTGGAAAGATAGATACTAAAAAGTCAATCTCTTCATCTAAAATTGCCCTTTTTTTGCTTGAGCTAAGGTGGGGTTTTATTCCTATGGAT
>DDHL01000084.1:21314-22098 GCA_002352945.1 Campylobacteraceae bacterium UBA1877 | reverse complement strand
CTATTTTTGCTTGAACTAAGATGGGGTTTTATTCCTATGGAAAATCCAAGCCTATTAACCGACAAAGGCCTTCCATGCACATCTTTGATTGAGCCTCTTAAAGGAGCGAGGCGTTCAGCTTTTATAGCATTTTGATTGGCAATCTCTTCATAATATGCGTTGGACTTAATGCTAAGATAGTAAATTCGAACTAATATAATAATCCAAAAAAGGATAATAAAACTAAAAACTATTCGCATTCTCATAGCAGCTTGTCCCTAAAAAGTATAATTGCAATAATCAAATCGGTAACTATATATAAAATGTACTCCCAGCTAAAAGAGTAAAAGGGCTTATTCATAATGTAAGCTAAAAGGTTGTTTGTCAAATAGACTCCAATATATCCAGAAGCTACAAAAATAGCTAAAATACATACCCCGCATTTTAAAACATGTCTTATCCAATCAACAACCATTGAGTGAAAAAAGAGGAAAAAAATCAGTGTAGAAAAGAGATAGAATCCTTTATTAAGTTCAATCAAAACCACATACGATAAAATGAAATATCGTTGCAAAGAGTCTACTTTTAGTGTCTTCTCTTCATGCTCTTTTAAAATGATTGCATAGCAAAAAAAGAGCCCCAATAAAGGTGAAAAAAATGGGTATAAGGATGTACCAAATTGGTAGAGAATTAACCCACCAATTAAAAAAAATGTTTTTAAAGAGAATAGATTAACGCGATCTCTTCGCATACTGGAAAATACTTACATTTAATACAATCTGCCCAAATCTTGTGAGCAGGAAGA
>DDHL01000084.1:17825-21154 GCA_002352945.1 Campylobacteraceae bacterium UBA1877 | reverse complement strand
AATACTGGAAAATATTTGCATTTGATACAATCGGCCCAAATTTTATGAGCAGGCAACTCCTCTTTTGGAATTTCAACAAAACCAATCTTTTCAAAAAAACGGCGCTCATAAGTAAGGGTAAAGATATCTTTTGCCCCATACTCCTTGCCCTCGTCTAGAAGATAGCGCACAATCTTAGCTCCAACGCCCTGACCTCGCATTTTAGAGCTTACAACCAAGCTTCGAATTTCAGCGAGCGTCTTGGCATGAAAATGCAAGGCTCCAAATCCGACGACTTCTTTATCTTTGAGCGCTAACATATATGAGCGTATATTTGTAGCCATTTCATCGCTACTTCTGTGTAGTATTATGCCCTTGTCAACCTCTGGTTTAACAAGCGCTTGCATAGCATCTATATCTTTTAAAGTTGCCTTGCGAAACTCTAACACTGCCCCTCCTTAAAAAGTTTTCTCCCAACTAAATCAACTAAAGCATCAATACCTCGACGCTTTAAAACAGATACAAAGTGTCCATCTTTGTAGTTTTTACGAAGAGCAGCCAACTCATTTTGCTTCAATTTATCACTTTTAGTAAAAACTTTTAGCAAAACCTGATCATCTCTTAAAAGCGATTGGATATATTCTAATACACCCTCATCGATTGCAAGATTTGGATGTCTTGCATCTATCAAAAAAAGAAAAACTCTGATGGATACTCTATTTGTAATAAAATCATTTAAATGTCTTTGCCACGCCTCTTGCTCTTTTTTAGAGACTTTTGCATACCCAAAGCCCGGCAAATCCACAAAGCGGGCAAAATACTTCTGTTTATCTTCATCAAAAGTAACATTAAAAAAGTTAATCAACCTTGTCTTGCCGGGTGTTGAAGATTTTTTAGCCAACTGTTTTCGATTGGTCATGGCATTTATCAATGAACTTTTGCCCACATTTGATCGCCCTAAAAAGGCAACCTCCATATACTCCTCAAAAGGACACTGATTTAAGGTTGAAGCAGAGGTTAAAAAATTTGCCTCAGTAATTCGTATCAATTTTTATCCTCACTTTTGCCCTCATCCTCTTTTTCATCAACCTTAAAAATAAATTTCACAGGCTCGCTTGGCTTACTATCAACCTCATAGGATCCTGTAGTTTGATTTACTGTAATAAATTCACCATAAACTTTTCTATCAGTATCTATCTCATGGAGCATCCCATTTTTTTGGATAGTATATCTAGAAAGCTTAGGCTCGTAGGTAAAAATCTCACCCTTGCCAAAATATTTAATCCCATTTAGAGTCAAATTACCTGTAGCATTTCCGCTAGCTACATATTTTAGAGGATTTTTGTCTTGATCAAAATAGATGGTTAACTTTTCAGCTTTTAAAATATCACTTCCTTTTGTTACAACTACATTTCCTGTAAAAATACCTTGTCCCTCTTTTTCATTTGCCCAAAATTTATCAGCTTGTACCTCAACCTCTTCTTGGGCATTTAATATTATAAAACCTAGGAATAAAAAAAGTAAAACTCGCTTCATAATTTCTCCGTTTCTATTTTGGCATCAACCTTCCATGCCTCTAAAATTTTTGAATCTAAAAGATAGACAAAACCCTCTCCCTCACTTTGGTGCGGGCCATAAGTTGCCATAAAATAGAGATCTGTCCAGAGTCTTTTTTTAACTCTATCATAAATCATCTCATCGCTTTTGAGTGTAAAATCATCACTTCTTGCATAAAAAACATCCCCATTTAGCTGGACAATATCTCCTTTTAAGATTGCCCTTTTTGCATTAAGGGTACTTACAAATCCATCATTTTGCAAAATTCCATCAACGACATAAAATTCATCACGATCTTTATATCTAATGGCTTTTTGAGCATTAAAAATCCCCCTAACGCCCTCGGTAGTAATCTCATAATCTTTTACAATATACATTTGCATATATGCAATAGAGTTATCTTTGGTTTTAAAATCCAAAATATATGGGTCTTGCATGAGCAAAAACAAAAGCACACTCATGAATGCACCCATAAAAGCTCCAAGGGTTTTTAGCGCCACAATGCCTCCATTGAGTCTTCAAGGTCATATTTTTGCAAAATCATATCAATCATCTCTCGAACTGCACCATGGCCTCCTTTACATGTAAGGCATGTATGCACCCTTTTTTTGATTGCCTCGGCTCCATCATTAGGAGTAAAAGACCAGCCTGCAAACTCTAGCATTTTTAAATCATTCCAATCATCCCCAATAGCAGCTACATTTTGCCACGATAGATTCTCTTTTTTTAGTATTGATTCTAATTGGGTTTTTTTATCTTTTACATTTTGATAAAGGTAAGTTATCCCAAGCTCCTTGGCGCGACGCTCAACAATTTTTGAATTCCTACCCGTAATGATAGCTGCTTTTTTACCCATCTTAACCCAAGAGCTGATTGCTAGACCATCTTTTACATTAAATGCCTTAATTTCATCCCCATTATTGGTATATACAATACCTCCATCAGTTAAACATCCATCCACATCGAGCACAATTAGTTCAATCATAAAACACCTTTAGTGCTTGGAACTTTTATGCGCTCATTAGCCAAAAGTGCCCGCCTTAGGGCAACTGCAAACGCTTTAAAGGCTGCTTCTACAATATGGTGGCGATTTTTACCCCTTTGCTGGATCAAATGCACACTCAAATGGGCATTAAAAACTACAGCTCTAAAGAACTCCTCTACAAGCTCGGTATCAAACTCTCCAATCTTATCCCACAAGGCAAGTTCATAAACCAAAAATGGACGGTTACTTATATCTAAATCGCAGCTTACTGCCGCCTCATCCATCACAACAGTAGCGTTTCCATATCGCTCAATTGCCCCAACAGGAAAGAGTGCTTCATGTAAGGCTTGGCCTAAAACAATACCCACGTCTTCAACGCTGTGATGAAAATCCACATGAGTATCACCCTTGCAAGAAAGTTTTAAATCAATACAACTATGCTTACTAAAGGCTTCAAGCATATGGTCAAAAAAACCTATTCCTGTACTAATTTCACTTTGCCCACTTCCATTTAACTCTAAATTTAAATTAATATCTGTCTCTTTTGTTTTTCGGTTTTTAACTATCATTTTGAATCCCTTAATATAAATGCTCCATCAAAATAGCCCTTAGCAATAAAATCACGCGCCTCTTCTTCACTTCTAAAACCAGTTAAGTAAACCCTATATATAGGCTCATTTAACCACATTCCTTCTTGAACAAAGGTTTTGTAAGGAGGGTGAGAAGTGCTAAACTCTTTTGAAAAACTCCCAGCGCCCTCTTTTCTTCTAAAGGCTCCTATTTGAACCATGAAGTTACCGCCTTGGAT
>DDHL01000084.1:16486-17598 GCA_002352945.1 Campylobacteraceae bacterium UBA1877 | reverse complement strand
GTGCCCTGGCCTATCGCCTACAATACCATCAAACCCAATAACCTCAAGCCGTACCGGAGCAGTGCCACGCTTAATCATGTCAATACGCTTTGCAGCTGTATAGGAAAGATCGATTATTCGACTCTTTACAAAAGGTCCCCTATCGTTGATTCGCACAACAACACTCTTGTCATTTTCCAAATGGGTCACTCTTACCATTGTATTCATTGGTAAGGTTTTATGGGCTGCAGTTAAATCATACATATTGTAAATTTCACCATTGGATGTTTTTCGTCCGTGAAAATCTTTTCCATACCAGCTTGCAACCCCGCTGAAGGTTTCACCAATGCTTACCATTGTCGGATAATAGGTCTTTGAGCCAATCGTATATGGACGCATTGTTGCACGGTGCATATTTGCCGAATTATTAATCCCTTGTGTGCTTGATGTCGGAGCAGTAGTATAAATAGATTTTGATGAACAGCCCGCAAGCAAAACAAAAAAAGAAGCAAATGTACAAAATCTAAGGAATAACAATCTTTCCTCCTGGATAGATATTTGTACTTGTTAAATTATTTGCCTGCATCAAAGCTTTTAAACTCACATTAAAGCGCCTTGATATTGCTCCTAATGTATCTCCATGACGAACAATATACTCTTTTTTTGCCCTTTTTAAGACTGGAATAACTAATTTTTGATTGATTCTTAAAATATTTGAGGTTAGATTGTTAAAATCTTTAATTATCTTATATGCAACTCCATATCTTCTTCCAAGTTCATATAAAGATTCACCCTTTTTGACAACATGAACATAAAATGAGCCAGAGTTTTTAGAGGGTTTGAAATTTTGGGCAAATGCAGCCTTTTTATCATAAGGAATGTAAATTTCATACTCTTTTACATCAGGTGGGGTAAAAAAGTAGTTTAGGTGGATATTATACTCCTTAATCACCTTCAAAGGCAATCCAACACTTTTTGCAACATCGGCCAAAGTCGTACCACCTGGAACTTTTACAGATGCGAAGCTAAAACTACTCCCTTGATTTAATAAATACTCTCCATCATGCCCAACTAAAAAATCGGTACTTTTTGATAGGTGAGCCATTGTTAAAATTTTTCTGATATACCTTCTT
>DDHL01000084.1:15279-16270 GCA_002352945.1 Campylobacteraceae bacterium UBA1877 | reverse complement strand
TGATATACCTTCTTGTCTCAAGGGGAACATACTTTTTTTTAGGGTCCAAAAGCACATTCAAATCATCTGTTCCAGCTCTTTTAATTGCCCTTTGCAACCTTCCCTCGCCGCAGTTATAGGCCATTGCAGCAAGATACCATTTCCCAAATTGATCATAGAGGTATTGTAAAAATTTTATAGCAGCTTTGGTTGATTTTATAGGATCTCTTCTCTCATCTACATATGTATCAATGCGTAATCCAAACTTTCTGCCAGTATAGGGCATAAATTGCCACAGGCCAACAGCTCTAGCTGACGAATATGCTTTAGCTGAAAAGTTTGACTCAGCCATCGCTAAATATAAAAACACATCTGGAATTCCAGCATCGGCAATCATTTGACGCAAAGCCGGGGCAAACATGTAGCCGCGCTCTAAAATGTTTAAAAAGTGTTTTGTGCGATACCTGTTTGCATCATCTTTCATAGATAAAAAAAGTGTATCTTTTAAAAAAGAGGGGTCAACATCCAAACTCTTTAGTACATGGGCTTGCTGAGTGTAGTTATTTTCTGTAATTAAAAAGCCAAAGCATGCCGTCCAAGACAGTGCTGCTACTGCCACAAGCCGTCCAAGCATGGGACTCCTTTTGTTTGATAAAATGAATTATCTAGTCTATCTAATTTATCTTTTCAAACGCTTTAAAGAGAGTTTTTGCATTTTTCGTTGAGAGCTCTTCAAGCGCAGTTGCATCCATTTCTAAAATCCCAGAGGCTTTTTCCAAAACGAGTCTTGTATAAGCTGGCTCATTTCTTTTTCCTCGATAAGGGTGGGGAGTAAGATAGGGTGCGTCGGTTTCAAATAAGATCTTCTCTTTTGGAATTTTTAGCAAGACTTGACCCAATTTTTTTTCATTTTTAAATGTGAGCACTCCCCCAATTCCAAAGTAGAAATTTGCATGAGCTAGCGGCAATAAAATCTCGCTTGCATTAAAACAGTGCAAAACTCCCCCACAAA
>DDHL01000084.1:8151-15117 GCA_002352945.1 Campylobacteraceae bacterium UBA1877 | reverse complement strand
GTGCAAAACTCCCCCACAAACTCGACCTGCGGCAAACTCTTGAAGCAAATCAAAACTATCTTTGCTTGCCTCTCTTACATGTACAATGAGTGGTTTTTGAAACTCTACTGCAAGTTCAATTTGACTCTTAAAAACTCTTTTTTGAGCCTCTTTTTCAAGCCTTTTTTCCTCATCATCTTTTGGAAGTCTAAAATAGTCCAATCCACACTCGCCGACAGCTATGCATCGAGGATCTTTTAAAAACTCTAATAGATACTCTTTGTTATATTGTTCATGGTGATAAGGATGCACTCCGGCTGCATAAAATACATTTGGATATTTATAAGAGATCTCTTTTGCCTTTGGCAAATCATCACTATCGGCTCCGGGAAGAAGAATAGCTCGCACATCCGCTTCATAAGCTCTTTTTATAACCTCATCTAAATCATCATTAAATCTCTCATCATCTAAATGGCAGTGGGTATCAATTAACATTATCTCTCCTTTTGTTACGCAATCTCTACACGGTTTTTTCCAGCCTTTTTCGCTTCTATCAAAGCTTCTTCAGCTAAATCAATAAACTCTTCAAATTCTACATCGGCTCTATTGGCTAACCCCATAGAGACAGTGACATTAATAGGAGTTTTATCAACAACTACTGGCTCGTTTGCAATTTTTGCCCGCATTTTTACAAACCATGCAACCGCTTTTTCTTTAGAAATATTTCTCAAGACAACACCAAACTCCTCCCCACCTAACCTTCCAACTAAATCACTCCCTTTTGATTCATCCTTGAGTTTTTTTGCAATCAAGGCAATAACTTTATCTCCAATATTATGCCCATATTTGTCATTTATCTTTTTGAAATGATCAATATTTATAATTCCTAGCATATACGGCTCGTTTGTTTTATTAGCCTCACTTATGTATTGGTCTAACTGGTCAAAAAAGCAGATTCTATTTAAAGTGCCAGTTAGCGGGTCAATGTTTGATAAATTGGCAATTGTTTGAATATTTTCTTGGGCTTCAATTATATTATTTACCCTGCAAATAAGCTCTTCTTTACTAAAGGGGTTTATAATAAAATCATTTGCTCCATGTTTTAAAAATTTTGCAACCACACCCTCATCACTATCTGAAGTTACTGCAATAATTCCTAAATTCTGCTTTGAATGCTTTTTTCTTAACTCTAAAACAAGCTCCATCCCATCAATTACTGGCATTTTATAATTTGTTACAACAAGAGAGATATCATCATTATCTTCAAAATAGCCCAAAGCCTCTTCGCCGTGAGCAGCTGCTAAAACTTTAAATTGCTGGCTTGCTAGTATAGCTTTTGTCCTATTTCTTGATGCAATGGATGGATCTACAACCATTACTTTATATTGGCGGTTTTTTCTTAATCTATCAACCATGGAAAAGATATAATTGACATCATCCATATTGCCTTTATAGACATAATCGACTATGGGTTTTTCAGCAAAAAGAGCCTTTGTTTTTTTATCAATATTGCCCGTTAAAACAATAACTAAAATATTATATGATAATACATAATCTACAATTTCTCCATCTGGAGCATCGGGTAAATTTAAATCTAAAAGAGCAATAAAATAGTCATTACAATTCTCTTCAATCAACTCTTGCGCCTCTTGTTTTGAGTGTGCGACATCTACTTTTAAATTCAGAGTTGCTTCACACTTTTTTGCTAATAACTTAGCCAGAGCTTTATTATCTTCAACTAACAAAATCTTCTCAGACACTTTTATCCTTTTTGAATGAGTGAGAGTGCTAATTCTTTTGCTTGGGATGTTATATTCTCGCCGCTAACCATTCTAGCAAGCTCTAAAATTCTCTCATCATGGTCTAATTGTCGAACAAAGGCTTCCTCGCCCTTTTTTTCTACTAAAAAATGCTGGTTTGCTTGAGAGGTTAATTGGGGTTGGTGAGAAATGGCAAAGATTTGGTAATCTTTGGCCAATTTTAAAAGTACATTTGCCACGCTCATGGCCTCTTTTCCACTAAGATTCGAATCTACTTCATCTAAAATTAAAACTCCACCCTTAACCTTTCCAAGTTCTTGAGCAGTGGCAATAAAAGCCAGCCTCAAACGGTTTCTCTCCCCTGAGCTTATGTGTCGAATATCCACTTTAGAGAGAGTAACTTCCAAGGCGTCTTGACCAGTTTCATTAAGGTCAATCTTTTTTACATGTAAAGATACCTCATTTAAGTAAAGATCTTTTAAAAAGGCATTTACTCTTTTTTGCAAATCACCCAAAGCCTCTTTTCGAATTTTTGAAATCTCTTTGGCGCTTTTATAAACTTGAGATTTGAGTGCTTCATACCTTGCTTGAATCTCTTTTTTTTCAAAGGCAATATTTTCATAATGAGCTAACTCTTTTTTGCGTTTTTGAAGATGCTCAAGGGTCTGTTCGATTGTTCCAAAACGGTTTTTTAATGCACTTATTTTTTCAATCCTATCAAGCACGCTTTCAATATCAGCATCTTCCAAATCAGCCAAACGTGCACTCGCATTTTCAAGATGCATTCTTAATTCATTCATGCACTCATCAAAAAAATCGCTTTGAATATCTCCTAGCGCCAAGGCTTCATGCACTGCCGATTCAACTTCAAATATGGCATTTGCTCGCTCAAGCGCGCTCTCAAACTTCTCTTTTTTTGAGAGCATTTTTTTAATCTGCATCAATTTTTCATCTTCACCAATTTGCGGATCAACCTCTTGGATTTTTTGAATCTCAAATTGGGCAAACTCCTTTAACTCCTCTACACGCTTCTCTTCGGCCTCAATTGATTCTAGCTGCTTTTTTACAGCTACATACTCATGGTAGAGCTTTATAAAATCACTCTTTTTTTGTTTAAAACTACTCTCTTTGATACTAGCATCTAAAAGCTCTAGCAATGCACTTGAGCTTAACTCATCGGCTTCTTTTACCGAAAGATAGCGTATGGCATTTTTACATGTAAAGGCCATCTTTTTGCGTGAGACCATCTGGTCATTGATAAAATAACGTACACTCTTTTGCTTCACACAGCGTAAAATATTTGGACTTTGAGAGTCAATGCCAATATCTTCAAGCATTAGCGGCGCATCAAGTGCAGCTTCAATGAGTTTTGCATCACACTCTTCAAGGCCAAAAAGAGCTAGAAATGCTCGCATTAAAACAGATTTACCAGCCCCACTGACGCCGGTAAAAGCAATGAGTCCGGGTTCAAAATTCAAATTAACTTTTTTAAATTGCAAATAATCTTTAACTAAAAGCGTTTCAATCATTTATCCCCCCAATGGAGCTTTTCACGCAAGATATCAAAATAGTTTCTATTTATATTATGAACTAAACGCGCCATTTTAGGAGCAATTCGAACTTGAACACTCTCCCAATCACTCATATTGTACGTATCTTGACCATCTACTACAAGAACAGTTTCATCTTTGCTTTGCAAAGTTAGTGTGAAATCTGCTGGCAAAACAAGGGGTCTTTGGGTTAAAGAGTGGGGGCAAATTGGAGTTAAAATGAGCGCTTCTGTTAGTGGATAGACTATCGGTCCACCGGCTGAAATATTATAAGCAGTTGAACCAGTTGGCGTACAAACAATAACCCCATCACCGTAGTAGGCGTTAAAAAGGGAATTGTCGATATACGCATCAATCTTTGCCATAGATGAAATTGATGCACGAGAAAAGACTACATCGTTAAATGCAACAGTTTTAACGGTTGAAGTTTTGCCTTGAAGTAAAACTTCAAGCATCATCCGATTATCTATCCTATACTCTCCACTTGCTAAGGCATTTACAAAACTCTCAATCTCATCAAGTTTTGTATCTGTTAAAAAACCAAGCTGGCCTGCATGGATTCCTAAAACCGGAATCTCATGTTCATAAGCCCGTCTGCAAACAGAAAGCAAGGTTCCATCCCCACCCATTGATACAAGCATATCACACTCTTGCACGAGCTTTTCAAAACTCAGCCCGCCCTCTTGGCCTAAATATTTTGCACCATGCTCTTCAATAAACAGAGTTATCCCATGGGATTCAAGGGCATTTTTTAACCGCAAAAGGGATTTGCTTAAATCACTATTTGGTCGTAAAATAACACCAACTTTTTTGACAATTTTATAAGGATGCAAGATGGTTGTTCTTTTCATAAGAGGATTTTAGCATATTTGGTTTAAGTTTATAAAGTAAGGGTAAAAAGTTCCAAATTGCTTTATCTAAGAACAAGCAAGGCTTTGGTAGAATAACCCTCTTAAATTTACATGTAAAATAGGAATGAGAAACTTGCGAAGTCATTACTGTACCCAACTTAACGAATCTAATATTGGACAAGAGGTCGAGCTGTGCGGCTGGGCCAATAGTTACCGCGACCATGGCGGTGTAATTTTTATAGACTTGCGCGATAAAAGCGGATTGATTCAGCTTGTTTGCGATCCTAAAGACAGCAAAGAGGCTCATGAAGTTGCTTCAAAGGTGCGCGATGAGTATGTGCTTCGTGCTTACGGGCGAATTAGACCTCGTGGCGAAGGTCTTGAAAACCCAAAACTCCCAACAGGAAAAATTGAAGTTGTAGTAAGTCGTCTTGTAATAGAAAACCCAAGTGCGGCTCTTCCTTTTGTAATTGGAGATAGTGATGTGGGCGAAGAGATTCGCTTAAAATATCGCTACTTAGACTTAAGAACCCCAAAAGCTTATAACACTTTTAAACTCCGTTCAAAAGCAACAATGGCTGTGCGCAATACCCTTGATAAACTCGGGTTTTTAGAGATTGAAACTCCAATTTTAACTAAGGCAACTCCGGAAGGCGCTAGAGATTATCTTGTGCCAAGCAGGGTTCACCACGGAGAGTTTTACGCCCTTCCCCAATCACCTCAACTCTTTAAACAGCTTTTAATGGTCTCTGGATTTGATCGATATTTCCAAATTGCAAAATGTTTTCGAGATGAAGATTTAAGAGCCGACAGACAGCCTGAATTTACTCAAATCGATATCGAAATGAGTTTTTGCGAACAAGATGATGTTATCAAGGTAACTGAAGAGCTTTTAAAAGCGGTCTTTAAAGAGGCTGGATATGATATAAACCCTCCTTTTAAAAGAATAACCTATAAAGAGGCAATGGAAAAATATGGCTCAGACAAGCCAGACTTGCGATACGATTTAAGCATGGTTGATGTTAATACAATCTTTGCTCGCTGCTCTAATGAAATTTTTAGCTCCATTGCAGCTGATCCTAAAAACAACCGCATCAAAGCCTTGCGTGTACCCCAAGGAGATAAAATCTTCTCAAAACGCCAAATGAAGGGTTTTGAAGATTATGTGCGTAAGTTTGGAGCTTCAGGGCTTGGATATTTTCAGTTCAAAGAAGATGGTTTAAAAGGTCCTTTGACAAAATTTTTCAACGAAACAGACTTGCAAAAGATAATTGATACATGTAAACTTGAAGTTGGAGATGTTGTATTTTTTGGTGCTGGAGCAAAAAAACTTGTGCTTGATTACATGGGAAGATTTCGCATTTACTTAGCTGAACTTATGAATATCATTCCAGAAGATGAGTTTGAATTTGTGTGGGTAGTAGATTTTGATATGTTTGAACTTGAAGATGGCAAACTAAAAGCACTCCACCACCCTTTTACAATGCCAAAAGATTTAGATGCGCCAGTTGATGAGATGGAGTCAATCGCTTATGATATTGTATTAAATGGGGTTGAGCTTGGAGGAGGAAGTATCCGTATTCACAGAAGCGATATCCAATCAAAAGTCTTTAAATTGCTTGGTATTAGTGATGAAGAGGCTAATGATAAGTTTGGATTCTTACTAAAAGCACTCCAATTTGGCGCACCGCCACATGGAGGGATTGCACTAGGACTTGATAGGCTCATCATGCTACTTACAAAATCCAAAAGTATCCGAGATGTTATTGCCTTTCCAAAAACCCAGCGCGCTCAATGTCAATTAACAGGCGCACCTGCTCCAGTAGAAAATGCTCAAATGAGAGAACTTGGAATTAGGTTACGTGAAATTGCACACCCTAAAAAAGGAGAGTAGATGAAAAAATTATTTTTAATTATCGGAGCTCCAGGCAGTGGTAAAACTACTGATGCTAGCTTGATTGCAGAAAAAAACAGCCAAGAGATTGCCCACTATTCTACTGGTGAACTATTGCGCAGCGAGGTTGCAAGCGGAAGCGAGCTTGGAAAAACAATCGATAACTACATAAGTGCTGGAAATTTAGTTCCATTAAATATTGTTATTGATACTATCGTAACAGCTATCAAAAATAGCCCAAAAGATATTATTTTAATCGATGGCTACCCACGAAGTGTTGAGCAGATGAAAGCCTTAGATGAAATTTTGGCAAAAGAGAGCCAAATTTCACTTGTTAGCGTTATAGAAGTTGTTGTAAGCGAAGAGGTTGCAAAAGAGCGAGTCCTAGGTCGCGGACGAGGCGCTGATGATAATGTTGAAGTCTTTAAAAATCGCATGAAAGTCTATTTAGAGCCATTATCGGCAATTCAAGCTTTTTATACCCAAAAACGACTTTTGCATAAAATTAATGGAGAGCGATCTATTGAAGAGATAGTTGCTGATATGGGCTTTTTTATTAAATCTAAAATTTAAAATTAATCTAGCAAAAGAGCTTATCTTTACAAATTTTCTCATTTTGGCAAACTTTTTTGCTTTAGTGCAGTTTGCCAAAATCTTTTTAGATTTATGCCGATTTGCTCTAAAAAAGATTTAAGCCAAGCACTATCATATTTGACAACTCTTTGAGTTTACATGTAAAGCAGACTTAAATCTTTTAAAATTAAAAGGAACTTGCATGCGTGCTCATTGTAACTTGCCTGTGCTACTTGCTTCAAGTCTCCAGGCAGGTAATTTATTAGACTTTTTAAACGCGCACTGCAGTAATCTTCGTTTTACCACCTCTCTTCGAGAAGCCCAATCTGTGCTTGAAAACTATCCAGCCAAAATAGCTT
>DDHL01000084.1:5146-7928 GCA_002352945.1 Campylobacteraceae bacterium UBA1877 | reverse complement strand
ACTATCCAGCCAAAATAGCTATACTTGATTTAGATTTTAATCAAACTTTAGAGTTTATCAATTTCTACCAAGAAAAGGATATTGCAACCATCGCATTTGTTGATAAAAATAAAACTATAGGAGATTTTGAGGGCCTTAATATTGATGCGTGGCTTACAAGACCATATAAAGTTGACTCTTTGCAAGCAACCTTTGCTAAAGTATTTAAGCGCGTCAATGAGCTTGAGCATCTTTATGATAATGCCCAAATCGCAAAACAGCTAGAACACGCATTTGAAGCAAGCGCAATTGTGTCTAAAACCGATCCACGTGGAATTATCACTTACGCAAATAAATCCTTTGAAGAGATTTCTGGGTACAAAAAAGAAGAACTCATTGGCAAATCCCACAATATAGTAAGACACCCTGATATGCCAAAAAGCGCCTTTGCAAACATGTGGAAAACTATCAAGCAGGGACAGATTTGGAAAGGAGTTATTAAAAATCGTCGAAAAGATGGCTCAACCTACATTGTTGAATCAACAATTGTACCCATTTTAGACTCTAAAGGAACACCTATTGAGTATATGGGAGTTCGATACGATATAACTCCAATGGCCACTCAAAATCTATACTTAAAAGATGTTGCACAAAAAAATGAAGAGATTGCCCAGGCAAAATCTAATGCCCTTTTAGAAAAACTTTATAAAGATGAAGTTACAAACCTTCCAAATGCCCTTGCTCTTCAAAGAGATATCTCTTCGATGAAAAATGGGGCTTTATATCTGCTTGATATAAATAATTTTAACATTTACAATAAACTTTACGGGTTTTCCTTTGGAGATTCCCTTTTAAAAGAGGTTGCTAAAAATCTACTCTTTTTATTTAGCAAAGATGATAAGCTTTACAAACTAAGTGCCGATCGCTTTGCTTTGGTTTCAACCGAATATGATACAGATACCATCGAGGATACTTGCAATCAAATTTTTGCCTATTTTGACACGACAGATGTATTGGTAGATGGAATTGAAATTCTTATCAACTTTAGTATTGGCATTGCCCAAATAAAATCCAAACACGACTCAATAGTAGATGCAGAGTTTGCTCTTGACTTATCTAAAAGGCACGGCAAACGCTTTAGGGTTATATATGATGGAAATACCAACAAAATTCGAGAAGAGCTTGAGAGTATTGCATGGCTGAATAAAACTAAAGATTTTATCTATCGTGATTTGATAGTGCCTTATTACCAACCTATCGTGGATGTAAAAAGCCGCAAAATCTACAAGTATGAGTGTCTAGCTAGGGTTGTTGATAAAGGAAAGGTAATCTCACCATTTGTTTTCCTAGGCGCTGCGGGACGTTTAGGCTTGCTTACATCCATTACAAAGAGTATGATAAATAAGTCTTTTAAATACTTTTCAAATAAAAATATTAAATTTTCAATCAATATAACCGAAAGGGATATTTTAGATGGTTATTTGGTTGAATTTATTAAGCTAAAAGCCAAAATGCACGGGATTAATCCTACAAATGTCACTTTTGAGGTTTTAGAGAATCTTACCCTCTCAAATGAGAGCGATATGGTAAATAAAACCATTGGTTTGGTTAAAGATTACGGTTGCGATATTGCAATAGATGATTTTGGAAGTGAAAATTCTAACTTTAGCAGGCTGTTGTCTTTGCGCTCAGATTATATTAAAATTGATGCGGCCTTTGTAAAGGGTTGCGACCAAGATTTGGAAAAACAAAAGATAATTGGCGCAATTGTTCAGCTTACAAAACGCCTTGGCATCAAGTCAGTTGCCGAATATGTATCAAGTGAACCCATCTATGAGACAATTAAGCACTTGGGGGTTGATTATGCCCAAGGATATCTTTTTGGCAAGCCAGAACCAACCATTCATGAAGACTTTGATATTACACTTTAAAGAGTAAATTTTTCAATAAATTTTATTGTAGCCAAATCTAGGCTATTTGCACGTTTTTTCAACTCTTTTAATAGTGCTGCTTTTTTCTCTTTTGTTAAATTTTGACCCGCTTTAAACTTTGTATTTACATGTAAAATTTGAAGTTTATAAACAGTGCACTTTTTTAACATCTCTTTGTGAAAAGCCGGCTCAATCTTTTCATAACCGCCTTCAGGTTGAAGCTTTTGCATAAGCTTATTAAGCATCAAAGCTTTTTGAGCTAAATCTTCTATAAACTCGATCTTGCCTTCACAAATAATGCTTGCAAAAAACTGCGTTGCCTTACAAGCAACCTTGGAATCAAAAAAATAAGATGGAATGAGCGAATAGGGTTTTACCACACAAAAGGTGGCATTTGGATTTTTTTTCATTAATGCAATCTTTTTACCCATGTTTGCCCCATGAAAAATAATAGCACCATCATCATATGCAAAATTCAAAGGTACGCTATAAGGTCTAGTAGCATCGTTTAAACTCAATACCCCATATTCGCACTTATCTAAAACCTCTTTAAAAAGCGCCTCATCTTCATCATTAAAATCTTTTATTGATGGCTCTTTTACATCTTCATTTAAAAGAATATAAAGGGTTGAATCTTTTTTTATAGTTTGGAGTTTTCCGCTATTTATCTGTTTTATCACTTCAAAGGTGCTTAATCTCTTTTTAGCTGCATATTTTTGAATAGTTATTAAATTCTCCAAGACTGCTCCTTTAAACTTTATTCAAAAGTACCATAAGCCATTTCACGCTTTTTGCCAAAGCCCTTTCTTTTTTGGACACTAAAGCCAACTTTCTCTAAGCCTCTTCGAACCTTTGTGGCTGCGGTAAATGTG
>DDHL01000084.1:2633-4930 GCA_002352945.1 Campylobacteraceae bacterium UBA1877 | reverse complement strand
TAAGCCTCTTCGAACCTTTGTAGCTGCAGTAAATGTAGCAAAGGTAGTTCCTTTTTTACTGCATTTTGCAATAGCTTCAAAAACTCTTGACGACCACATTTGCGGATTTTTAGAGGGTGCAAAACCGTCTAAAAACCAAGCGTCGATTTTACTATCAAATTGGCAAATTGCATCAGGAGCCATACCGATTATAAGCTTTACATGTAAAGGTGAAAAATCAAATTCATAAAGCCCTTCTTTTGGATTTGGAGGATAAAATTGATGCAATTTTTGAGCATATTGCTTAAGTTCTTGCCAAAAAGAGTGAGCTTTTTTTAACTCTTCTAATAAAAGAGGATAGCCATCAAATGTGTAGTAGATTAATCGTTGTGGTCTATTTTTACATGTAGATAAAAGCTCCCAAAGCGCTAAAAGATTAAGCCCTGTTCCAAAACCGCATTCACCAATACAAAACTGCTCTTTACCTTGCCAAGCCTCTGGTAAATTGTTGCCTTCTAAAAAGACATAACGGCTCTCTTTTAAGCCATCTTCCTTGCTAAAATAGCAATCTTGAAAAACTTGATTATAGAGGTTGCCCCCGTTATCCCACTGCAATAAAGCCATTAGTGATTCTTTAAAAAGTAGTTATCCACACCGTTTGCAACACCAATTGCAATCTTTTCTTGATATTTTGAACTAAAGATTCGCTTAACTTCAGTTGGATGGGTAATGTATCCAAGCTCTAATAAAATCGCTGGCATCTGCGCTCCTACAAGCACCCAAAAAGGAGCCTCTCTTACGCCGCCATCACGCACCTTGTAGTGTCCTTTTAGTGAATCAAACATTCCTTGATGCACATCGAGGGCAAATTTATTTGAAGCAATTATCTTTTCACGATTTAAAAAGTTCAAATATGTCTGCTTAGAAAAGTAATTCATCTCTTCAACATCAGACTTATTCTCCAAGGCTGCAACATTTTTTGAACGCTCCGAGCGTGCCGGAGAGAGGAAAAAGGTTTCAATGCCATGCATGCTTTTATATTTGCTCTTTGCTGGAGCTGCGTTTACATGTACAGAAATAAAAAGATCAGCATTCTTATCATTTGCAATTCTAGTTCTTGTACGAAGTTGCAAATAAACATCTTTTGAACGAGTATAATAGACTCTATATCCTCGCTTTTTAAGCTCCCGTCCAATCTTTAGCACTGTTGATAAAACCGCTTTTTTCTCTTGATATCTTCCATTTACAGCACCTGGGTCTTTTCCCCCATGTCCTGCATCAAGTACAATCACTTTTTTGCTTGGATCAAATCCTCTTTGAAAAGTTGCTGGAGATTTTGTATAAACATCTGGTTTTTTTCTTGGACTTGAAGAGCCATTGGTGCCAATATAGAGTGTTTTTCCCTCAATCCTATACCCAAGATCGAGTTTTTTATTGTGCGAAAAAACGACTCTAACTATTTTTTTATTGTATTGAGCTACTCGCACTTGATCAATTAAAGAGCTTTTAAATGTTCTTGAACTGCCCATTAAAGCCCCTGGCAAATCAAAAACATAGCGTAAAACACTTTTTGATTTTAGTACAAAGGATTTTACATCCTTAGTTGATATTGGCCTGTTATATTGTAAACGAATACTCTTGTTATCAAATTTGACTGACAAGATTGCTAATTTAGTACCTGCATCAGTCTTTTTAGTCGGTGGTTTTGCCGGAGTTGGTTTTTTTACTTTTTTAGTTTTAGTCGCTTGGCTAACTAGTGAGGGGTTTTTTGCTTTTAGTGTTGCCAACTCTTTTTCATAGGGCTTTGCATCCAAATTAAGCTTATTTGCACTCTTTACAAGTCGTGAAAGCGCTTTTACTTTCAACTCAGTATCATTTTGAATGATTGATTGGATATATATATTTTTTAGCATATGATGCATTTTTAGCATCTGTTCGCTATTGGATTTTGAAAAGCTTTGGTCAAAAAGCAAAATCTGCTTTTCGTAAGCGTCGCTAGCTAAGAGTTTAAGAGTTATAAAAATCCCTATAAATAGAAATAGTTTAAGCTTTTTCCCCATGCACCAATATATCCATTAAGGCTTCAACTGAAATAATCTCATTTAATCGATATCCATTTGCTCCTGTAAAAAAAAGTCCTGTATCTTCTTTTCCTAAGTATGCATCGGCTAAACGATCCGCGATACAATAACCAACTGCACGTGCTTCTTTTCCTCTTTGACATGGACTAACACAATTGCTAATACATTTTATTGCAGGTCCTTCTCTTTTAGCAACCGCATCCATAAGCGTAGTTTGAATTCCCCTTGCTGGATATC
>DDHL01000084.1:967-2401 GCA_002352945.1 Campylobacteraceae bacterium UBA1877 | reverse complement strand
GAAAAGCTTAATATCCTCCTCTTTTGCATGCAATAAAACCTGTTTGAATACATCGCTTGCATCACACTCATAGGTTCCAATAAAGCGAGTTCCCATCTGAACGCCATTGGCTCCTAAAGCCAACATATATCTAATATCTTTATTATCCCAAATACCACCAGCTGCAAAGATAGGAAAATCACCCCACTTTTTTGCTTCTTCAACAACTGGAGGAACAATATTTTCTAACTGATAAGCTTCTTGCAAACACTGTTCATAAGTAAAACCTTGATGGCCGCCACTTTTAGGACCCTCAACAACTACTCCATCTGGCAATCTATCATAACGCTGCTTCCAGCGTTTGCAAATAATTTTTAAAGCCTTGGCTGATGAAACTATTGGCACTAAAGCTACATCGGGGTAATCTTTAGTAAATTCTGGCATATTAGTTGGAAGGCCAGCTCCTGTAATAATAATATTTGCGCCACCTTCACAAGCATCATGTATAATGCGAGGATAGTCGTTGCTTGCATAAAGGGCATTTACCGCAAGAGGTGCATCACCACACACTTTCCTTGCATTGCGTATAATTGCATGAAGCCCCTCTTTTGAGTAAAATCCTTCGGTTTGATAAGGGCGGTTATCAATGGTATGATTAGCAAATTTTTGGCCTTTGTAGTATCCAGTGCCAACCGAGCTAATAACTCCTAATCCCCCTGATTTGCTGACTGCACCTGCTAATTTATCCCAACTTATACCAAGCCCCATCCCGCCTTGGATAATGGGGTGTTTTATGGTATGTTTACCTATAGTTACACTTGGTAGGCTCATGTTATTACCTTTAATCGGATAAACTTACGTTTGCCAACTTGCAAAACATACTCACCCTCTGGAATTTGCCACTGATTATCAGTCACTTTTTCTTGATCGCACCTTACTGCACCTTGGGCTATATCTCGTCTTGCTTGCGAGGTTGATGGCTCCAATCCCGCATCAACTAGCGCCTTTGCAATCCAAATTGGACCTTTACATGTAAAGGTCTTTAAATCGCTTGGCAAATTTCGCTGCCCATGAACCCTATCAAACTCTGCTTTTGCTTTTTGTGCACTTTCTTGGTCATGATACCTTGTAACGATTTCAATTGCCAAAGCCTCTTTTGCGGCTTTTGGATGGATTGAACCATCTTGAACACCCTCTTTTAACTTATCGATTTCATCTAATGTTTTAGAACTCAAAAGCTCATAATAGCGCCACATCAATGCGTCAGAGATACTAAGTATTTTACCAAACATATCTTGGGGTTTGTCAGTTACGCCTACATAATTTCCCAAACTCTTACTCATCTTTTGCACCCCATCTAATCCTTCAAGAAGGGGCATCATGATAACAGCCTGCTCTTTGCCAACATTATAAACTCTTTGCAAGTGTCTTCCCATAAGCAGGTTAAATTTTTGA
>DDHL01000084.1:572-697 GCA_002352945.1 Campylobacteraceae bacterium UBA1877 | reverse complement strand
CCCATTTCGATATCGCACTCAAGAGCAACACTATCATAGCCTTGCAGTAGCGGATAGATAAATTCGCTAATAGAGATTGGGGTTTGAGCTTTATAGCGTTTTTCAAAATCTTCACGCTCAAGCAT
>DDHL01000084.1:0-332 GCA_002352945.1 Campylobacteraceae bacterium UBA1877 | reverse complement strand
CTTGCTACGCTAAAAGTTGTTGTTAATTCTACCATTCCAGCAGCCCCTAGGGCTTCAATCCACTTAGAATTAAACAAAATTTGGGTATGTTTTGGATCTAAAATTTTAAAAACTTGCTCTTGGTATGTCTTTGCATTTTCTAAAACTGTTTGGCGATCTAATTTTTTACGTGTCTCATTTTTTCCAGTTGGATCACCAATCATTCCAGTAAAATCACCAATTAAAAACTGAATATCGGCTCCATATTTTTGCAAAGTTGCCATCTTTTGAATAAGAACAGTATGACCTAAGTGCAAATCGGGCGCTGTTGGATCAAACCCTACTTTTACTTT
>DDHL01000121.1:5132-6037 GCA_002352945.1 Campylobacteraceae bacterium UBA1877 | reverse complement strand
AAAAATAATATACGCTTTGAAACCATTGGAGATATTTCCAAACTCTCTTTGAAATTGCAAAATTCAATAAAAGAGCTTGAAAAACTTACCGCCTCATGCACGGGACTAGTTCAAACCTTAGCGATAAATTATGGAAGCAAGGATGAGATTATTCGAGCCATTAAAGCTTGCTCAAAAGAGACAATATCCCAAGAGTCGCTCCAAAATGCTCTTGATTGCAGTCAAAGTGTTGATTTGCTTATTCGAACTGGCGGAGAGATGCGTTTGTCAAATTTTTTGCTGTGGCAAGCAGCTTATGCAGAACTTCGCTTTAGTAAAACTCTTTGGCCAGAGTTTACATGTAAAGAGTTAGATGATTTTATAGAGAGTTTTCATAAAACTGAGCGCCGTTTCGGGGGGATTAATGATTAATCTCTTGATTGCTATTTTGGGATTGTGTATTGGCTCATTTTTAAATGTGGCCATTTTACGCCTTCCAAAATCCCAAAGCATCATCAAGCCAGCCTCTTACTGCCCTTCTTGCAAAAACTTTTTACGGTGGTATCATAATATCCCTCTTCTTTCGTGGCTCTTTTTAAGAGGAAAATGCGCATATTGCAAAAACCCTATTAGCATTCAATACCCACTTATTGAGGTAAGCTGCGGGGTTTTATTTTACTATTTTAGTACAATTTTAGAGCCCTATTATGCCATTGTTGCAGGAATTGTTTTTTCATTAATGCTAGCTATGTCGATAATTGATTATCGCTACAAGGCAGTGCCAGATGCCCTTTTGCTTCCAGCCTTGCTCTTTGCTCTTGCCTTTCGGTTAGAGCTTGAAGCACTTCATGATGCCTTGCTATTTGCAGGAGGTTTTGCACTCTTAAGAATTTGCATCTCTGCATTTAAAAAGCAAGAAAGCATGG
>DDHL01000121.1:0-4898 GCA_002352945.1 Campylobacteraceae bacterium UBA1877 | reverse complement strand
AGCATGGGTGAAGCCGATACTGTAATAGCTGCAATTATTGGGGCAGTTTTGGGAATTAAACTTGGATTGGTTGCAATATATATTGCTGCTTTGATTGCACTTTTAGCCTTTGTAATCATCAAAAAAACTAATTATGAGCTACCCTTTATTCCCTTTTTATCTTTAGGGCTATTTATCACATACATTTTTAAAGAATTTTTATTAAAACTAATTGGAGTCTACTTTGGATAAAGTTCAACGATATTTACTGAGCAATTTTTTTACACTCTTTGGCTCACTATTTTTAACCCTCTTTTTTATTTTATCAATTGTCTTTTTTATCCAAATTGCTAGTGTTACTTCCGTGATTGAAATAACCTTTTTAGAACTTGGGAAGCTCTATGTATACATGCTGCCGCAAATTTTTCTTTTTACTATCCCAATTAGCTTTTTTATCGCCCTTGGATTGACTCTTTTTAAACTCTCCAAAGAAAATGAGATAATAGTCCTTTTTACTCTAGGCTTTTCTCCAAAACGCGTTGCGATATTTTTTGGCCTTATCTCTCTTTTTCTCTCAATACTTTTACTCGTTACTGCTTTGATTTTCATCCCACTATCTCGTCAGCTTAATGAGAATTTTGTCGATTATAAACGCTCTCAAGCAGTTGTTAATATTAAAGCGACTGAATTTGGACAGCGTTTTGCAGACTGGTTTGTTTTTATTGAAGGTGAAAGTCAAAAAGATGATCAAAAAGAGTATAATAATGTTATTATGTTTTCACCCACAAAGGATGAGAGCAATGAGCAGTTAATTTTAGCCAATCAAGCCCTTTTGTATAACAATGACGGACAACTGCAGCTTAGTTTGCATGATGGAAATGCTTATGAATTTTTTGAAGATAAATTGCATGAAGTATCATATAAAACTATGGTTATCAATACTGAGCAGTTAGCAAATATTGAAAAGGTTGAGTCGGTTTTAGACTTTTGGAAGCCCATTTTTACAAATCCTAAGAGGGCAAAAAATTTCTCTTTATATACCCTCATTGCACTTTTCCCGCTAGCTACATATCTTTTTAGTCTTAGCATGGGAATTGTTACTTACAGGTATCAAAGAAGTGGAATATATGGGGGAATTTTTGGAGTACTGTTTGCATACTTTGCAGGCATTATGCTTGTTAGCAAATCCATTCCAATTATAGGAATTGGAATCGTCTTTGGACTCTTTTTTATAGTTTCAATATCTGTTTTTTACACAAAGATTATCCGGAGATTTTAGTGAGAGTAGCGCTTGTGCTTTCATATAATGGAGCATACTTTCAAGGCTTCCAACAGCAAACCCATACGCAAAATACTATTATTGGAGCATTATCTAAAGCCCTGCGTGCTCTTGGAATTTTTAACACCCCCGTTGGAAGCGGCAGAACCGATGCTGGAGTTCACGCTCTAAGACAGGTTTTACACCTTGATTTGCCACACTTTTGGAGCGATTTAAACCATTTACAAGAGATGCTCAATCAATACTTAAATCCTACTTTACATGTAAAGGATATCAGAAAAGTTCACGATAATTTTCACGCAAGATACGATGCTATTATGCGCCATTACAGATATATTATTTGGCACAAAGAGTGCCTGCCCCATCTTGCTCATAGTGTCGCTTTTATGCCAGAGTTTTCTCTTGATTTGGCAAATAGCGCACTAAAGCTTATGGAAGGTAAGCACGATTTTGCACTCTTTAAAAAAGAAGGAAGTGACACTAAAAGCACAAAACGAATTTTATATGAGGCATTTTGCTACAAAAAGAAAGATTTATCAATCTTTACATTTAAAGCAAACGGCTTTTTGCGCTCCCAAGTGCGCCTTATGGTTGCTGCAGCAATTGAGTGTGCCAATCAAAGATTAAGCCTTAAAGAGCTACAAGAGCAGCTTGAGTGCAAAAAACTCTATTTTAAAAAACCTGCCCCTGCTAGTGGACTCTATCTTGTAAGAATCCACTATCGGCTATAAACGCACTCTCCTTTAATATAAGTCGCATCCACAGCTCCATAAAGCAGTTCGCCCTCATATATGCTTCCTTTTTCAGACATAATAGTCTCTTTTGTGTCATCAAAAAGAATCATATCTGCATCCATTCCAACTGCGATTTTACCCTTACTGTTTAAGCCTATAGTTTGGGCAGGATTGTAGCTTAAAAGCTCCATTAATCTTTCAATACCAATAAGTCCGCTTTTTACCAAATATGTAAAAGCAAGCGGTAATAGATCACAAATTGCGTGAATACCAAATGAAGCCCTCTCAAATGCAACATCTTTGTAGACAATTGATCGGGGCTGATGGGCTGAAGTTAGCAGATCAATTTGGCCCAATTGCAAAGCATTTAACAAATCTTGTCTTGTCTTGTCTTCACGCAATGGGGGTTTAATTTTTGCGGCAGTATTAAATCCATCACAACACACATCAGTTTTACATAAATGGTGGATACTTACCTCTGCTTTTACATGAGCGCCTCTTTGTTTTGCCTCTGTGCAAAGTTCTATTGAACGCTTGGTTGAAAGAGATTGTAGCAGTACATGGGCTTTGTAGTACTGGGCAACTTCAACCATCTTTGCAACTTCGGTAATTTCAGCAATTTTTGATATCCCAGGAAGACCTAGCTTAAATGAAATTTCCCCCTCATTCATCACTCCGGCATCATCTAAATTTGGCTCATAGCAATTGCAAACAAAGGGTACATTTTTCATAAGAGCATACTGCAAGCCACGGCGTATCAAATTAGCATTAACCGATGAATTTGTTTGAATTGCTTTTGCTCCATTTTGTATAAGTGTTGCTAAATTGTTTAAAATACCACTCTCTCTTGTAGTAAGCGGAGCAGCTAAAAAGAGATTTGCTTTTAGACTTGATAACTTTGCATTTAGCAATTCAAGCAAGGTTTCATTGTCTAACCTTGGTGTAAAATCGGGCATTATTAAAGCTGTTCCTACCCCTCCCCTTGCGGCATCCTTTGAGAGAAGCTGGATATTATCTTCACTTAGTGAATCGTTTTTTAATCGCACATTTAAATCTACAATCGCTGGAAGAAGCCATCTATTAGCGCCATCAACAATCTTGGCAGATTTATCTTCGATTTGGGAGGAAATTTGCACAATCACTCCATTTTCAACCTTTACATCCTGATAGCCCTTATGCCCTAATAAACGCACTTTTTTAAAAATCACAAAAGCTCCTTTTTAATATCCATAACTCGCTTATAAGCACTTTGAATGCTCTTTTTTTCAATATCACCATTTTCGAGTGCTTTTAAAATTAAACTATTTGCCAACTTAGCAGTTAATAATCCATCAATTTCGGGCTCAGAAATAATTAGCATATCCACACCGGCATTGATTGCTAAAACTAAACGCTCATATAAGTTAAATTTTCCGCTAACACCTTTCATCGCCAAATCATCACTAATAACTAAGCCATCATATCCTAAATCTTGGCGCAAAATCTGATTTACAATTTTTTTTGAGAGGGTTGCAGGATAGTTTTTATCAAACTGTTTTAAATAGATATGAGCAACCATAATGCTCTTTGCTTTTTTGTTTTGAATCAATTCAAAATATGGAAAAAGCTCCTCATACTTCCAACTTGAAGTTGCATCTACAATATGAGTGTGGGAATCCTTTTTTGCATTTCCGTGACCTGGAAAATGTTTCAAAGATGTAAGAATGCCCTCTTTTTCAAATGCATCAATAAAGATTTTAGCATAAGAAGAAACCTCTTTTGGATTCTTACTAAAAGCTCTATTTTTAGCCCCAATAATTGGTGAAATTGGATTTTGAATATCGACTACTGGCGCCAAATTATAATTGATTCCATAACTTTTTAAAAGCTGCGCCATTTTTGTATAAATTAAACGAGCCTGTTTTAAATCGAGATTTTCACCAACACTTTTTGCAGATGGAAAATCTTCAAAACCATTTTTACTATTTAATCTTGCTACTTTTCCACCCTCTTGGTCGATGGCAATAAGTAAAGGCGTCTTAGAGGCATCTTGCAATGCGCTTGTAAGTTCTCTAAGTTTTTTAGGGGAAGCAATATTGCGCCCAAGGAGCAAAACTCCACCAACTTTGTCTTGAGAGATTTCTTGCAAAAGCGGTTTGATTTTAGAGGGCTCATCTCCATAAAAACCGACCATCAAAAGCTGGCCAATCATATCTTTAGTTGTAACAGCAGATAAGTTAGATACAAAAAAGAGAAATAAAAAAGCTATAAACCATAATCTATTTTTAAAAGTTTTGCAAAGAGTTAGAATATTTACATGTAAAAGATTCATCTAATCTTCTCTATCCACATAGCTGCTATTTGTATTATTGAAGTATTTACATGTAAAGGCTTCATGCTGTTTGATTGAGTAAATCTTTTAAACTATCCAAAGGTGATTTGCCATCAAGAATTTTATTAACCTCTGTGGCAATTGGAGTGTAAATATTTTTTGATATACGCATGGACTCTATTGCTCTAACGGTATAAACACCCTCAGCAACCTCTTTTAGCTGATCAAGGATAGTTTTTAAATCCTTTCCCTCTGCCAATCCTAAGCCAACCCGGTAATTTCTTGAGAGGGTGCTAGAAGCCGTTAAAAAAAGATCGCCCGCTCCACTTAAACCCAAAAAGGTCTCCTCTTTGGCCCCATAAGCCTTGCCAAAACGAGCCATCTCCACCAAACCTCTAGCAATTAAACTAGCTCTTGCATTGTTGCCTAGTTTTAAACCATCGCAAATTCCACTAGCAATTGCGATAACATTTTTATAAGCCCCGCTAACTTCAGCGCCAATAATGTCATCGCCAACATATGTTTTAATAAAATCTGGAAAAAATTTACCATAAGCTCTTGCACATTCGCTCGAGTAGCTGCTAATTACAAGAGC
>DDHL01000085.1:16758-21592 GCA_002352945.1 Campylobacteraceae bacterium UBA1877 | reverse complement strand
GAAAAGCCGCAAAACCGCCCCTCGTGTGTAAGAGTTTGGCCTTCTGCTTCCAACTATGGCAACTTTTCGCAAATCAAGCAGCCTCACATCACCTTTGAAATAGAGTTTTGATGGAGGCTTTGGCAACTCTTTTAATGATTTTGGCAAAACTTCAAGCATGTCCATTACAAATCTTTCACATAAACCACTTCTACATCTTTTAAGATTTCACTCGCATTTTTTAGCACACTTAAGGTATTTGGATGAGGATGACCAATGGCAATTGCCTTGCCTTTAGCTTTGGCGATGGAAACTGCCTTTTTAAGCTGTGTTTTTATAGCTTCTTTATCGCTTAAATTATCCAAAAAGACATCTCTTACATGTATATGCATTCCATACTCTTTTCCAACCTCTACTGCCACGCTTTTTGGTGTAGTTTTGCTATCTAAAAAGAGTAGGTTTTTTGCTTTAAGAGCCCTAATTAAAATATCCATCGACTCTTTGCTGGCTGTAAATTTACTGCCTGTGTGGTTATTATAGTAAAGTGCTTTTGGAAATTGTTTATGCAATGTGTCAATCCATTGCATTATGCTTTTACTCGACTCACCAACTTTTAGAGTGCGGGATTCTGGGCTATTGTGACTTACTGCTTCCATTGGAAGATGGACCATATAAAATTCAAACGATTGCGCTAACTTGTCAGAATCTGGATGCCTTTTTGTCGGAGGTAGAATTGATGGGGTAATAGCAAAGGGAATACTTTTAATCTTTTCAACTTGATGTTCAAATGAGACATCATCAATGATGATTGCTAAACGTGGTTTGCCACTATAAACAGCTGGTTCTTTTATTTTAGTCTCTTTGACTTCAGGCTCTTTTTCAAGATTTTTTTCATAGTCAATTGCTTCAGATGGCTTTGGATGCTCTTTTATCTGGCTTGTTTTAACACTTGGCTCTGGAGGCAAAACAGGAGGCTTAGGAGTTGATGGAGTACTTAAATGGGTCGATTTTAACTCCTCTTGTTCTTTAGCAAGCATCTTACGCATCTTTTGCATAAGTGCATCATCTAAATTTGATGAAACTTCAGTTGCACTAGAGCTCTTTTGAGACTGCTTTAATTGCAATCCAACTACAATAGACAAAGAGATAAGTACAATTGCAAGCAGTCCAATCCACTTAAACGGGCTTGCTTTTTTACTTTGCTTTGGCTTTTGTATTCTCTTTGTTTTTCGCTTTGGGGTAGCTTTTTGCTTTTTTCGTTTTGTCATAAATGCAAATTAGTTTTAAGAGCCCAAAAAGGGCCCTTAAAGAGATTAATTCTTATCTTTGTCGATAAGTTTATTTTGTGAAATCCAAGGCATCATGCCACGCAATTTTTGACCAGTTTTTTCAATTAAAGAGTTGCGCATATTTGCACGCTCAGCATTCATACGCGTATATCCAGCTTTTCGCTCAAGGATAAAATCTTTTGCAAATTGACCATTTTGGATCTCTTTTAAAATCTCTCGCATTGCTTTTTTAGAATCTTCGCTGATAACTCGAGGACCACTTACGTAATCACCATACTCAGCTGTATTTGAGATAGAATAACGCATATCTGCAATGCCGCCTTGATACATCAAATCAACGATAAGTTTTAACTCGTGCAAACATTCAAAATAGGCCATTTCCGGCTCATAGCCAGCCTCAACCAAGGTTTCAAAACCAGCCTGCACAAGAGAGGTTACGCCGCCACAAAGTACCGCTTGTTCACCAAATAGATCAGTTTCAGTCTCATCTTTAAAAGTTGTTTCAATAATACCCGTTCGTCCGCCGCCAATTGCACATGCGTAACTTAGGGCTAGTGCTTTTGCATTACCTGATTCATCTTGATCAACTGCAATCAAATCTGGAATACCGCCGCCTTTTACAAATTCGCTTCGAACTGTATGGCCTGGAGCTTTTGGTGCTATCATGATTACATCAACACCCTTTGGTGCTTTGATTTGGCCATAATGGATATTAAAACCGTGTCCAAAAGCAATTGCATCTCCCTCATTGAGGTTTGGCTTAATTTCTGCCTCAAATACATCTGCTTGAACTTCATCAGGCAATAAAATCATGATAACATCAGCCTCTTTTGATGCTTGGGCTACAGTTTTAACCTCAAAACCTTTTGCAGCCGCTTTTTTCCAAGATCCGCTTCCTTCACGCAAACCAACTACAACTTTAACACCACTATCGCGTAAATTTTCTGCATGAGCATGTCCTTGGCTTCCAAATCCAATCATTGCAACAGTTTTGTTGCGAATGATACTCAAATCGCAATCTTTGTCATAATACACAGTTACTGCCATACGATTTTCCTTATGTTTAAAATTAATAAGAGATTTTAACAAACAAGTCCTCAAAAACCACTGAATTTAAGCTTAACCTCAATGCTTATTCAACTTAAAAAAAGTAGGATAGGATGATTTTATTTTTAAATTTTTTAAAAAATCCCCATATTCACTTTTATCAATAATTTTAGAAAAAATAATATATAATCACCAATATAATCGATAATTTTTTAAAAATTTTCGTTATATATGAAATAGGAATTAAGCTTATATGAGCTATAATCACACAATTAACATAGACAAAAAGGCCTTGTGATGGATGAAACCATTTTGCATAAAATAAAAGCTCTCCCCCCTCTTGATGAGACTGTTTTGGAGATTCAACGAATTTGCACAGATAAAAATAGTTCTCTTTCAGAGTTGGTAAAAGTAGTCGAGAGTGACCCGATGCTCACAGCCAATATCTTAAAATCAGCAAATTCCCCCTTGTATGGTTTTAGCCGTGAAATAAAAAGTATTTCTCATGCTATTTCCCTTTTTGGCATGGCAACTGTTCGAGGCTTTGCTCTATCGAGTGCTATACGACAAAGTATGAAAATTAACCTTGCTCCATACGGTCTTACCAACCATCAGTTTCAAGAAATTAGCACGCTTCAAAGCGCAATGATATTTCACTGGTATTCTAAGGTCAATAGAGAACTTTTAGAGATACTTGTTCCAGCCTCTTTTATGATGGAAGTTGGCAAAGTCGTACTCTCTCACGTTTTGATTGAAAAGAACAAGGATGAGAGTTTTAAAGAGGCTTTAAAACCCATTAAAACTATTCAAGAACTCTCAGCTCTTGAGTTTAAAATCCATGGAATCTCAAATGAAGAGGTTACTGCAAAAATATTTGAGCAGTGGAATTTAGAGACTGAACTGCTAGAAGCAATCAGATTTTCAACCAACTCAGATACAGCTCCAAAAGAGATTTATCCCCTCGCTTTTCCTTTACATGTAACAAAAACTGCAATAAATATTTTTGAGCAATGCACGCAACCATCAATCGATGAAGCAGTTAAGCTGTTGCAAGCACACTCTTTAGAGCCAACCCAATTTTTAGAAGCTGTTAAAAAAATCCAACAGTGAAATCTTTTTTAGCAAACCTAAGCATAGGTGTTCATGACACCAGCCTCTCTTTAGAGCAAAAAAAGATTGTTCAAATGCTCTTACGGCACAAAGCGTGCACCTTTTCAAAGGGCATTTACAAACTTGGCTCAAACTATCGCCTAGGAATTATCGATGTATCCTCTTCAGGAACTGGTTTTTTACAAACTTTTGATATAAAAAATAATTACAAAGATCTTTTGGTTGAGGCAAAAAACCTTGCAGGTGCTAGTAGGGGAGATATTGTATTAGCAAAGCGCTTAATGCGAAGAGGGGGACGTCCTAAGGCAGCCGTTGTTGAGATAATTAAAAGAGCCCACGCGACAACCGTTGTATACACAAAAAAGGTACACAAAGTCATAGTTGGCGTCAGTTTAAAAACAGGTTTGCAAATCTCACTTAGTGCGTCTCAAAAATCCCTTCGAGCGCTTCCAGAGCGAACTGTTTTAAAAATAGATACTCAAACAAATGGAATTTTAGAAGTTTTAGGCTCCCTTGATGATCCAATGGTAGATGAGGCAATTGCCCTTGCCCACTTTGACAAACATGAAAACTTTTCAAAAGAGGCTGAGCTTGAAGCACGCTCACACGGAAATGTGGTTGACAAATCGCTCTATCCAGACCGTTTAGATTTAACCCATTTGCCATTTTGCACTATTGATCCACCAGATGCGAAAGATTTTGATGATGCAATCTATTTCGATAAAGAAAATTACACTTTATATGTAGCCATTGCAGATGTGAGCGAGTATGTTTTTGCCTTTGGCCCAACAGACAAAGAGGCAAAAAAGCGTGGATTTTCTATCTATTTTCCACACAAATCCATCCCAATGCTCCCTCGTGCCCTTAGTGAAAACCTATGTTCACTTAAACCAAATGAAGATAGGCTCGCTTTTTGTTTTGCCTTAACTTTAGATCCAAACAACCTTGAAGTTATCAAAAGCGAGCTTCATAATGCAATTATCCACTCGATCAGACGCTACACCTACGATGAAATTGATCTATTTTTAAACCAAGATTTTAGCCAAAAAAAAGAGGTTGATGAGAGAGTTTTGGAGTGGCTACTGCCCTTGCATGCCACAATTAGCAAAGTTAGAAAACAGCGTCTTTATGAAGGATTTGAGTTTCGATCTACTGAAATTCGAATGGAGCTTGACAAAGATGGCTTGCTTGCGGCTACTTACTAAGAGCATGAAACCCCATCCCACTCTCTTATTGAAGATTGTATGCTTTTAGCTAATAAAGCGGCTGCCCAAAGGTTAAAAAGAGGGATTTTTAGAAACCATGAAGCCCCATCGTTTGAGAAGATTGAAGCTTTGCTAGTTGATTTAGAACTCATTGGATTGGAGATTCGTTTTGATTCTGATTTAAATAAACTCATATCTTCTATC
>DDHL01000085.1:13939-16544 GCA_002352945.1 Campylobacteraceae bacterium UBA1877 | reverse complement strand
ACTCATATCTTCTATCCAATCCCAAGCATCAAAACTTGGTATCCGTGAAGACGTGGATAAACTCATCATAAAAAGTCAGAAAAAAGCAGTTTACGAGGCCGAATCAAAGGGTCATTTTGGATTAGGGTTTAAAACATATACCCACTTTACATCTCCAATCCGCCGATACAGCGATTTACTTTTGCATCGTCTTTTAAAAGCTCAAATAGCAAATGACTCAAAGCAGACACGATTTCTTCTAAGCGATATTGACAAAACTTGTGAAAGTTTAAGTGAACTTGAAAGAGAGAGCGACAAGGTTGCATGGGAGTTTATGGATCGCAAATTTGCAAGGTGGGCTGCTGCTAATAATGGAAACCGCTTTAGAGCAATTATTACTGATGTTGGTGGAAAAAATATTATTGCAAGATTAGATGACGTAGTTAAAGGAGCAAGACTCTTTTTGCTAGATGAAGATGCGCAGCTACTAGAGCGAGTTGAAGTTATGATAGTTGAATCTGACATCCCAAGTGCTCGGATTTTTGCTAAAATAACAAAACGACTGGATCCGTAAAATGTATAAGCGTGAATTCTTAAATCTTTTAAATAAAAAGAGTTTGCCAAATTCTATCTTGCTTTATGGGGCTTGCGATTATCAGATAGACTACTACACTAAAGCCTTGCTTGAACTTTGGGAAGCCACGCCCGATGATATGCTAACACTCTATTTTGATGCGTACGATTTTAAACTAGCCAAATCTTTTTTATCTCAATCTTCACTATTTGGTAACAAAAATATTTTACATGTAAAAAGCGACAAAGCCCTTCCAAAAAAAGAAGTGCAAACCCTTCTTGAAATCACCGCAAAATCTTCTCAAAGCAGATTTTTAATCAGCTGTTACAGTGATGAAAGTAAAATCAAAACCTTTGCTGCCAATTTTGTTCCAAAATTCAATGCTCAAAACGTTCGCTTTTTTAAACCAAGTGTGGGCGAAGCAATGAACTACCTCATAGAAGCTGCTAAAAAGATAAATCTAAACATCCAACCATATGCGCTTAACCATCTTTATATGCTTCAAAATGAAAACTTGCGATTAGCAGTAAATGAACTTGATAAATTAGCCATCTTAGACAAAGAGATCGAATCAGCTGATATTGACAGACTCGTTTATGGAAGTGGAACGATTGGAGTTGAAAGCTTCATTCAAAACCTCATTGCCAAAAAGCCTGTTGAAGATGATTTAAAAACTCTTTTAGAGTCTGGCCAGATTGATGAAATTCGGCTAATAAATGCAATCCAAAACTACTTTACCCAGCTTTTTACCTTTTATGCATATATTAAATTACACGGAAGTCACAATGCAAAAGAGATTTTAGGCTACCCACTGCCTGAGCACATTGCTGCAAAACGCGCCAAAGAGAGCATGGGTTTTAGCACAGATGAGTATCAAAAAATTCTTGCCCATTTAGCAAAAACTGAACTTATTTTAAAAAGCCAGCCACACTGCGATAAGCCCTCAATTTTGCTATCTTGCATCCTTTTTATATCAAGACTGATAAAAAATTAAGTTATTTTAAGATATAATCCTACCCTATTCTCACTGTCTGAGAAAATCCTTGCTCTTTTTAAGAGCTAAAAATCCATAAGGAGAATGTATGCGTCACTACGAATTGTTGCTTGTACTTAAGCCTACTTTAACAGAAGAGGAAGTACAGCAAAAATCCAGCCTTATTAAAGAGGTGTTGGAAAAAAATGGAGCCGAAGTTGCTTCAGTACTTGAAATGGGAACACGTCGATTAGCCTATCCTGTGCAAAAATTTGAACGTGGAACTTACTTTGTATTCTACTTTCAAGCACCATCTTCATCAATTAAAGAGATTGAGCGTATTGTAAGAATCAACGAAGATATTATCAAATTTATGACTATTAAATTTGAAAAGAAAAAAGAGATTACTCATTGGGAAAAACTAGCAAACGCTGCTAAAGCTTCAAAAGAGGCTCCTGAGGCAAAAGAAGCTCCTGAGGCTCCAAAACCCGAAGCGGCTCCAGCTAGCGAACCAGCAGAGGAACCAGCCCCAGCAACGGAGGCGTAAGCGCACCAAGGAGACGGCATGTTTAATAAAGTCATTTTAGTGGGAAACCTAACACGAGATCCAGAACTGAGATACTTGCCTAGTGGAAGTGCAGTTTGTAATACAGCAATTGCGACCAATCGTCGTTATAAAACCCAAAGCGGTGAACAAAAAGAAGAAGTTTGTTTTATTGACATTACTCTTTTTGGGCGCACTGCAGAAATTGCTAATCAGTATTTAACTAAGGGCAAAAAGGTTTTGATTGAAGGTCGCCTAAAGCTTGAGCAATGGACTGATCAAAATGGCAATAAAAGAAGCAAGCACACAGTAACTGTTGATACTATGCAAATGCTTGATGGCAAAAGTCAAGATGATGGCAGCTCATACCAATCTGCACCCCATCAAAACAGTAGCAATCAACGCTACGATACTCCCCGTTATGAAAATACGCCAGAACAGAACATGCCAAAACATGACAATACTGGGGGTAATTCAATCCCTGAATATGACGTCAACGATGACGAAATTCCATTTTAATAAGAGGTAAAAACTA
>DDHL01000085.1:7142-13730 GCA_002352945.1 Campylobacteraceae bacterium UBA1877 | reverse complement strand
AAAACTATGGCTGAAAAACGAAAATATTCTAGAAAATATTGCAAATATTGTGAAGCAAAAATTGAGTTTATCGATTATAAAGATACAAAACTTTTAAAACACTCTTTATCTGAGCGTTTTAAAATTATGCCTCGCCGATTAACTGGCAACTGCAAAAAACATCAAGAGATGGTAGAGGCTGCTATTAAACGAGCACGCCATGCTGCTATCGTACCTTATATTATTGATAGAAAACGAGTTGTTCCAAACCCATTTGATATTCTCTAATTTTTAACTTCTAGAGCTTTTAACTACAAATCAAGAGGGGTTTTATCCCCCTCTTTTAGTTTGGTTTTTAATTTTTAACTAAAGCGATTGATAAAACCTCTTCGATTCGCTCAACCGGTATGATTTCTAAAGCCTCTTTAACTTCATCTGGTATCTCATCCAAATCTCTCTCATAATTTTTCTTTGGAATGATTGCTGTTTTAATTTTAGCCTTATAAGCAGCTATAAGTTTCTCTTTTAATCCACCTATTGGCAAGACTTTTCCTGTTAATGTAAGCTCTCCTGTCATTGCCACATCGCTTCGAACCTTTGTATCGGTCAAAATTGAAGCAATAGCCGTTGCCATAGTTATACCAGCACTTGGACCATCTTTTGGCGTCGCGCCCTCTGGAACATGCAAATGCAAATCAAATCTGCGATACACTTCACTTCCCTCAAGAGAGACTTTTTCTTCTTTTTCTTTTTTTGTATAAGGAATAATCTCTTTTGGAACTTTGATATGCTTTTTATCAATAAGCACTTTTACAACGCTAAGAGCGATTTTAGCTGACTCTTTCATTACATCGCCTAATGATCCAGTTATTTGCATTGCTCCCTTGCCCTGAATTCTAATGGCTTCAATTTTTAAAACATCTCCACCCACACTTGTCCAGGCTAAACCATTTACTTGACCAATACGATCTTTTTTGTCAGCCTCTTCAATCTCAAATACACGTTTTTCAAGAAACTCAGGCAGATTCTTTGTAGTTACGCTTACCTTTTTTAATTCTGGGTTTAAAAGAAGCTGTTTAGCACACTTTCTTAAAATATCTGCTATTCTTCTTCGCAAATTTCTCACACCCGATTCACGAGTATAATTTGAGATAATTGTTTGTAATGCGCTTTTATGGATTGAAACCTCAACGCTTTTGAGTCCATGTTTTTTTAACTCTTGAGGAATGAGGTACTTTCTTGCAATCTCATACTTCTCTTGAGGGGTGTATGAGCTAAGATAAATAAACTCCATTCTATCTCGCAATGGTGGCGGTATTGATCCAACATCATTTGCTGTTGCTACAAAGACAATTTTACTTAAATCGATATTAAAATTTAAGTAGTAATCTCGGAATTTATTATTTTGTTCTGGGTCTAAAACTTCTAAAAGTACAGCGGTTGGATCGCCTCTAAAACTTCTTGCAACCTTATCAATCTCATCTAAAACCACAACTGGATTCATTTGACCAGCTTCAATAATTCCTTGCACAATACGTCCTGGCATTGCGCCAATATAAGTTCGCCTATGGCCGCGCAATTCATTTACATCTTCAAGCCCGCCTAGAGCAATTCTTACAAGTTCACGCTTAAGTGCCTTTGCAATAGAATTTGCAAGGGAGGTTTTGCCAACACCCGGAGGTCCTGCAAAACATAAAATTGCACCCTTGTTTGAGGTATTTTTTATTCCTCTTTTTTCCAAAAGCTGTCTTACTGCAAAATACTCTTCAATACGCTCTTTTGGTCGTTTTAAAGAGTAGTGGTCTTTATCTAATTGGCGCTTAACTTCACTAATATCAAGATGCTCTTTAGCATTTTTTTCAAAAGGAATCTCAATAACCCAATCAAGATAACTTTGAATCATATTTGCATCTGCTGAGTCTGGATGCATCCTGGCAAGTTTGTCAATCTGCTTACTAATCTCTTTAACCGCATCCTCGTTCATAAAGGGCTTTTTAGCTTCAAGCTTTTGGCGATACTCTTCTATCTCCTCTTCGCGCTGGTTATCTGAGCCAAGCTCTTGCTGAATTTGCTTGAGCTGCTCTTTAAGAAAATACTCCTTATTGACCTTCTCAATGCGCGAATGAACCTTTGTTTTTATCTCTTTTTGAAGCTTGCTTGATTCAATCTCTTCTATCAAATAATCTACAAGCATTAAAAGCCGTTTTTCAAGAGAGGTTTCAATAAAAAGTTTATAGGCTTGATCTTTTTTAAGCCGCATGGAGCTAGCTACCAAATCGCAAATCCGGCTCATTTCACTATTTTCTTCAATTGTTTTTAGCAAATCTGGTGGGAAGTAGTTGCTAATTCCAGCTAACGTGCGAACTTTTTCTCGCATAATTGAACCGATAGCTTCAATTTTAGCCTCATTGTCCCGAACAGTTTGAATAACTTCAATTGTCCCTTTTAAAGGCCGAACTCCAATCTCTTTTATAATTCTGCCTTTGCTCATTCCTTGAAAGAGGATTTTAACCCTGCCATCAGGCAAAGAAACTTTTCGCATGATTGAGCCTATAACACCAGCCTTATAAATAGTATCAAAATCTCGAGTTCCCTCTTCACCAGGCTTTGCTGAAGCAACTAAAACCAGTGAATTATTCTCAAGAGCTTCATTGGCCGCTGCTATATTTTCCTCATCATTTAAAAATAGTGGCGAAATCATAAATGGGTATAAAAACAGATCATCTTCTACGATAATCGGGAGTGTCGTTGGAAATACACCATAATCGCTTAATTGCACGCTTGCTCCTTAAAATTTTTATTCAAAAATTGCACGATACCAAGGTATCTTTGGTTTTATCATTTTAGCTTTATTAAGTGGTGACTTTTCAACCAATTCACGATAAACTGCCGCAGACTCCTCTTTTCCGGTACGCTCATAGAGGCTTGCAATCTCTTGATTTAGATAAAATTCACCCAGCTGCATCTTTGTTAAGATCGTCTCAACCATTGGGCGGTAAGGTGAATTTGGATAACGACGCACAAAGGATTTTGTATCTTCGATTGTATCAAGAAGCAATTGTTGATTGCGATTTGGATAGGCAAAAGAGGCAAAGTTTGCTCTAATTTTCAAAAACGAAACATACTCCATATTTGAAGAATCACCAAAACGTTTAATATACTCATCCAAATAGAAATTTGCCATCGCATAAGCTTCATCTCTAATATGCGCATGGGCAAGTATGAGCATGGTCTCTTTTAGCAAGGGCGAGGCTACATGTTCACTAGCCATAGATGTAAAATGCAAATCGGCTGATTCTAAATCTTGACCTTTTATATCTTTGACTATCTGTTCATACCAAAATAGAGCTGGTTTATTATAGAGTTCTTGCGGTTCTTTTTGGGAACATCCACTCATTAATATAAGCACCACAGCCGCTGGGGCTAAAATACTAAAAGCTCTCATATTGCTCCTTCTTGATTAATAGGGAGTATTGTAGTCTTTTTTACGTTATTCAAAGTTTAAACACTACAATATAAATATTTCTTTATCTTAGTCGATCTGTTTTAGAGTTTGTTTACATGTAAAGACTTTATTGGCGTGAGAGAGTTTTAAACTCCAAGGTGATACAATAATAGTTGCAAATTTATTAGACGAAGGAATGCCATGGTATTTCGTGTTGTAAGTCCAATTCCTGGGTTTGCCCATATACAATCTATGGAGCTAACCAAGATTGATGACTTTTTTATGCGCCTTAAAAGCTTAGATGATGAAACCTCTTTTACTTTAGCCAACCCCTTCATGTTGCGCGAGTATACTTACGACCTGCCCCAATACTACAAAGACCTATTGGAAATCTCTCAAGATAGCGCAGTTTTGAGTTTGGTTATTATGATTGTTTCAACCCCCATTGAGTCATCAACTTTAAATTTTATTGCTCCGCTTATTTTTAACGTTGATAACAAAACTATGGCACAAGTACTTTTAGACCAAGAAAAGCATCCAGATTATGGATTAATGGAGCCAATTAGCAACTTTTTGGAAAAGGAAGCAAATGAAGCTTAGCTTTATCGGCAATGGAGCCATGGCAAAAGCAATGATAAGAGGTGCATTAAAAAAGTATGAGATAGAAGTTTATGGAAGAGATAAATCCAAGCTAGATGCACTAAACTTAGAATTTAATAAGGCTTTACATGTAAAGCTATTAAGTGATGGGGTTGACACAACGGGAAAATGTTTAATTTTATGTGTTAAACCCCATGCACTAAAACCTGTTTCTAAATTTTTAAATGGAACAGCTGATGCGCTAATTAGTGTACTTGCTGGCATCTCGCTACAAACACTTACCCAAACAATCAGTGCCCGCCACACTGTACGAGCCATGCCAAATTTGGCAGCTGCCCATCAAGCCTCTATGACAACCCTTACAGGCGATAGCTCTTTTAAACAAGAAGCACAAGAGATTTTACAAAGTATCGGCCAAACCCTTTGGCTTGATAGCGAAAAAGAGTTAGACATTGCCACTGGCATTAATGGATGCGCACCTGCGTTTTTAGCCATAGTTGCTGAAGCCTTAGCTGATGGAGCTGTAAGAGATGGGCTTAAACGAAAAGATGCTTATGAGCTTACAAAAGGGCTTTTTAATGGTTTTGCTCCTCTTTTAAACGCATCAGATCATCCTGCGCATATTAAAGATGGTGTTATGAGTCCAGGAGGCGTAACAGCCGCTGGCATCGAAGCTCTTGAATCCCACAACGTACGACACGCTTTTATAGACGCACTCCACAAAGCATACAAAAAAACATTAAAGTAAGAATTTAAGAAATTTTCTGATACAATGAGTCCTTGTACAAGTGTGCACAAAGGAGCCAATATGTACCGACTGATTGTAACATTAGGATTAATGGTTTCACTGCTTTTTGCTGATAGCGAACCAAATGATAGTTGTACACAAGCTGAGATAATTACCGCACTTGATGGCGCATCTCCTACTAAAGATATTACAATTTCTGGAACAGTCCATCAAAACAATGATAGATATGATTATTATACGTTTACTGTTGGCGAATCTGGAATCCTAGATTTTTATTTTAGTGGAAATAAAACTTACTCATCTCTTTTTATTGGCTCTACTTGTGATGGCGACGAATATTACTCTAATACGTCAAATTCTTATGATAAAAACCCATCTGCTTTTAATGTTTCAGCGGGCGATACAATCTACATAAAAATTGAAAGACGCTATGACACTTTGATGAATTATGAGTTGGATATTGAATTTGAAGAATTACGTTTTACAGGCACAAATTTTAAAGATTTTGAAATTTTATACAGCGAAAATTTACGTGGTGATATCAGAATGATTGGAAATAGCATTGTTGGGGAATGGAGAAGAGGACGATGGTCATACATAAACGAGACTACTTGCCCAGGAAATAATACCAACAATGCAATTGTAGCCTCCAGATTCTGGGATGTTGATAATAATGCTTCAACATTTAACTCTTCAAGTGCAGAACTTTCGATTCCAGCTGGCTCAACTATAAAAAAAGCTTATCTTTATTGGCAAGGAAGAGCAGCTAGCAATGAGTATAAAGATGCTAAAGTTATTAAATTCAAACCACCTGGAGCCTCAGGTTATACCACCATAACAGCTTCAGATGACAATATGCACTGGGACTCTTACGACATTTACTATCCATACCAAGGTTCTGCTGAAGTAACTGAGTATATAAATGGATCAGGAACCTATACGGTAGCTGATTTAACTACATATGCTGGAAATGCGGCCGATAGAAATGGTTATTTTCCAGATGCTTTGGGCGCATATGGTGCTTGGTCTTTAGTGGTTGTTTATGAAAATGATAATGAAAATTTACAAAATATAACAATATACAATGGTTATCAAAACATATCTGATTCTAACGTACAAAATTTTACTCTCTCAGGATTCCTTACTCCCAAAAATGGTGACGTTAACTCCAAATTTCTTATCTTTACTGGCGAAGGTGACGTTGACATATTAGGCGATTATGTAAATATGGACGGTACTAGATTAGCAAGATTTAATGACAACTCAACAAATACTGCTAATTACAACACCTTTAATGCATCTATTACAAATAATAATGCCTATGTAACTTCAAGAAATCCATCATGCCAAAATAATTTTGGAATCGATATTCACGCCTATGATGTTGGCACCAATGGATTAGGAATCATTGACAATAACCAAACGAGCGCTACTTTAGAAATTGGTACAAATCAAGATAGATATTACTTATCAGTATTTGCCTTTGCTACTCAGCTTTATGAACCTAGAGTTTGCTACTTTATAGATACAATTAAAAGCAAAGACTCTAATGAGACAATCTTTGAAAACAAAAGCTTTGTTGGAGATATTGAACCTGATAAAGAGTATGTATTTGACATTTGGATTTCAAACATGAAAAAGAGTGCTGATGATGGCTTTATTGAAACGGCTGAACTGGTTGAAGTCTACATGGATATGGATAATATTGAATATTTTGAAGATTCAACCCAAATGAAAAATATTGGACAAAGCACATACTCTTATCAAGACGATCTATTTGACTTTAATTTAAGCCAAAATTTAAGTACATACCGGG
>DDHL01000085.1:5687-6933 GCA_002352945.1 Campylobacteraceae bacterium UBA1877 | reverse complement strand
TTTAAGTACATACCGGGTTGGCGTAGGTGCTAGCAGTAATCAAGGAGGCACAATAGCTCCTGCTGAAAACTTTGATGACGACTCTAAAAAAGCTTTTATCAAGTTTGAAGGAAAATTTAGCGTTGATGAAAATGCCACATCCATAGATTTAGTCGATTTTTTTGATTTTTCAGCATCTTTTAAAGCTTATGATATTGTCATTGGACCCGATGAAGCTCTTGCAATTGATCAATGCAGGGATTTGGATACTGAAGTAAATATCATCAGACCACCTCAGGGGGCATTTGATGTAGTTAATGAAAATTTCTCTGGTAACTCATTAAATTCCGCACAAGATACAGCCTTATATACGCAAGTTGCTAACAATAGTTTTAACGTCAAAGTTGTAGCTTTAGATAATGATTATGAAACACTCAAAAGCTACTCTGGTGATATTGAAGTATCAGTTATTAAAACACCAGATTATTCAAAGAGCAATGATGAGTTAAATGAGCAGTTATGTAGCGATGCTACTAGCTTAAAAAGCCAAACAGTATCTTTTAAAGGCGAGAAGTTCATTACTATTCCCTTTACGATTGAAAATGCTTACCAGAAATTATCATTTCAAGTTAGTTATGATTCAAACGGTGAGACAAAATATGTCTGCTCCACAGATAGCTTTGCAGTTCGACCAGCAGAGTATGAAGTTACAACACCAATTACGAAGTTGATAGGTGGAACAAGTTATACAATTGATACAGCCGCTGTTGATGCCTCTGGAAACATAACTACACACTACTCGCACACCTCTTCAAATGCTATGCAAAGCATAGAACTTATTACACCTCCTGGTTGTAGTGTAGCAGCCGATACAGATACAGAGATAATTACTTTTTCATCAGGCGTGAGTGAAAATATAATAAAAACTTCAAACATTGGTGATTACAACATTACAATTATTGATACAGATTGGACTAGCATTGATTATAACAATCTTCCCGATGGTCGCACCGATTGCATCGTAGGCAGCTCAAGCACTTCTCATGTAAATGGAAAAGTAGGATGCGATATTCAAACTACTGAAGTGCTTTCATTCTATCCACAAGATTTTTTGATTAATATGCAAGTAAATAATTTTAATAATGATATTTTTACATATGTTTCTAATGATAAGGAAATGAGCGCCTCAATCAATTTTGACGTGATTGCGCGGCTAGGAGATGCAAATAAAAGTGTCGCAACAGCTTATGATGGAAACTGTTATGAG
>DDHL01000085.1:0-5455 GCA_002352945.1 Campylobacteraceae bacterium UBA1877 | reverse complement strand
ATGATGGAAACTGTTATGCAAATGAGATTACCTCTGAAATTACACTACTTGAATCTACTCCAAAAGGATGGGGCTCAAACCAGTCAAATGCCATTGATAGGATACTCTTTTTTGAAACAAGCAATGCCACTCTAGATTCAAACAGTACTGGCAGTGCTACTTTTATAACAAGCGAGGGCAATTTTACATTAGGAACTGCTGCTAATTTAGAGGTGCTTTTTAATTTTGATAGAGACCCAACCACACCCGATGCCCCTTTTATTGTTTCAAGAAATGATTTTAATATCACAGTTGTTGATACTGCAAATACCAAAAGTGCGGATTTTAGCCCAGCTATTGATGATGAGACAAATTTCTATTATGGCCGCGTTTTTGCTCCCGATCAACAAGGAGCACCTAGTCCTATAAATGATGTTCCAATCTATTATGAGGTTTATTGTGGCACATGTAATCGAACAGATCATAACATCACAGGAAGTGCAGGAGTTGAGGATCCAAATTGGTTTATAAATATACATCACGATGATCTCTCGCAGGGCAAAGTAGATACTTTTAGTTCAGTTGAAAGCACTCAGCTTAGCAAGACAGGCATTGGCCAAAGCGACACTATTGCAACCAGAGCTGGAGACATTTCCAATGGTGTTGAGAGGATTAACCTACATGAAGTTAACCACAGAGTTGATCGTATTGTTATGGACCCAGATAGCTGGCTTGTTTACGCCCCAGGAAACTCTTTGGCAACTACCAATGATTTTTGGGTGAAATTTACTAGCGAAGGCAGCTGGGTAGGAGAAGGAACTGTGGATAAGGACCAAAGTACGGTTAAAATTGGAACCCATACCCATGAAACCGACAACAATACTACTTTAAAAAGAGAAAATAGAAGGATTAACTGGTGATGCGCAAAGGTGTATCAATGATAGAACTAGTTATTTCAATAGTTATTATGGGTATTGTTGTGGCCAGCTTGCCTACAGTTATACTGCAAACACAAAATAATCTCTCCTATGCGATGCAGCAAGAAGTTATTACTGCTACAAAGGCTAAAATTGGCTACATTTTAGCCTATGATTGGGATGCAAACTCTTATGATAGCTCAAGTGGATATATACGGCCACTAAGCACCGATGGGATTGCTAGTGCAAATGATGCTTTTGATAGCATTGGCTCGATTCCGCCACGACGAGTTGGTCATATCCTAGGCAATCGGCGTCAAAGACTCAGTAGCAGCACGCCAACCCCGCCTGCAAGCTTTACATCAACTTCAAATATTTCAAGCGGATATCCAGACATTGACGATTTTGACTCAAAAAATGAGAGTGTTACAATCGACTCAACTGAGTATGATAGAATATTTGGCATCAACCAAAAAAGCTCAGTTGATTATGTAAGTGACAGCCCTGTTTCAGGAAGCTATAATGATTCAACGGTCAACTTTGGCTTTAGAACATCCATAGCATCAAATATTACAAATATAAAAATGTTACAAGTCCAAACCACCGGAACTGACATTAATATTACTCTAAGAGCTTATGCTAGCAACATTGGCGAGAGCCGTCCACTGGAACAAGCATGGTAAAACGACCAGCTTTTACAATGCTTGAGCTTGTGTGGGTCATTGTTATTCTTGGTATCATTTCTACCATAGGAGCTGATATTATAAGCTCAATGTATCAAAACTACTTGCGAGCTCGCACAATAGAACGCCTACAATCCCAAACTGAGATAACCTTAGAACAGATTGCTAAACGATTGGAATATAGAATAAAAGATAGCATCATTGCAAGAAATAGTGCCACAAACGATTTGCTAGCTCTATCAGATAGTTCAGTAACTAACGATTTTGATGTGATTGAATGGATTGGATACAGCAATGAAACCTTTAGGGGGCTTTCAACTCCACTTTGGACAGGATTAGTTGACCTTGAAAATCCAAACACAAGCCGCAGTGCTGGAACGATTGTTAGTCCAGGAAGTGATTTTGAAAAAGCAGCAAATTATATGGAAGCACTTACTAATAAAAAGGTTGATATGACAAGCGGCAAAGAGGCTGCAATTATCTTTAAGCGCCCTTCAAATATTGAAGATTTTGGATGGGATAAAACTGCAAATTCATATGGCACAAATGCCCTGCCAGTAACTTTCGTACCTTCCAATCCAGACAGACTCTCAATCAACCTTCCAACAAGCGCACTACCTAGCACAATTTATGAACACTACTATTTAGCTCACAGTGCATATGCACTAGTTCCAGAAGGCGATATGTCAGATTTTAATCTCACTTTGCGATACAATTACCAGCCTTGGCAAGGAGATTTTTACGACAACAATGCAAGCTCAAGTCTGCTAGCTACAAATGTGAGCCTCTTTAGAGTTCGCCAAGATGCTAACTTAATTCGCATTAAACTCTGTTTGCACGATGATAACAAAACTGGAACTAATGATAGAATTGTAGCTTGCAAAGAGAAGGTGGTATTTTGATGAGACGGGCTTTTAGTTTAATTACTGCAATTATTTTTATCGTTCTTGTCGCCACACTAGGAGCGCTAGCTCTATCTATGTCAACCCAAGCCACAAAGCAAACAAACGATCTCTTTTTACATTCCCAAGCAGAACTTCTTGCTCAAAGCGCAACAGAGTATGCCATGCTTGCTTTCTCAGGCCATGAAATCAACAGCACAAACGGGTGCTTAGAAAAGATAAATGCAACCTATCCATACGAATCGCCTCTTTTTGATATTAATATTACTTTAAGTTACTTAGGAAATGGCTTGCCATGCAGTGCTGGTGCCATCATAGATAACAATATCTTTACAGATGACTCCAATCTTACAGTAATTGTTGATACCTTTGTTTCTACAAAAGATGGGGTGACTTCAGAGCCTATTCGCTTCCATAGACGCACTTTGCAAAAACCATAATAAATAGGACCCTTTTACTCCTATGGCTTTAAGATTTGCTATGTTATAATGCTAATAAGTCCCCACAATGGGGCTAGGAAAGGAGTCACTATGAATACTAGTATCGTCGGAAAACAGTTTGAACTCACTGATGCTATCAAAAGTTACATTGAAGGAGGTTTTGATGCACTCAGTAAGTATAATCTCGATATTATTTCAGTACGTGCTGTAATAACTGCCGATGAGAAGAGAGGTCGCAAGGGTTTTGGAGTTGAACTCATCTTAAACCTTGCCCATATGAATACAGTTGTTATTAAAGAAAAAGATAAAGATCTTTATGCTACTGTAGATACTGCAATTGAGCGTGCTAAAAAAGTGCTACGTCGTCACCACGATAAGGTTACTACTCGTAAAGGCTCCGCCGGTGAGGATGCTCCATCACTTAAAGATGTGGCTGAGGAACTTGAGGGCGTAGATGAGATAATTCCAACTGAGCTGGATCTATATAAGCCAATGGAGGTTGACGAAGCCCTTGCAATTTTAAAAGACAGCCAACAGCAATTTTTAGTTTTTAACGATATAGATGCCAAAATGCGCGTTTTGTATAAACGAAGCGACGGCAAATTTGGTCTTTACTAATAAACCTTAAGCGCCTAGGGATTCTAGGCGCTTTTTTGCTTTTTGTAAAATTTCACTATCTTCCATTCTAAACCACTTAAATGCCTCTCCGTGCTGAATCTGCCCATCTAGTACATTTCCACCTTGACGATACTTTAAATCCAACTCTGCGATAGTAAATCCATCGGTAGTTTTTGCAAATTCAGCCAATCGCTCGCTCTTTTGCTTGTAAGTAAATAAAAAACAATACCCCTTTAGTCCCGTTCTGCTTACGCGTCCTCTTAGTTGATGCAAGGTTGCTAAACCCATCCTTTCAGCGCCGACAATAACAATTGTAGAAAGTTTTGATAAAGAGATTCCAACCTCCATAACAGTGGTTGCAAGAAGAATTTTTCCATTTTTTGCAAACTCTTCTAAAACCTCCTCTTTTTCCCTATCCTTTCCATGGGTTACAAAAACACCATCATACCTCTTTTCCCAAAACCCCCTTCCCTCTTCTAAGGATTGGTACTCATGAGCTTCGCTCTCTTGAGTTAGCGGGTAGATAATTGCTACTTGATTTCCTTTAGTTAACTGCTCATCAATATGCTCTAAAAGCTTTGAAAAATCCCCCTTGCCTATGATTTTTGTAGTAATATCTTTTTTAAATGGAACCTCTTTTATGAAACTATATTTTACTAAAGTTGAGTGGATCATGCTTAAAGTTCTTGGGATTGGCGTGGCTGTAAATTGGAAAAAATGCGGCTGCAAATCTCCTTGGCTAACGAGCTTATGGAGCAAATCCCTTTGCTTTGTCCCAAACCTGTGTTGTTCATCTACCATCACAACATCGCACTTTGGCAAATTTTCATATAAAAGCGCGTGAGTTCCGATAATTCCAACTGCACTCTCTAAATCCTTTGATCGAACCTTTCCAGCTACCAATGCAAGGGGGAAATCTGGTGGCAAAAGCTCTTTAGCCTGCGAGTAGATTTGAGCAGCCAAAATAGTAGTTGGCGCCATTAAAATTGAACGCCTTGGAGCAGTCATTGCCATTGCTGCAAGCATAACAACTGTTTTGCCACAGCCCACATCTCCCATAATAACTCGCCTTGAGGCATTTGTAGATTTTAAATCTTGCGCAATATCGTAAATTGCTCTTTTTTGGTCATTTGTTAAAACAAATGGAAGGGATTTCATAAAAGGTTCTGGATTGGCTTCAAAAGATGCTTGCGCCTTAAAAAAGTGCTTTTTTCTCAAAAGTTTACGCAAATAATTTAACGCTTCAATAAACTTTAAAATATTAAGGGCTTTAGATGAAAAAAACGGCTCTTCATGGGCTTTGATTCCCTCCGGTGTTGGCTCATGTAAGCGCATTAAAATGGCTGCTTCAAACTCATTTAGTCCTTCATTTTTCAAAGCATCTAAATTGAGATATTTTGAAATTAAATGCACCATGCTAGGATTGCGCAGCGGGGTTTTATAACGAGGAATGATAGTATCTATTTTGGTGATAATTTTTGGCTGCACAAGCTGCCACGAAGACCCAAAGCGGTGCAGTTTTGCCTTTACATGTAAAGAGGCATTGGGTTTAAACTGGGCATAATGAAAAGGTTTTGGATGAAAAAATATAAGCACAACAGGCAGTTCCCACGTGTGGCACCACGCTTTTACATGTAAAGCTTTTGGTCTTTTAAACTGATCTTTACATGTAATAAAAACCACCGCATCTTTAGACAGATCTGGCAAAGGAGTAATTGTTGTATCTTCAAAGTGGTGGGGTAAAATGAGTGCTAAATCAAGAAGTGTACTGACGCCAAGCTTTTTAAAAAGAGTGGCGTCTTTTGGGTCACTTGCTAGCATTCACATCTGTTACAACAGCAATACTTAAATTGTTAAGCTCTGGATGGGAGCGAATAAACTCATTTAAAGGTTTCTACATAATAATATCGACTACG
>DDHL01000024.1:13275-19130 GCA_002352945.1 Campylobacteraceae bacterium UBA1877 | reverse complement strand
GTGTTTACCGCCATGAAATTAAGCGAACATTTTTCATTTTGGGGATGATTATTGGCGGCGGAGGGGTTTTATTTGGTATCTTGCTTGGTGGGGTTGGATTGTGGCTGCTTAGTTCATTTGATATTATCAATTTACCAGCTGATGTTTACGGTTCAGCAAGATTGCCTCTTGAACTTGCTTGGCAAGACTTTTGGATGATTGTTTTAGGAGCAAGTGTTATAGTAGGAATCTCTTCATACTATCCGGCAAAAAAAGCTACCGAAGTTGACGTGCTAGAAACACTGCGTAATGAATAGGCTTTACATGTAAAGCTTGCAAAGCATGAAGGCTTTTACATGTAAAGATTTAATAGGGGCTTTTTAGCATCTTTACTTCAATGCAGCAGTTATCTTCAATCTTATTGTAAAGTGCTTTTGTTAAGCTTTTTGCATCATCTCCATCTTCAGGATATGTTACTACATTATCATAAGCTGGTAAGCTTAAAAAGTTTTGGATACCAGATAAAAGTTCAGTAGCACCATTCCAATCTGTTCCAGGAAGTAGTACAATAAAATGTTTTTTTGACTGAAAAAGAGCGTCGGTTTTGCGCAACATTTGATGAAATACTTTTGCATAATCGATATTTGGTTTATCTTCAAGATTAAAATAGATGAGTGAAAAAGGAGTTTCATCGGCAAGCCCAAACCGCTGTAAAATTGCAATATGATGGTCTATTAAAGGGTAGATATCTTTTGAATCAAACACTATGCTCGCCATTATTACTCCTTTATAGAGGTGTTATTTTGTAATTGTACACTATTTTCTATCAATCTCTCAATATTTTCAAAGCTAAATATATTATAACCATTTTGGTGGCAATAAGCGAGCTGTAAATGGTGGGCTTTTACGATATTATCCACAATATAAAGCCCAAGACCTAAACTTTTAGTACTATTATTTCCTTGAACAAAAGGCTCAATGTAATATTTTAAAGGGTGCTCAAGCGGGGCTCCAAGGCTGATAAATCGGATACTTTTTTTATCTGCTACAACCTTCATATAGTGTTCGGTTGAATATTTTATGCCATTGTCTATCATATTTTTAATAGCTATAGCAAAGAGTTTAAAGTCCACTTTTAAGGTGATTGTAGAATCAATATTTAAAGCCACGCTGTTTGGCTCAACCATGGCCAAATCCATTGCTTCATCGATTATATCAACAAGTCTATAGTTTTTAACATTTGTTAGTCCAATTCCAGAGGTAAGACGCTCAATTGAAGCAAACTCATTAATAAGGGTTTCAAGCTTCTCAAAAACGCCAATGAGGCGGTTTTTATATTTTGTTGAATCTAGCATCTCAACAGTAATTCGCCCTTTGGTTATTGGAGTTTTTAACTCATGCATAATATTTCTTAAAAAAAGTTGGCGAGATTGGTTGAGTGTTTTAATTTGGGTTACTGCATTATAAAAGGCAGCTGAAACTTCAGAGATTTCATCGCTTCCGGTGCTATTGCAAGTAACCTCTTCAAGATCGCCCTTGGCGAATTTATCAATTTCAATTTTAAGTTTTCGCAAGGGTTTTAATTTTCGTATAGTAAAGATATAAGTTGCTAATAAAATAAGAAATACACTTGCAAAGATTATGCGAATAACATCATATCTATAGGGTTGATAATCTTCATCTTTAAGCAGTAAAGTGTTATCTTGGTGGGTGATTTTTAAGTAGTGGTGTTTGTCGTATAATAAAATTGAGCTTGAGCCGATTTTTGTTTGAATCTCTTCAATAACAATGGCGTTTTTTAAGATATTTTCTCTCTCGTCTGGCTCGTCAACTTCTGTCATTTTATAATCTTTAACCTGCGCATTAAGCTCATCTTGGGTTATAAAATTGTTTAGATGAAAAAGCGTTGCTCTTGCAACGATGGAGTATTTGGTATTAAGCTCCTTTGTATAGTTTTGTTTATCATACTCCATAAGCCACAAAAAAGCCAAAAAGATACTAACAGTAGATAAAAAGAAGATAAAAGTGATACTATAAAAGATTGAGGAGCGGATCATTTTAAATACTTATATCCAACACCTCGAACGGCATGAATGTGCTTTGGATTTTTTGGGTTTTCTCCCAATTTCTGCCTGATTCTTCCGATAATAACATCAATACTTTTGTTTGTTGTCTCTTCACTGATAGCTTCGCAATTGTAAATAAGCTCTTCTCGTGAGACGACACCACCTTCTTTTTTCATTAAATAGCTTAAAATTCCATATTCAGCAGCTGTGAGATGGAGTGGCTTTCCATGAAAGGTAATTTGCATTTGATGCTCATCTAAAACTAAATCTGCACTAGGAGGAGTTGCTGGCTGGGCATTGTTATGCTGGCGCCGCAAATGGCTTTTAATGCGAGCTTGAAGTTCTCTTGGATTATATGGTTTTGGAAGATAATCATCTGCACCATTTTCTAAGGCTGTGACCTTATCGGTAATGTCATGTCTAGCTGAAGAGATAATGATTGGAATATCGTGTTTTTGTCGAATCTCTTTGCAAACCTCTAAACCGTCAATTCCAGGCAGTGTTAAATCTAAAATAACTAAATCAAACTTTCCAGTATCAAGAGTTGATATGCCAATATAAGGATCCTCGGCAGTGGTTACTCGCATATCAAACTGCTCTAAATACTCGGTTAAAATTTCGGCTAATTCTAAGTCATCTTCAATCATCAAGATTTGTGTCATTTAATTCCTTTTGCAGAAATTATAGCACATTCAAAGTTGTGCCCCCAAGAGGGAGCACAAAAAATCTATTTTACTAGAATTGGCTAAATATAACCGCCTCTATTGACCCAGACTCTAATTTTATCTTTTTTAGTCTGTTTGAAAGCCTTGTTAAACTCATCAAGGTTTGTAACAACACTTTGCTCTACTTGTAAAATCACATCACCTTTTTTAAATCCAAAGGATTCAGCCTCAGAATCTTCTTCAACATCTAGTACTAAAACTCCTTCAACATTTTGAGGGATGCGGAATCTATATCGCAATTCATCATTTAAATTGCCCAAATAGAGCCCTTTGATGTGGCTATTGCCGCTTGGAGTTCCAAAGCCGGTTGCATCGCTTAGCTTATCAAGAGTGATTCTAGTAGTTTTTATTTTGTTATCTCTTTCGTAAGTGATTGTTACTTTATCTTTTGGATGGTGACTTCCAACGATATTTTTCAAATCGTTAGCATTTTTAATAACCTTATCATCCACTTTAATGATTAAATCGCCTCGCTTAATACCTGCTTTATCAGCTGGACCACCATCTTCAACGCCTAAAACAAGTGCGCCTTCTTTATTGGTGTAAACCTCTTTTAAATCACTCGTTAGATTTCCGATGGAAACTCCCATATATCCACGTTCAATCTTTCCTTCTTCGATGAGAGATTTTGCGATTGTTTTTACCATATTTGCAGGGATGGCAAAACCAATACCGTTATTTCCGCCACTTCTTGAAAGAATTGCAGTGTTAATACCAACTAAGGCTCCTCGGCTATCAACAAGGGCTCCGCCTGAGTTTCCTGGGTTTATTGAAGCATCAGTTTGGATGAAATTTTCATACTGATTTAAACCAATTCCGCTTTTATTAAGCGCTGAGATGATTCCTTGGGTGACTGATCCGCCAACACCAAAAGGGTTTCCAATGGCAAATACCACATCCCCTTCTGTTAAGTGTGATGAGTCAGCAAAGGGGATGGCTTGGAGATTTTTTGCATCAATTTTAATTACAGCCAAATCGGATTTTGGATCTAATCCAATAATTTTTGCCTCATACTCTTTGCTGTTATCAAGCAAGGATACCACGATTTCATCGGCTTCTTCAACGACATGGTTATTTGTAACAATATAGCCATCTGATGAGATTATAACTCCAGAGCCTAAAGACGTTGCTTTTCGTTTTTGCTCGGGAAATTGAAAACCAGGTCCAAAGAAATCTTTAAAAAATGGGTGATTAAACATATCTTCTATTTGTGAATTTTGACGTATGGTTTTTGTAGTTGATATATTTACAACACTCTTTTTTGCATCTTTGATGGAGTCGTGAAATGATAGTATGACGTCATTTTTAGATGGTGCTACTCTTTGGGGATTTTGAGGAGCAAGTTTAAAATCGATACTGGCACCATAAGCAAAAATGGACCCAATAAGGAATAGATAAAGTAAACGTTTCATCGAAATATCCTTTGGTTAGAAATAATTTTTATACCGAAAGTATAAAACGCACAAGTTAATAATAAGTAAATATTTTTTAAGGTTATTTAAACACCTATATAATGGGTTTGGATAAAGGGTTGAGCTTTTACATGTAAAGAGATAATTTATATAAGTTGATTGACTTAGACTAAAGTTTTATACTATAATATCTATAAAACTATTGAGATAGAGATTATGAGGAGTTTGGAGTGAGCAACAGCTTATATGAAACTTTAGGGGTTGATAAGAGCGCTTCAGCAGATGAGATTAAAAAAGCTTACCGAAGATTAGCTCGCAAGTATCATCCAGATGTTAATAAAGACCCCGAAGCAGAGAGTAAATTTAAAGAGATTAATGCAGCATATGAGATTTTAAGTGATCCTCAAAAGAGGGCCCAATATGACCGTCATGGGGATAGTATGTTTGGTGGCCAAAACTTCCAAGACTTTGCCCATGCCCATAGTGGAGCAAATTTGGATGAAATTTTACGCTCCATTTTTGGTGGCGGCGGCGGTTTTAGCAGTTTTGGAAGTTTTAGCACTTTTGGCGGCGGGGGTTTTGAGCAATTTGGAGCCCCAGACCTTGATGTAACTGCACGCATTGTTGTGCCATTTAACGTGGCAGTACTTGGAGGAAAGCATAGCGTTTCTTATGGGGGCGAAACTTTTGATATAAAAATTCCAGCCGGAATCCGTTCAGGTGAGAAGATGCGGATTAGAAATAAAGGAAAACGTTTTCAATCCCAAAGGGGCGATCTTTTTTTAAATGTAGAAGTTGCAGAAAGTCCAGAATATACTAGAGATGGGGATGATTTGGAAAAAGAGATCCAAATTCCATTAAAAACTGCACTATTTGGTGGAAAAGTAAGCGTACAAACCCTTGAAAAAATGATAACATTAAAAGTGGGAAAAAACACGAAGTCTGGTCAGAGATTTCGCGTCAAGGGATATGGTGTTATTAACCGCAAGACAAAACAAAAGGGCGATTTATACTTAAGAGCCAATATTATCCTGCCCGATGTTGATTCTTTAAATGAGAATCTGGTAAAAGCTATGAAAGAATACTTGCCTGGAGAGTAAACATGCACACATATGATGAACCGGTTTATCTTATTAGCGTGGTAGCGAAGGTGCTAAGCATTCACCCCCAAACTTTACGACAATATGAGAGGGAAGGGTTGATAACTCCCTCAAGAACAGACGGGAGAATGCGTCTATACTCCCAAAGAGATATTGATCGCATTAAAATGATTTTGCGTCTTACTCGAGATTTGGGAGTTAACTTAGCTGGTGTTGATGTTGTTTTGCAATTAAAAGAGAAGATTGAAGAGTGTGAGGCGATTATTGATGAACTTCGCCAAGAGATTGCAAAATTATCTAAACAGGGCACTGTTCCACCTGAAAACTCTCTTGTAAAACGAAAAAATAGCTATGAAATAATTCTTTTTGGAGAGTAGGTGGACTCGTTTCTTGCAATTTTTTTAGTCGCTGTTGCCCTTGCAATCACTTTTAATATACTCCTAAAAAAACTTCATATTCCACCAGTTGTGGGGTATATTGCAACTGGTGCAGTTATTGCCCTGGTTTTTGATCTGCATGCAAATGCGGATTTAAGCCATGTGGCTGAGTTTGGCATTGTATTTTTAATGTTTA
>DDHL01000024.1:12870-13069 GCA_002352945.1 Campylobacteraceae bacterium UBA1877 | reverse complement strand
CGTTTACCATTGGGCTTGAGTTTTCCATTAAACACCTCATATCGATGCGAAAAGAGGTTTTTTTAAATGGAGGATTGCAAGTTGTAATTGCTGGCGGAATCTACTCATTAGCTGCTGAATATATCTTTGCAATTGATCAAAAAAGTGCGATTATTATCGGTTTTGCCCTTGCCCTTTCATCAACTGCTATTGTGCTTAA
>DDHL01000024.1:9088-12651 GCA_002352945.1 Campylobacteraceae bacterium UBA1877 | reverse complement strand
TCATCAACTGCTATTGTGCTTAAAATACTCAACGATACCGGCCAAATCCACACCCAGTATGGGCGCAAAACGTTAGGAATTTTGCTTTTTCAAGATATTGCAGTGATTCCTTTGCTTTTAATGATTACTATTTTTAGCGCCAATAGCAGCTCAATTAGCGAGCTTTTAAAAGAGACAGCCATAAGTGCTAGCATAGTTTTAATACTCCTTTTTGTTATTGGAAAATACCTTTTAAACCGCGTTTTATTAACAGTTGTAAAAACAGATTCGGAAGAGACTTTTATGGCTACAATCCTATTTTTAGTCATTGGGGTTTCCTATCTAGCGCACGCTTTTGGTTTTACCTACTCTCTTGGGGCTTTTATAGCGGGAATGATGATTGCCGAGACGAAGTTTAAGTATCAAATTGAAGCCGATTTAATCCCCTTTAGAGACCTGCTTCTTGGGCTCTTTTTTATTACAGTTGGCTTGCAGATTAATTTTTCAACCCTAAAAGAGTATTGGTTTGAGATTTTAGCTATTGCAATTGGCGTTATGGTTGTTAAAGCTTTAGTGATTTATTTTATTATTAGATGGCATAGCAGCCGTCGTGTAGCACTTGAGACTGCTTTGAGTATTGCCCAAATGGGAGAATTCTCCCTTGCAGTTTTTGAGTTGGCTCGGGCAAATAAGATTCTACCAGACTCCTTGGCACAGCTTCTTGTTATGGCCGTAGTTGCTTCAATGTTAATTACCCCTCTTATTTTGCGCCATGTAAAGAGAATTGCAGATAAATTTACCCCAATAAGTTCGTATGACGAGTATAAAATTGTCTCTTCTAAAATAAAAAACCACATCGTTGTTTGCGGATATGGAAAACTTGGACAAGAAGTGGTTTATCGACTTAAAAAACGTAAAATTCCCTATTTGGTAATTGAGCATGATATTGCCTTGGTGCAGCTTGGAAGGAGCCGTAATGAGCCTGTTTTTTTTGGAAATGCAAGCCACCAAAGTATTTTAAAAGCGGCATCAGTAGAGAATGCTTTAGCATTAATTGTTGCAATCCATAATGAGCATAAGATGCGCCTTGTGTGTGAGGCAATCAAGTCATATAAGCCCGAGACAAATGTAGTTGTCAGAGTGGCTGATTTTGAAGAAAAAAAGCTAATGGAATCATTAAATGTAGGATACATTGTCAATGAAGGTCGAGAAACGGCAAAAGCACTTTTGTCTAAAGCCTTAGAGTGCAGCATAGAAAATCCCAAAAATTAGACTTAACACCTTCCCCACTTTAAACCCTCTTTAAAATGGTACAATCCGTCCCATTTTTTAATCTTTTTTTGAGGAGTATGTTGGGCATATTAAATGCTTTTCTCAATGATTTGATTTGGGGAAATATTTTAGTTTATCTCTTGCCAATAATTGGCCTGTTTTTTACTATAAGTTCGAGATTTGTACAATTTCGCTACTTTTTTAAAATGTGGCATATTTTAAAAGAGAGAGACCATGACAAAGAGGGGCATATTAGTTCATTTCAAGCACTTATGCTCTCGGTAGCCGGCAGGGTCGGCGGAGGCAATATTGCAGGTGTTGCTGTTGCAATTACTCTTGGGGGGTCCTGGAGCTGTGTTTTGGATGTGGGTCATTGCGCTTATTGGCATGGCAACAAGCTTTTTTGAATGCTCCTTAGCTCAACTTTATAAAGATAAAGATGCCCTTGATCCTAGCGTTTATCGCGGTGGGCCGGCATATTATGCCACAAAGGGGCTTGGTCAAAAGTGGCTAGGAGCTATTATTTCTATTCTTTTGATGATAACTTTTGGTTTTGCCTTTAATGCAACCCAATCTTTTATCATAACAAGCTCTTTTGAATCCTCATTTGGCATTCCAACATGGGTTAGCGGTCTGACACTCACTGCAATTTTTGCTCTTACAATTTTTGGAGGCATCAGACGAATCGCACGCATGACTGAATTTGTTGTTCCAATTATGGCACTTGGCTATTTGCTTCTTGCCCTTGTTGTAATACTTTTAAACTTTACGCAAATCCCACACCTTTTAACTACTATTGTTAGTGAAGCTTTTAATCCAAATAGTGCAATTTCGGGAGGAATTGGCTCGGTAATTATTATGGGGGCAAAAAGAGGAATGTTCTCAAACGAGGCTGGACTTGGATCAGCTCCAAATGTTGCAGCCGTTGCTTATGTGGCGCATCCTGTTCAACAAGGCGTTGTGCAATCTTTTTCAGTCTTTATTGATACAATTATACTTTGTACGTGTACAGCTTTTATTATCTTGCTTTCTGGAGTTTATGTTCCTGGAATTCCTGATGTTCAAGGGGTTTTATTAACTCAAAATGCTCTTATTGAGCAAATTGGTCCAATTGGCGGGATGTTTGTTTCTATTGCCCTGTTTTTGTTTGGATTTTCTTCAATTTTATACAACTATTATTTAGCAGAAAATAGTCTAAACTTTTTTGAAAATCGAAACAAAGTGGCCTTTTTTGCTTTTAAGATTCTTTGTATTTCGCTTATTGTCTGGGGTTCATTCCAAGATTTAAGCTCCGTTTTTGCATTTGCTGATTTGAGTATGGGATTATTGGCTGTTTCAAACCTTATTGTTATTGCACTGCTTTATAAGCCTGTTTTAGCTCTAATTCGAGGTTATGAAAGACAGGTTAAAGAGGGGATTAAGCCAGTATTGCGATATGAGGACTATCAAGAATTTAATATTGGTTTAGAGCCGTGGAGAGAGATTGTTGATCGAATCAATGGAAAAAATGCAAAATAGATTTTAAACACTACAATCTTACGTTTACATGTAAAGCGCAAAGGCTTTACATGTAAACAGGTAAAACTGACTTTAAAAAGCTTTACATGTAAAGCTTTTACTCATATAAAGTTGTACTAAGATAGCGCTCGCCTGTATCGCAAAGTACCGTTACAATGGTCTTATTAGGATACTCTTTTGCAATCTGTGCGCTTGCCCAAACATTGGCTCCTGCTGAAATTCCAACAAGCAAACCCTCTTTTGAAGCTAATTTTCGTGAAGTTGCAACTGCGTCTTCAAAACTTACTTGAATGACTTTTGAGTAGATTGAGGTATCAAGCACGTCTGGTACAAAACCGGCTCCAATTCCTTGGATTTTATGGGGTCCTGGGTTTCCTCCACTTAAGATTGGAGAAAGATCGGGCTCAACTGCTATGATTTTGATATCTGGATTATGTTTTTTTAAAATCTTACCAACACCTGTTAAAGTTCCTCCAGTTCCAACTGCTGCGACAAAAACATCTACTTTTCCATCAGTGTCTTTTAAAATCTCTTGGGCAGTTGTATTTTCGTGTGCTATTGGATTTGCTGGATTGGCAAATTGCTGAGGAATGAATGAATTTTCAATCGTTTTTCCTAGCTCATCAGCCTTATTAACAGCCCCTTTCATCCCAAGCTCTGGCGGTGTTAAAACGAGGTTAGCACCTAAGGCTTTTAGTAGTTTTCGTCTCTCAACGCTCATGGAGCTTGGCATGGTTAGAGTTAATTTTAAGCCCAAAGACGCACAAACCATCGCAAGACCGATACCTGTATTT
>DDHL01000024.1:6326-8924 GCA_002352945.1 Campylobacteraceae bacterium UBA1877 | reverse complement strand
CGCTCATGGAGCTTGGCATAGTTAGGGTTAGTTTTAAACCCAAAGATGCACAAACCATTGCAAGACCGATACCTGTATTGCCACTTGTTGGCTCGATTATATGAGTATCTTTTGTGATAGTTCCATCATTAAGACCCGCTTGGATCATTCCAAATGCGATTCTATCTTTAACCGAATGGGTTGGGTTTAAAAATTCACATTTTCCTAAAATTGTAGCCTCATTGCTTACGTGGTTTAAGCGTACTAATGGTGTATTGCCGATAAGTTCTGTTACATTTGATGCAATCATTTTTTTCTCCTAAATGACATAGTTTAATTGGCCCAAAAGGCGTTCGTGGTAATTGTGCAACTCTGAAAGCGGTAGCTTTAAAGTTTTTATGAGCGTTTTTTGACACTCTTGGTAGAAGAGTTTTAAAGGATCTGATAGCTCAGTTTGGCTAACAATCTCCAAATCTCCCTCTAAAGCGTCAATAACCTCATAAACTGTTATCTCATTAGCCGGCTTGGCTAATTTGTAGCCACCTTGGGCACCTCTGATGCTCTCAACTAGTCCAGCCTTTCTAAGTGAGCTTAAAAGCTGCTCTAAGTAGTTTTGAGAAATATTGCTCTTTTGGGCAATTGTTTTAATTCTAACAAGCTCGTTAGTTGGAGATAACGAAAGCTCATACATTGCCCGTAGGCCATAAGCTCCTTTTGAAGATATAAGCGCCATAATCTTATCCTAACACAGATGCTAAATCATCTATTAAATCTTGAGGATCTTCAAGTCCAATGCTCAATCGAACAGTAGATTCAGTTACACCAGAGGCTGCTAACTCCTCTTTTGGAACTTGTTGGTGGGTTGTTGCAGCAGGTTGGGTTATTAAAGACTTAGAATCTCCAATATTAACAACAACGCTAAAGAGTTTTGTATCATTTGCAAGTTTTGTTGCAAGTTCGGGTGATTGAAGATCTACATGAATAAGTCCTGATGCAAGAGGAGTATGAAAATAACGCAGCAGTTTTTCATGATGCTCATCACTTTTTAATCCTGGGTATCGCACTAAGCTTACTTTTGGATGGCTATTTAAATATTTTGCCACTTCTAGAGCACTTTGACTGTGGGTTTTGATGCGAACACTCAAAGTTTCTAATCCTTGAATTAGCTGCCAAGAGTTAAATGGTGAAATTGCTGCACCAATATCTCGAATTAAAGAGAGCCTTGCTCTTAGCGTATAGATTGGAAAAGGCAAGGTTGCATAAACAAGCCCATGATAACTCTTATCTGGAGTGTTAAATTGGGGATATCGAGGATTGTCAATTAAAAGCTCATTCAATTTTTCTCGCTCAACCATTACGCCACCAATTGCCAAACCTTGGCCGCTGATATATTTACTTGCACTATGAACAACAACATCGACACCAAGATCTAACGGTCGGCATAAAAATGGTGTTGCAACTGTATTGTCACACACTGTTACAATTTTATACTTTTTAGCAACTGATGTAATTGCATCAAAATCACTAATGCTAATGTGTGGATTTGAGAGGCTCTCAAAAAAGATTGCTTTTGTTGTATCATCTATTTGAGACTCTAAATCATTTGCATCATCGCTATCGAATAATTTTGCCTTGATGCCAAATTGAGCTAGTGTGTGGGTAAGCAGGGTTGTTGCTCCCCCGTAAATTTTTCTTGCAACCAAAATTGTATCTCCAGCAGATGCTAGGTTAGCAACTGCGTAAAAAATAGCTGCTTGACCGCTAGCAACTGCCAAGGCTCCAGCTCCATGCTCTAGTGCGCTCATACGGGTTTCAAAAATTTCGGTTGTAGGGTTATTTAATCTAGTATAAATTGGTCCTAACTCTTTTAGGGCAAAACGGTTCGCAGCGGTTTGTGCTGTGCCAAAATCATAAGCTGTAGTTTGATATAAAGGTACTGCCATTGCGCCAAAGGCATCGTTTTCATATCCTGTGTGTAAAGCTTGAGTTTGGGGCTTCATAAAAATCCTTTTTTTGTGTAATGTTTTGAAAGTATAGCTAGATTGAATTTTAATGTCAAGTAAACTTATAAAAATACTAAGGATAAACAAATTTTGCTTTTTTAAAAGGGTTAAAACTATTTGTGATAATATTAATGTAAGAATTGAGCTATAAGGAGAACTTTTGTATAAAAGCTTCGATAAAAAGAGGGCTATGAGGGTAAAGTATGTACGAGCCCTTGAAAAGTTTGTAAAAGCAGCTATTAATATACTCAAAAGGGCAGATTTTGATTTTGAGCGCTTCGAAGAGAGAATGAAAAAAAATGCAAATGCTTTAAAAAAAGTTGACCCCGTTGTTTTAGATTCAACTTATACAAAGTCTTTGGAAGATTTTGCAAACTTGGTTTTGCAAACCGTTGATACGAATAAAGATAATAGTGAGGATAAAAGAGAGATTTTATTAAAAAGTGCTAATGCTCTTGAAAAGCTAAAAGCCAACTCAAGTTATAAAAAAGAAAAGCATCCTAAAAAGATATTTGAAGATGGTTATTAGCGTATGTAAAATTTTACATAAAATTTTTATAAATTACCAGAATTTAGGGATTTTAAAAGGGTTTAAAAGCTTAATATATTAAAAAAT
>DDHL01000024.1:2337-6092 GCA_002352945.1 Campylobacteraceae bacterium UBA1877 | reverse complement strand
ATATTAAAAAATTTTACTATTGCAAAAAGAGTTTTTGAGCCAAAATTACTACCAGTTTTATACTAAAAATTTTGGATAATTGAGCCTTTACATGTAAAGAGTTGTTAAAAAGATAAAATTTATCTCAATTTTTCTTAAATAGGCTCTGCTAAAATATAGTTTTTGCCTAACGCAAGATTTGGTGTGATATAATCCATGCTTTAATAAAGGGAATGGTATGTTAAATATTGATGAGAACGATCCATTTTTTGGATCCCCAAAGTCGAAATTTTTTGATGTCATCCAAAATGCCAACAGAGGCATCGTAGAGAGTGTTGTCGAAGAGTTTTTAGACAGATACGCAGCGATGGAAATTTTGCTTGCTAAAGCACACAAACCAGAAGAAATTGAAGCTGAAATTGAAAATACCATCCAAAATAATCAAGATGAGATTTATGAGGCAAAAAACGATATTTATATAAATTTAGTTGGAGATGTTTTAACCCAGCATGAATAGGCTTTTGGTTTTATTTTTAATCTTTTTAATACCCCATGCATTATGGGCTAAAATCGAGTGGGCTAACCAGCATAGATTCATTTTAGCCAAAGATGAACCCGCCTTAATTTGGGTATTTAATGCAAAAGATGATGATGCAATTTCCAATGAAGAGTTTCGATTTTCTTGGACTCTTTTTGACACAAAGCAGCTAGTGCTTCATACGAGATTTAGAGATTTTCCAAGTCAATACATTTTAACCCTTGAGCGGGGCAGAAAGACGATGCGCCAAGAGCTTATACCAGATCCAGTAGACCGTATCAACGGTAATGTGTATGTGCTTTTAGAGTTTGTTGAATTTAATGATGAGGAAAAACTTGCTACTATTGACGCCTTTATTCAAGATAGAAATGGGCGGATTGAGGTTGAATTTGAAGATCCTAAAAAAAGGGAAGATTGAGTGTTAGAATCTGTTGAAAAACAAATGCGAGAGTGCTTGGCTGAGTTGAATGATGCTTCCGTGATGAAGCTCTTTGAAAAACTTCCAAAGGGTAAACGACTTCGCGCAAAGCTCATTTTAAAAATTGCTAACAACCATCCAGATGCAGTACTTTTAGCTGCAATTGTAGAGCTTATTCATGCAGCTAGTTTGCTACACGATGATGTGATTGATGATGCACTTACAAGAAGGGGTGCAGATTCACTAAATGCACTTTATGGAAATAAGAGTGCAATTATGTTTGGTGATATCTTATACTCTCAGGGTTTTGCCAAGCTAACCTCTTTGCCAGATAGGGTTGCCCAAACTGTCTCAAAAGCAGTTGCCCTTCTTAGTCTTGGAGAGTTAGAAGATGTTGAACTTTCAAAATCTTTTAATAAAGATAGAAGCAAATATGAAAAAATGATTTATCATAAAACTGCTTCACTCATTGAAGCAAGTGCAAAAGCTGCGGCAATATTAGCAAAAAAGCCAGAAGAAAATTTTGCTCTTTATGGAAAGAATCTAGGCTTAGCCTTTCAAATTGTAGATGATATTTTAGATATAACTCAAGATAGCAAAACATTAGGAAAACCTGCTATGCATGATTTTAAAGAGGGCAAAACAACCTTGCCGTATCTTTACATGTATGAAGCAGTAAATAGTGAGGATAAAGAGCGTTTAATAAGCTATTTTGGGAAAGATTTAACCCAAGATGAAATTAGCTGGATCCGTCAAAAAATGGATGAAACCAAAGCTTTAGATAAAGCTATTAGTGACGCAAAAAGATTGGGAAATGAAGCTATAAAAGCTATAAAATCCCTTGAAGTTCAAGGTTTGGATGATGTTGTTAGGCAAATGATTGAGCGAGATTTTTAATGCATTACATGACTTTAAGCTTTACTCATAAAAATACCGACTTAGAGGTTCGTGAAAAGCTCTCGTTTGGGAGTGATGAAAAATTATCTGAAATTTTACATCGTATACACATTCATGAAGTAATTAATGAGACGATAGTTTTATCTACCTGTAACCGTATGGAGATTATAGCAAGCGTCAAAGAGTGCAAGGGCGCCCTTGAGCATATTTTAAATCAATTAGAAGCCTTTTGTGGTGTGCCTTATGACGTTTTAGAATCAAGGGCTGATGTGTATGAGGATAATGGAGCAATCTACCACCTCTTTTCAGTAGCATCATCGCTAGATAGTTTAGTTATTGGTGAAACTCAAATTGTCGGACAGCTCAAAGATGCTTATAGGTTTGCATATGAGCACGGTTTTTGCGGTCAAAAATTGAGCCGAGCAATGCACCACGCTTTTCGTTGCGCAGCCTTGGTTCGCACAAAAACAAACATCTCTCAAACTCCAGTTTCAGTCTCAAGCGTTGCTGTCTCAAAGGCAAAAGAGCTTTTAGGTTCACTAGAAGGAGTAGAAGCTCTCGTTGTAGGCGCTGGAGAAATGAGCACTCTTGCAGCAAAACATCTTTTAGCCAACAAAGCTAAGATCATTCTAATAAACCGCACAGCCTCAAACGCATACGCTCTAGCAGAAGAGTTAGATGGAGATGTTCGAGTTGAATCGTATGATCTTTTAAGTGAGTATGTCAACAGGGTGCAAATTATTTTTTCAGCAACAGGATCAAATGAGCCAATAATAACCGATAGTATGCTTTCGTACCAATCATTTAAACGCTATTTTTTTGACATTGCAGTTCCAAGAGATATTGAGCTTACTCCAAAGGAGAATATCCAAGTCTTTGCCGTGGATGATTTAAAAGAGATTGTCTCAAGAAATATCTCTTTTAGGGAAGAGCAGGCTCAAAAAGCATTTGCCTTAGTTGGTCAGGCGACAAATGACTTTTTTAAATGGCTCCAAACATTAAGCGTTGATCCACTTATAAAAGCCATTAGACAAAATGCCAAAACCTGTGCTCTTAAAGAGGTGGCTAAAGCAGCAAAAAAAGGCTACATTCCAAAAGAGCAAGAAGAGGCAGTTTTAAGAGTTGTGCACCAAGTATTTAACTCATTTTTACACAAGCCTACAAAAAACCTTAAAATGGTAGCCGAACAGCCCGAAGCAGATACAATTGTACAAGCAATACAATACTTTTTTGATATTCAAGAAGAAGAGGAGAAACATTTGAACTATTATGCCTGTGATTATCAGATGGAGAAGCGTTCATGAAATTTTCACAACTTTATGCACCTACAACTAAAGAGACCCCAAAAGATGCCCAACTTCCTAGCCACATCTTTTTAACCCGTGGTGGTTTTATTAGCCAAGCAGGAAGCGGGCTTTATAACTTTTTGCCGCTAGGCAAGATTGTATTTGATAAAATCCGTGCGGTTGTAAAAGAGGAGATGGATAAAGCCGGAGCCCAAGAGATACAAATGGGAGTTGTTTCTCCAGCTCAGCTTTGGCAAGAGAGTGGAAGGATTAACATTTTTGGAAAAGAGTTGCTGCGTTTTACAGACCGCAAAGATAACCCCTTTGTTTTGGGCCCAACCCATGAAGAGGTTGTGGTTGATATTGTGCGAAATCGCATCAATTCATATAAACAATTGCCGCTACATCTATACCAAATAACAACTAAATTTCGTGATGAAGCAAGGCCTCGTTTTGGGCTTTTAAGGGGCCGTGAGTTTGTTATGAAAGATGGTTATAGCTTTCATGCAAGCAAAGAGGACTTGGTGCGTGAATTTTATGTTATGGAAAAGACTTATACAAAAATTTTAAACCGTTTAGGACTCGATTTTAGAGCAGTTGAAGCCGATAGCGGAGCAATTGGCGGTAGCGGAAGCAA
>DDHL01000024.1:0-2113 GCA_002352945.1 Campylobacteraceae bacterium UBA1877 | reverse complement strand
AAGTAGCGGAAGCAAGGAGTTTATGGTTTTAGCCGAAAATGGTGAAGATGATATAGTTGTATGTACAAAGTGCGATTATGCTGCCAATGTGGAAGCTGCTAAAAGAGCGCCTAAAACAACTACAATCGAACCTCCAGTTGCTAAGCCTGCTAAGTTTCATACCCCAGGGCAAAATACTATTGAAGCAGTTGGAAACTATTTACATGTAGATCCATTTTATACTATAAAAGCAGTTATCAAAAAGGCAATTTACGAAGATAGAAGTGAAATAGTTGTCTTTTTTGTTCGAGGATGTGACAATCTTCAAGAAACAAAGGCTTTAAATGCCTGCAAGGCTTTAGAGCTTGTTGATGCAGATGCGATTGAGATTGTCCAAGCAGGCTTGGTTCCTGGATATTGTGGGCCGATAGGTTTGCCAGAAAATATCAACTTTTACATCGATAAAGAGTTAGAAAATCAAGAAAACTTTGTGTGTGGCGCAAATGAAGAGGATTACCATTGGGTTGGAGTTAAGATGGTAAATTTCAAGCCCGCTAGATATTGTGATTTAGTTGAAGTTCAAAAGGGCGATTGCTGTGCAAAATGCGGCGGAAAGCTTGAAATTACAAAGGGAATTGAGGTTGGCCATATATTTCAGTTAGGACAAAAATACTCTAGCGCCATGAATGCGACATTTTTAGACCAAAATGGTAAAGCACAACCCTTTTGGATGGGCTGCTATGGAATCGGCGTTAGTAGGTTAGTAGCTGTAATGGTTGAGGCAAGTCATGATGAAAAAGGGTGTATTTGGAATTTACAAACCGCTCCATATAGTGTTGATATTATTATCTCAAACACAAAAGATCAAGAGAGTGTTGCATTTGCAACAAAACTGTATGAGGATTTAAAGCAAAAAGGTGTTGAAGTCTTACTTGATGAGAGAAATGAGCGCTTTGGGTTTAAGATGAGCGACTTTGAGCTTATCGGATTTCCATATGCTGTGGTTGTGGGCAAGGGTTTAAAAGATGGCAAAGTTGAGCTTGTAAAAAGAGCCGATTTGTCAAAAACCGTAGTCCAAAAAGATGAAATTTTAAATAAAATTTTGGAGATTTTAGAGTGATCTACTTTTTGATTTATCTCTTTTTTGAAGTAGTAATAAGTGTTAATGTTTTTGGAGCACTTGGGGGGATTGGTGCCTTTATTGAGATAATTCTCTCAGCTTTATTGGGAGTTATTTTGCTATTTAACACCCAAAATACACTCACAGAAAGCTTTGATGCACTTGCAACTAGAAGAATTAGTCCAGAGGTTTTTACCCAGGTAAATACATTTGGATTCATCGGAGCTCTTTTGCTTATAGTGCCAGGAGTTTTAACTGATATTGTTGGAATTTTGCTCCAATTTAGCGCAATAACTTCACTTATTATTGGTCGCTTTATTAAACCAAAACAGCCCCATGAATTTCAAGAATTTAACGATGAAGCTGATGTGATAGATGTAGAAATTATTGACTCAAAGGTTTCAACCTCAAAGGATAAAGATGCATGAATTGACAATTACAACTAGAGGAAGCCAGCTTGCTTTGTGGCAATCTGAATACATTAAAGCGCGTTTGGAAGAGCAGCATAAAGGTTTGCAAGTAAAACTTCAAAGTGTAAAAACAAAGGGTGATAAAATTTTAGATACGCCTTTGGCTAAGATTGGTGGCAAGGGGCTTTTTACAAAAGAGCTTGAAGAGCAGATGCTTTGCAAAAATGCTCAAATTGCAGTGCATAGTTTAAAAGATGTTCCAGTTGAATTTCCAAAAGGGTTGGTTTTAGCAGCAATTACAAAGCGAGAAGACCCAAGAGATGCAATGCTTTCAGAAAAATATGCCTCAATAAGCGATTTGCCCAAAGGTGCAGTTGTTGGCACTACGAGTTTGCGCCGCAGGATGCAGCTTTTGGTTCATAGACCCGATTTAAAAATTAAAAATTTGCGTGGCAATGTTAATACAAGAATTAGAAAACTCAAAGAGAATCAATTTGATGCTATCATCTTAGCAACTGCAGGAATGGTGCGTTTAGGATTAGAAAAAGAAGTTAAATATTTTACTCCTATTGAGAGAGATTTTATGATTCCAGCCATGGGGCAA
>DDHL01000069.1:10692-18043 GCA_002352945.1 Campylobacteraceae bacterium UBA1877 | reverse complement strand
ATATTGTTAAAAATCTCCAACACTACCAAGGAAAATAACCTATGATAAGAACTATCTTGCTCCCTTTGGGTCTGCTAATTGTCTTAACGGGTTGTGGAACAAAGCGCCACTATTTTGAGCCCGAATCTGTTGCTGGAAAAGTACGTTATGAAAAAAAACTACCTGCTGAAATAGTTGATGCAAATAAATATGGTGCAACTCTAGCAAATGGTCAAATCATTACGCAAGCGGGCTTAAGGGATGTAAAAATTCCTTCAAACAGTTTCTTTTTAGGAGCTTATGAAGGAAAGTATGTAGCAACAACTGAGTGTGGAAATTTGAGTGTTTTAAATGAAGATGGCTCAATTTTTTATGAGCGAAAGTTTGAGCAAGGTGTTGCATCAGCTTCATTGCAAGGTAATGTGTTAGCTATTGTAGATAGAACAAATAAACTTATTTTAATTGATATGCAAAAAGATGAGATTTTTTACGAAAATCAGCAAGATACAGCTTATGCTCTTGATGCAAGGATTGCGTCTGCGTACTTTTTAAACTCACTGGTTATTTTTCCAACTTTAGATGGAAAAGTGGTTATTGTTGACAAGCAGAGCGCTAAAACAATTAGAGATGTAGTTGTAAGCAGTGAACAGTTTTTTAATAATGTTATCTTTTTGGATGTGGTAGCTGATAGAATGGTTGTGGCAACCTCAAAAAGGATAATTTCAATCAACCCAAATGCAACAGTCTTTTTGGATGCCGATGTAAAAGATGTTATTGTGCTCCAAGATAGAGTTTATGTCTTTACAAAAGATGGAAATGTAATTTTAACCGATGCAGATTTGAATATTTTAAAAGAGCGTAAATTTCCTTTTGCAGTTTTTGCAGGCGTTATTCATGGTGAGTTTATATATATGATTGAGCGTGGCGGATACTTGATTGCAACTGATTTGGATTTGCGCACAGTAAACGTTTTTGAACTGCCCGATGAGATTGATACCATGGTTTATACTACAAAATCCCAACTCTTTGTGGGTGATCGCTCTTTTAAACTGCAAACCGCTTTTTAAATGAAAGATTTCATGGGCGAGATTGTAGAGACCCTTGTTGCAAATGGCATTATTTGCAAAAAAATAGTTTTGATTGACAAAAAGAGCCTTAGCACACGCAAGAAAATTGATTGTTACGTAGGGGTTGATACCTCATCGTATTATGTAAGTTTGTGGCGCCGGTTTAGTAAAACAAGGCTTATGTCAAAAGAGATTCAAGAGTTTATTCTTCTTAAAGAGCGCCTTGAAAATGTAAGTGGGCATAAAATCTTTAAAAACTATATTTTAGTTGAATCAGATGTCTGTTCGAAAGCTTTACATGTATTAAAAAGATATGGCTGGAAGGTTTTACATGTATAAAATAGTCTCTAAATTGCACATTCATCTTGCACCAAGAAAGGTTTTACATGTATTTGTGTGATATTGGTAACTCAAACGTTCACCTCTCTCACGATGGACGGGAGTGGTCAATGCCTATAGAGAAGTTTAAAACCTTTAGCACTAATGAGACAGTTTTTTATATTAGTGTAAACAAAGCCCTAGATGAGATGCTAAAGGAGAAAAAAGATTTTATCAATCTTGAGCCATATTTAAATATTGATACAATATATCAAGGCATGGGCATTGATCGCATAGCAGCTTGCTATACAATAAGCGATGGAATTGTAGTAGATGCAGGAAGCGCAATTACAGTTGATGTTATGTCAGGTGGTATGCATTTGGGAGGCTATATATTGCCAGGATTATCTGCAAGTTTGGAGGCGTATAAGCTTATCTCGCCAGCTTTGGATGTGAGGCTAAATCCAAATATTGTAATTGATGCTTTGCCTCAAAGAACTCAAGATGCTGTAAGTTATGGAATTATAAAGCCACTTTTAATGCTCTTTAAAGATACATGTAAAGATAAAAATATATATTTTACAGGAGGAGATGGGAAGTTTTTTTCCCGTTTTTTTAAACACTCAATCTATGATAAATCACTAGTTTTTAGAGGCATGAAAAAAGCAATAGATGAGAGTGGATTACTAGAAGGAATAAAATGTTAACAATTGCTCTACCTAAAGGACGAATTGCTCAAGAAACATTAGAGATTTTTTCTAAGTTGTTTGGGAGTGAATTTAAATTTGAAGATAGAAAATTGATTTTGCAAACGCCAAAATTTAAGTTTCTTTTGGTTCGCAACCAAGATGTTCCAGTCTATGTTAAACATCAAGCTGCTGATTTGGGTGTTGTAGGTTTGGATGTTTTAGAAGAGCAGGGGGCCGATGTTGTAAAACTTTTAGATTTGGGTATTGGAAAGTGCCGGGTTTGTGTAGGTATGCCAGAGGGAGAAACTCTTGATTATAATAAGCCTGAAATTACAGTTGCTAGTAAAATGGAGCGTATAGCAAAACAGCACTTTTCTAATAAAGCTGTGGCTGCAAAAATTATCAAACTTTATGGCTCAATCGAGTTAGCGCCACTTGTTGGAATGTGCGATGCTATTGTAGATATTGTAGAAACTGGTGCCACTATGAAACAAAATGGTTTGTGCGTTGTAGAGACTATAATGGAATCTTCGGCGCATCTTATTGCAAATCACAACAGTTTTATAGAAAAAAAGGGCGAAATTCTAGAGCTTTATCGCAATATTTGCAATGTTTTAGGCAAAAACAGCTAATCTAGTCTTAGCTTTACAATTTTATCGATTTTTTGGCTAAAGTCAGTTGGTTTTTTAACTAAGGTCTGTTTTTTTTGGAATCTTAATATTTCCAAGCCATTTTAGAATTTTTTATGGAAAAACAGGCGTTGTAAAGTTATCTTTTTATGTAATTATTTCTTACTATTTACATGGCTGGTTATCTTTTTTGCAACAGTTGCAGATGTTACGCTTTTAATTTGCTCAAAGTCTGCATTTAAGATAGCTTCAAAACTACCAAAATAGTCTATAAGTTTTTTAATAGCGCCTTGACTAATGCCCAAAGAGATTAAAATAGATTGATTTTTGCTCTCACGCCTTTTTGTCTGGCGATGAAAGGAGATTGCAAACCTATGGGCTTCATCGCGAAGCCGTTGGAAAAATTGCAGCTTTTTATCAGTTGGTGGTAGGATAAATTTGCCTCTTTTGGTATGTAAAATATCCCTAGCGGCACCTTTTGCGCGGTGGGCTTTTGAATCAATCTTCTCTTTAGAGATTGCAATAACATCTATATTGACCCCAACGCTTTCTAAAATCATCAATGCAAGCTCTAAGAGGGTTTTGCCTCCATCTATAACCCAAAGCTCTGGAGCTGGCATTTTATCAAACCTTTTGGCTCTAGCGCTTAAGAGTTCTCTCATTTGGTTATATTCATCTTTACATGTAAGATGAAAACGCCTGTAGCTATTTTTAGAAAAACCATCCTGATTCCAAACAACCATTGCTCCAACGGTTGCATCACCACCCAAATGGGAGTTATCAAAAATTTCGATATTTTGAGGAAGCTGCATAAGATCAAAGTAGTTATAAATCTCTTCTTGGAGGGTTTCGCTTTTTCTTTTATGCTGGCTTAAAAGTTCAGATGCATTTCTAAGGGCTAATTGGCAAAGATGGCGCTTTTCGCCACGCAAAGGGTGTTTAATCTCCAAAGCTTTATTGTGGCGTTCTTTAAGAACTTGGCATAAGCTAGATAAGCCTTCAATATCGTGTGCAACATAGAGTTTTGAGATAAGCCTTGGCGATTGGGGCGGATATGCATCTAGGATCATTGAGTGATACAAGCTATCAAGCTCAAAACCATTGATGGATGTGGCAATGGAGTGGGATGATGAGACAACCTTTCCTTGGCGGATAAAAAGACGCAATGCGCAGGCATATTTTTTTTCCACATGAATAGCAAAAAGATCAAAATCTTCAAGTCTGGCACTATCTAAATGGCTATAGCGCCCCATTTGAGCAATGAGTTCAATCTGGTCTCGAAGTTTTGCAGCCTCTTCAAAATGGAGGTTTTTTGCATAATTTTCCATCTTTACATGTAAAGCTTTAATAAGAGCTTGCGGTTGATGGATAACCTTTAGCGCCTCTTGTACAATTTTTTCATATTCATCTTTATCTATCCTTCCTTCGCATGGAGCAAGACAGCGGCCCATTTGATAAAATAAACACGCCTTTTTTCCTCTATCGCATCCTTTTTTTTGCACCAATGGAAAGAGCATATAGAGTGCATCAAGTAAAGCTCTAGCTCCAGTTGTAAATGGTCCAAAATAGCGAATGTGTTTACCCTTTATAATTTTGCGGGTTATATCAAACCTTGGAAATGGTTTTGAAAAGTCGATATAAATGTACGGATAGGTTTTATCATCACGTAAGAGGATATTGTATTTTGGTTTTAACTGCTTAATAAGGGAGTTTTCTAAAATAAAAGCATCATGCTCCGTTGAAACCACGAGATACTCAAGGCGCTTAGCTTGCAAAATCATTGAGTGGATTCTTGGGCTAAGATTTGGGCTAGGTAACAGTTTTGGAGTGAAACGAAAATAGCTCTTAACTCTGTTTTTTAGAGATTTTGCTTTGCCAATATAAAGCAGATGCCCATCTTCATCAAAAAATTGGTAAATTCCAGGGGAGTTTGGAAGCTTAGTTAATGTCTCAAGGAGCATAAAATCCTCTCTCTTATGGATTCAAACTGCGCATGCAGCTCTTTTGAGGTGGCGCAGTTTTTAAATTCTCCCATGGACGTTTCAGTGTAAAATGGCCCGGTTGGAGTACAAGGCGGTGTTTTAAGAGGAGGTTTATTGGTTACAAAACATTTTATCTCTTTTGCATCAATATTTTTGCAACTTGGATCTTTGCTAATAAGCTCTTTTAATAGCTCTTTTATTAAACCCATCTTATAATTGAATTCCATTTTTAGTCCAGGGTGTTCTAGGACAAAAAAGAGTGTTTCGTTTTTGTTATACATAAATCTAACACCACCTGCTAGCCTTTTTGGCAGCAAAGAGAGTAGTTTTTTATAACTCTCAATCTTTTTTAGGTGTGTTAAAGAAGGATTATTTTTTATATGAACTATAATTTCACGAGACGATTTCATTGGGTAATTATACCATCACTTTTGTTGCTTTTGCTTAGTGGATGCGGCTACAAGTCCAGCCCAACATACTATCCTCCGCAAGAAAAAAGTTCTTAATGCATTACGATGTTGTGATAATAGGAGCTGGCATTGCGGGCTTGCACACTGCCATTCGGCTCCCAAAATCGATGAAGGTGCTAGTAGTAAGCAAGGATTATCCATGGGAGTGCAATACATTTTACGCTCAAGGCGGTGTAGCAGTAGCAAATAGCCCAGAAGATATTCCGCTACATATTGCTGACACACAAAAGGCAGGCTGTTACCATGGCAATAAAGAGGCTATTGAAATTTTGTGTAATGAAGGGCCAAAATGGATTCAAGCACTCATTGATAACGGCTTTGAGTTTGATAAAGATAGTAAAGGAAATTTTAACTATACAAAAGAAGCTGCCCATAGTTCTCGTCGTATTTTACATGCTAATGGGGATGCAACAGGTAGGGCTTTACATGTATTTTTGATGAATCAGCTTAATACCCATCTTTTATACAACACTCAAGTTGTAGATCTCTCCTTTACCGGATCTCGTGTAAATGGAGTCTGTTTGTACCATAAGGGTGAAATAGAGTGGGTAAGTGCAAATAGCGTTGTGTTAGCAAGTGGAGGAGTGGGTTCGCTGTATTCAATCCATACAAATGCTAGAACAATTAGTGCAGATTTGCATGGAATTGCGCTAGAAGCGGGACTAGAGCTTAAAGATATGGAGATGATGCAGTTTCATCCAACCGTCTATATACAAGGCAAAGGTGTCCGAAAACAGCTACTAAGCGAGGCTTTGCGCGGCGAGGGAGCTAAAGTTATAGATGAGAATAATGAGAGATTTTTATTTAAGTTTCATCCAGACGGAGAGTTAGCGCCCCGAAGTGTAGTGAGTCAATCAATTTTTGAACATTGTCATAAGCAAAAAACAAAAGCGTACTTAGATGTAAGTAAATGGAGTAAGGCAGATTTTGCAAAACGTTTTCCAAGTATCTATTTTGCAATGCAAGAGGCTGGAGTTGATGTGCCAAAAGAGCCTATTCCAATCTCGCCGGCATTCCATTATGCAATGGGTGGAATTGCTACAGATTTGGATGGGCGTGTGCTTGGAACAAAAAATCTCTATGCTGCAGGAGAGGTAGCGCATACTGGAGTGCACGGTGCTAATCGATTAGCGAGTAACTCACTATTAGAGGGTTTGGTTTTTTCAGCCAGAGTGGCTGCATCAATCGCCTCTAAAGAGGCTACTTCAATTGGTTTTGCCAGCTTTAATAGGCCGGTAAATTTAAAACAAGATGGCGACAAAGATGCAAAAGAGAGATTGCGTAAACTTATGTGGAACTATGCTGGAATAATACGTACCACAAAGGGTTTAGAAGAGGCTTTGAATCAAGTAGAAGACATGCTAAAATGTCGCACCGGAAAACTATTGCGGCTGCGACTCTTGGCTTCAAGGGAAATTTTAAGCCAGGCTTTGTCGCGCCATGAGAGTCTAGGTGCTCACCAATTGGCAGCACACCCATCTATTTGTGAAGGAAAATTATGAAACAAGTCCCTATTCTTGTGTTGGATTTTGGATCCCAATATACTCAATTAATTGCCAGGAAAATGCGCGAAAATGGCATCTATTGTGAAATTGTGCCATATAATGAAAATATAGAAAAAATTCAAGCTCGCAAACCTCAAGGTTTGATTTTAAGTGGCGGTCCAGCTTCTGTTTACGCAAAAGATGCTTACCATCCAGATTTGGCTATTTTTGATTTGGGAATTCCTATTTTAGGAATCTGTTATGGAATGCAGCTTATTGTGCAACATTTTGGAGGGAGTGTTATTCCAGCAAGCCATCACGAATATGGCAAAGCAAAATTGGATATTAAGCAAGACTCTCCTCTTTTTACGCAAACTAAGCAAGGACAAATTGTTTGGATGAGTCATGGAGACAGAGCCGAAAAGATGCCAAAAGGATTTGTCAAAATTGCATCAAGTGACAACTCCCCATATGCTGCAATTGCCCATGAGAGTAAGCCAATTTATGCATTCCAATTCCACCCAGAGGTATACCATAGTGAGTGTGGATCAAAACTGTTAAAAAACTTTGCTAAATATATTTGCGGATGTGAAAGCACTTGGAATATGGGCTCTTTTGCTAAGGAAAAAGTTGAAGAGATCCGCCAAAAGGTTGGTAATAAAAAGGTGCTTTGCGGCGTAAGTGGCGGAGTGGATAGTTCAGTTGTGGCAGCTTTATTGGCTGAGGCTATTGG
>DDHL01000069.1:0-10507 GCA_002352945.1 Campylobacteraceae bacterium UBA1877 | reverse complement strand
ATTATTGGCTGAGGCTATTGGGGATCAGCTAGTGCCCGTTTTTGTAGACAATGGATTATTGCGTGCTAATGAGAGAGAGCAGGTAGAAGCAGCTTTTAAGACAAGATTGAATGTAGATTTAATAACAGTTGATGCATCAGAGATTTTTCTTAGCCGCCTCAAAGGGGTGGTTGATCCTGAAAAAAAGCGTAAAATCATTGGTGAAACCTTTATTGAAGTGTTTGAAGCAGAAGCTAAGAAGCACAAAGGAATTGAGTATTTAGCCCAAGGCACTCTTTATACAGATGTTATTGAATCAGTAGCTGTAAAAGGACCTTCAAAAACTATTAAGTCACACCATAATGTTGGGGGATTACCCGATTGGATGCAATTTGAATTGATTGAGCCTTTGCGGGAAATTTTTAAAGATGAAGTAAGGGCTTTAGGTTTGGAGCTAGGTTTGCCAAAAGAGATGATAGGCCGCCATCCTTTTCCAGGGCCAGGACTTGGAATACGTATTATGGGTGAGGTAAATAAAGAAGATCTTGAATTGCTACGAAAAGCAGATGTAATCATGCTTGAAGAGTTAAAAGCATCCGGATTTTATGATAAGACATGGCAAGCTTTCACAGTGTTACTAAATGTAAAAAGTGTCGGTGTTATGGGTGATAATCGAACTTATGAAAATGCAGTATGCGTTCGGATAGTTGAGGCAACCGATGGAATGACTGCAACCTTTGCTCATATTCCTCACGACATATTAGAAAATATTAGTCGAAGAATTATCAATGAAGTTGATGGCATAAACCGCGTGGTTTATGACATCTCAAGCAAGCCTCCTGCAACAATTGAGTGGGAATAAAATTGGTCTATTTAACAGGAACCACATCTCATCCTAAGGCAAAACAGCTTGGAGTTATCCATATACACTATTTGCCGTTAAAGTTTTTATGCGAAAAATATGATGGATTAATCCTTACATCAAAAAATGCAGTTCGCGCTTTAGAGCTTTTTAGAATAAATTGGAAGAGTGTACCCTGTTATGTTATAGGCCAAGGCACGGCCGATGCTGTAAAAAAGGCTGGAGGAGTTGTAAAATTTATTTCATCGCAAGGGTATGGGGATGAGTTTGCACACGAAATCGCCCCACTCTTGCAAGATAAATTGGTTGCATTAGTGCGCCCTAAAGAGGTAGTAAGTGACGTTGCTGGAATATTAAAAAATTTTAATGTAAATTTGGATGAATTTATTGGCTATGAAACACGTTGTGTGCCGTGTGATGAGATTAAAAAACCCCCATCAGCAAGCGTGATTATTTTTACCTCACCATCTACAGTTAAGTGTTTTCTTGAGTGTTTTACTTGGGATGCTTCGTGGAGAGCTGTTTGCATTGGATATAAAACTGCAGCAGCTTTGCCCTCCTATATTGCATCCTATACAGCACCTAGGCAGAGTATAGATGCTTGTGTCTCAATGGCTCATCAATTATACGAGAACTTAAGCAAAAATAGCTTATAATTGCTCTTATGTAAACCTGGGCGATGCGCCACCCGTATACTTGAGGGTCCAACACATTTGTATGGGCGAAAAGCGTACGTAACTGGTGTGTCTGTGGCTTCGTTTGAATCTTTACATAAAAGATGAGAAGTTGCAGCCTAAAAGGGGCGTCATTTTTGCAATTTTGGCACTAACTGGGCCAATTACATTAGCGGAACGCTCGCTTGGGTTTACATCAGATAGCACACTGCCAATATGGGTTGGTAGTGTGCTATTTTTTTGGAGTGTAGCCTATGAATGTATTGATTATTGGTAGTGGTGGACGTGAGTATGCAATGGGGTTGGCTCTAAAAAAAGACCCTACTTTGAATAAACTCTATTTTGCTCCTGGAAATGGTGCTACTTTAGCACTTGGAGAAAATCTTATATTAGATAACTTTGAATCTTTGGCCAAAAAGGCTCAATCATTGCAAATTGACCTTACAATTGTTGGTCCTGAAGCGCCGCTTAGCGAGGGAATTGTTGATGTCTTTGAATCCTATGGGCTAACTATTTTTGGACCATCTAAGGCTGCAGCAAGACTTGAGAGCTCTAAAGTTTTTATGAAAGAGTTTTTGCAAAAACACAATATCCCAACAGCAGCATTTTTACAAACTGATAATTTTGATGAAGCCAAAGCTTTTATTGGGCGTTTAAAACCTCCTGTTGTGGTAAAGGCTGATGGTTTGTGCGCTGGAAAAGGCGTTATCATAGCCAAAAGCCATGAAGAAGCGTATGATGCAGCGCGCAAAATGCTTGAAGGGGAGAGTTTTGGCGAAGCTGGCCGTAGAATTATTGTAGAAGAGTTTTTAGATGGATATGAGCTTTCCATTTTTGCAATTTGTGATGGAAAAGATTATGTGCTGTTGCCAGCTGCTCAAGATCATAAACGTCTGCTTGATAATGATGAGGGTCCAAATACTGGTGGAATGGGTGCTTATGCGCCAACTCCTTTAGTAAATGACAAAATATATGATGATGTTAAAAAAAAGGTAATTGAGCCAACTTTGAAGGGAATGAGCGATATGCAAACTCCTTTTTGTGGAGTTTTGTTTATTGGGCTCATGGTTGTTGATGGTGAGATTTATGTACTTGAATATAATGTTCGATTTGGTGATCCTGAATGTGAAGTGTTAATGCCCCTTCTTGATATGCCAGCAACTGAACTCTTTTATAAAGCTGCAACAAAAGATTTGCAATCTTTACATGTAAAGATGCTACCAAAGGTTGCAGTTGGCGTTGTGGTGGCTAGTAAAAATTATCCATATAAGAGCTCTTTAAAAGTTCCAATCCATATAAAACCAAGTTCGGTACAAAATGGTCATTTAGTGTTTGCAGGAGTTGAGGGTTCGATGGAAAGCGGGCTTATTGCAAGCGGAGGTCGTGTGCTTTTAGGTGTTGGCATTGGCAATAGTGTCAAAGAGGCACAAGAAATCGCTTATAAGATGTGTGAAAGCGTGGAATTTGAGGGAATGCAATATAGAAAAGATATTGCTTATCAGGCGGTGGATAAATGACCGAAGAAGAGTTGATAAAACGTTTTGAACAAGAAAATATTACACTAGCATCTATTCCAGCCAGAGCGGTAGCTTTTATGATTGATGAAGTGCTCGTCTCTTTACTCTTTATTGCAATTTATTGGGATAGGTTTTCAAATAGTGTAGATATTGAGCAAACCGTTTTGCTTATGAATAATATGGTCATGTATGTGATGCTTATTAAGATTTTATATCAGGGTTTTTTTGTATGGATGTATGGTGCGACACTTGGAAAAATGGTTGCTAAAATCCGTGTAATTTACATATATGATTTGGATAATCCCTCATTAGGACAATCCTTTCTAAGAGCAGCTGTGAGAATAGTTAGTGAAACAGTTTTTTATTTAGGCTTTATTTGGGCAATGCTAAATCCCAAGCGAGAAGCGTGGCACGATAAAGCCGCGAGGACATTGGTTGTTAATGTTTAAACGAGGGTTGTTGCTTTGGGCGCTGTTTTTGATAAATGTAGCATACGCACAGGTGCAAAAAGTTGAACTTTTAGCCAATAATGTTGTCAGAAACGGTGACTTAATTGAAGCCCAAGGCGATGTGTTAGTTTATAGTGAGCGCTACGTAATAACTGCAGATAAGGGTATTTATAATCAAGCAACAGGAGACTTAAAACTTTCAGGAAACGTATCGGTTTTAAGAGGGGAGTTTGAATCAACTCAAAGTGAAGAGGTGAGTTTAAATTTACGCACAGATGAGGGTGAGTATCTGCCATTTTTTTACTACGATCAGCGCAGTGATTTGTGGATGCAGTGCAATAGTGCACTTAGTGGGCCACTCTATTTTACAAGTGAAAATGCAATCACTTCAAGCTGTAATGTGCAAGATCCCGATTGGAAAATTACATTTACTAAGGGTAGATTAAATCGCGAAACAAGTTTTGTGCATCTGTATAATAGCCTTTTTCATATTGGAGATATACCTGTATTTTATCTTCCCTATTTTGCATTCTCTACCGACAAGACAAGACGATCGGGTCTTTTGACTCCAAAAATTGGTTTTAGTAGTAGTGAAGGGTTTTACTACGAACAGCCTATCTATTTTGCTCCTGCGCACAATTGGGATTTGGAACTTGATCCTCAAATTCGAACCGAAAGGGGCCATGGATTATACACTACATTGCGTTTTGTAGATTCACCTTACTCTAAAGGTAGTGTAGTTGCTGGATTTTTTAAAGAGCAATCAAGTTACGTGCAAGAGGAGGATTTAGAAAACGATAAACACTATGGCTTTGATATTGAATACCAGCGCTCAAGACTCGTTAGTCATCTTTTAGATGAAAAGGCGAGCGATGGATTGTGGATTGATATTCACTACTTAAATGATATCGATTATATTAATATGAAAAGCCAAGATGGTGATACGTCAGATGGGTTAGTAACATCAAGAATCAACTACTATTTATCAAAAGATTATGACTATTTTGGACTCTATTCAAAGTATTATATAGATACAAGAAAAACCTCTAATCGTAGCACTTTGCAAGAGCTACCCACTTTACAGTACCACCGTTTTTCAAACCACTTCTTTTTGCCAAATTTGCTTTATAGCTTTGATAGTCAAATGCACAATTATACACGAAAAGATGGGGTGACTGCCAATCAATATGAAGTAAGTGTTCCAATATCATTTTATACGACATTTTTTGATGATTTTTTACATTTAGAATTGTCTGAAAATTTCTATTTTACCCATGTGCGATATGATGATAGGGTTGGAGATTTAGATGAAACATTTTATCGAAACTATCACGAAATTGATCTATTTACAGATTTAGCCCGTCCATATTCTAATTTTTATCACGCCTTATATCTTGGATTAAGCTATATTATTCCATCCTTTGATGATGGTGAGATTACGGAAGACTTTATTTCTACAAATACTGAAACTGAAAATTTAAGAGCAAAGCTTGTACAATATTTTTATGATTCTGCAGGTAAAAAAAGATTTAAACACAGTTTAACCCAGCCATTTTATTTTGAAGATGACCTGTATAAGTATGGCGATATTGAAAATAGTATCTCATATTACATGAGTGACGATTTTACTATTACAAATGAGTTTTATTACTCTCACGAATTTCATCGATTATCCAAGCTTCAATCTGTTGCAAGCTGGAAAGTATCACCATTTAAATTTAATGTTTCACATACGTTTTATCACTATGCTGATGATACAAAACAGAACTATTTAAATGCTTCATTTGAAGCAAGCGTTGGAAAATACTATAATATATTTGGAAAAGTAAATTACAATATTGAAGATAGCTATACAAATACGTGGCAGATTGGCTATAAGGTGCTTCGTAAATGTTGGGATTATAGTTTAGTTTATAAAGAGACCATAACTCCAAAACTAACAAGTTCTGGCTCTGATTCTGTGAGTGAAAAAGGGTTTTATATCCTATTTAATCTCTATCCAATTGGATCTATTGAGTATGAACATACCGTGGAAGAGACAATGTAAAATGGCTAATCATGAAAAATTGCTTGATGCTTTATCGGTGCTAGAGTTGCCTGTTCTGATCTCTTTAAAAGATCTTCGCTCCCGTTACCGTTTGATGGCAAAAAAATATCATCCAGACATAAATAGTGACAACAAGAAGATGCAAAAGATAAATGAGGCATATAAGCTAGTAAAAACTTATATGGAAACATATAAATTTACCTTTTCAGAAGATGAGGTAGCAAGACAATTTCCAGAAGAGAACCATGCAACACGATTTAGATTCTGAATTTTTTCAATTTACAAATCGCATTGATGCTGCGCAAAAGTTATTTGATGTTTTGCCCACAGAACAGATGGTTCAAGAAGGCTGGATTTTGGTGGCGCTTTCAGCCGAGGGTGTCCCAATTACAGAGTTTATTGCAAAGAAGCTGGGTTTATACTATGATGTTTTATTTACCGAAACTGTTGCAGCACCAAATAATCCAGAGTGTACAATTGCAATGGTGAGTGAAACCGAGGAGATTGTAATCCACGATGAGTTAGTAAGGGCTTTTGAAATTAATTTAGATTACATATATGGTGAAGCTCGTCGAAAATATGAGGAGAAAATATTAAAATATGTTTATAAATATCGAAAAGGAGATTTGATAAAATCACTTAAGGGTAAAAATGTTTTACTCATTGATGAAGGTTGCGAGACGGGTATGACCGTTTTAACCTCCATTAAAACAGCAATAAGTGAAGGTGCAAAGTCAGTTTCATTTGCAACACCAGTTATTGCTACAAATGTGTATGCAAGTTTAGAAACAGTGGTAGATGAGATTTTTACCGCTTATCGAGTTGCTAATTTTGTGGATGTGGCTTTTTATTATGAAGATGCAAGTTTGATGAAATCTGAAGAGGTTAAAGCCATAATCGATGCTAGCCCACACTATTTGCCATTTCAAAAAACAAAAGAGGTGTAAATATGCAATATTCTATAGAGGTAAATAACCAAACCGAAATTTATGACGTCGGCAAGGTTGCAAGGCATGCTGCTGGAGCAGTACTGCTTACAATAAAAGATACGGTTATTTTGGCAACCGTAGCAAGAGATGATAAGCAAGTAGAGGAGAATTTTTTACCACTTACAGTCCAATACATTGAAAAAACATATGCTGCTGGAAAGATTCCAGGAGGTTATATTAAGCGAGAGACAAAACCTGGAGATTTTGAAACGCTAACTTCTCGAATTATTGACAGAAGTCTGCGCCCACTATTTCCAAAAGGGTATGCATATCCAACACAGATTGTTCTTTTTGTTCTTTCATGTGATCCTGAAGTTGACTTGCAAGTAGCAGCGCTTAATGCGGCTTCAGCAGCCTTGTACCTATCTGATATTCCGGTAAATAGACCAGTAGCTGGTGTGAGAATTGGATGTATAGATAATAAATTTATTATCAATCCAAGCAATAGTCAATTAAAACAGAGTACTTTGGATCTATATGTTGCTGGAACAAAGGAAGAGTTGTTGATGATTGAGATGCGCTCCCTTCCAAGTATTGATCCAGAGCCTGTTCCAATGGCCGCAATTGATCCAATGCTAGATCCAGCACTTGGAGATGGATTGCTTAATTTGCAAAAGAGCAATGAGTTTGATGAAGAGCGAATGGTTGAAGCTATTGCTACAGCTCAAAGCGCAATCACAAGGGCAGCAAGTGCATATGAAGAAGCTTTTACGCCAATTAAAAAAGAGGATGCCAAATTAGAATATAAGCCAGAATTAGCCAATGAATCAATCTATGTATACATTGATAGAATGTATAAAGATGAGGTTAAAGAGGCAATTAACCAGATGGCAAAAAGCGAACGGGCTGTTGAGCTTAAACGCATTGTGAAGATGATTTTAGAAGATGAGATTGCAAAGAGTGAAGGCTGGGATGAGGAGTTGGTAGCAACAGTCCTAGATGCTTATAAAAGAAAGATAGTTCGAGATCAAATTATACAAAAAGGTGTTCGTGCAGATGGGCGGGGATTAAAGGAAGTTCGCCCAATAACAATAGAGACAAATATTTTGCCAAAAGCGCACGGCTCATGTCTTTTTACAAGGGGCCAAACCCAAGCTTTAGCTGTAGTGACCTTAGGAAGCGACCAAGATGGACAAATGTATGATATTTTGACCGAAAAAGGGGTGCAAACAGATACCTTTATGGTCAACTACAATTTTCCAGGATTTAGTGTAGGTGAAGCAAGCCCAATGCGACCACCAGGACGAAGAGAGTTAGGGCATGGAAATTTGGCAAAAAGAGCCTTGACTCCAACAATTGATATGAATAGTTTATATACAATTAGGCTTGTATCAGAGATTTTAGAATCAAACGGCTCATCCTCTATGGCCACAGTATGTGCAGGATCTCTTGCTTTGCGAGCTGCGGGAGTTAATACAAGCGCACTTGTAGCCGGAGTTGCAATGGGTATGGTTTTTGAAGAGGATAAATATGCAATCTTAACTGACATTATGGGATTAGAAGACCATGATGGGGATATGGATTTTAAAGTTGCAGGAACACGAGAGGGCATTACGGCTCTTCAAATGGATATCAAACTTGGTGGAATTGAGCTAAATATATTAAAAGAGGCTCTCTATCAAGCCAAAGAGGCAAGAGAGCATATTTTAAACCTCATGGAAGAGGCTGATGCTAAAATTGAGTTAAATGACGAAGTTTTGCCAAAACTTGAACTCTTTAGTATTGATCCAAGTAAGATTGTAGATATTATAGGTCAAGCTGGAAAAACAATACGCGAGATTATTGAGCGATTTGAGGTTTCAATTGACCTTGACCGTGAAAAAGGTGAAGTAAAGATTGCTGGCGAAAAGAAACAGCAAGTAGAGGCGGCAAAAGATTATATTATTGAAATCACCCAAAAAGATAATGGAAGAGGCGGATTTAAAGGAAGAGGAAACTCAAGGGAGCGTCATAAAGATACTCCCCATTTTAAAGCGGGCTCAATTTATGAGGGAGAAGTAAAAAGAATTGTTGATTTTGGTGCATTTGTAGAGCTTCCAGGCGGTGTTGATGGACTTTTACATGTATCAAAAATCGCTAAAGAGCGAGTTAATGACGTAAATGATTACTTAAGTATTGGGGAAAAAGTTAAGGTTAAGGTTTTAGAGCAAAAGGGTCATAAGGTTAGTTTGGAGCTTATTGAAAAGGTTTAATTTAAACTATTTTTAACGAAGGCGTAAGTATAATTACGCCCTGCAAAGTGGTAAGTAGGGATACGTAGCCGAACGGACTTTGCTAAAAATTATAAGGAGAGTTGGATGAAGAAGATTCTTTTTCTAATGGTTGCATTTGCATCATTTGCATTTGCTGCTGATGGCGAAACACTTAAAGCGTACTCTGTTATTGCTGCTGCATTAGGTCTTGGTATTGCTGCCCTTGGTGGTGCGGTAGGTATGGGTAATACTGCTGCTGCAACAATTGCGGGTACTGCACGAAATCCTGGTGTTGGTGGAAAATTGATGACAACCATGTTTATCGCACTTGCGATGATCGAAGCACAAGTTATTTATGCCTTGGTTGTATCACTAATTATTCTTTACGCAAACCCATTTATGTAATTTTCTTGACCCAAGATTTCTTGGGTCTTATGCGACCGTGGTGGAATTGGTAGACACGCTATCTTGAGGGGGTAGTGCCTTTGTGGTGTACGAGTTCAAGTCTCGTCGGTCGCACCACTTCTTTACATGTAAAGCATTGAAAACTTCTCTCTTTTTAAAATAACTGCCTTTATAAGATTAAAAGTTATCCACAAAAAAAGCAGCGGCAATAAGATTGTATGGAATGTAAAAACTACCATTATATTTACCATCTCTTCTGAGAGCGAATCTATTTTTTGATTTAACTTTTGGTAAAAACTCAACTCTTTTGGAAGTTCTCTTTTTGAACTCTCAAGTTCTGTTGCTTCTTTGCTAAGTGTTTGCATTGATTGAGCATAGGTTTGCTGTGTAAAGTGTGAATGAATAAGGGAGTTTGAAAGCTCAAGTGCTGGCATGCAAAAACGAAGTATCATAACCACTATAAAAAAGCGCAAAATAGACTCTTTTAAAACAAAGAGCTTATTTGGAACCCAAAGTGCAATAAGTGCACAAATTCCGCTAAGAAAGATTATAATTTTTAAAGCTTGGGCAGCGCCTAAACTAATGAGTAGTTTTTCAATTCCCAATGCGACACTACTTGCGAGCATGAGCCATGAAAATCGCTCAACCATATCATTTAAAGGATCTAAAATTTCACCAATACTAAAAGTAGCGCCTGCAACAATAAGCGAGCCTTGAATTTCAGTGCCTTGGAATAAAGAGATTACTCCATTGAGAGTTTTTGCAATTCCAAAAGCATAGAGCGCTCTTTTAAAAGATTCTTCATGGTATGTGTAGCTAAGCTGGTCAATAAAAGGAGCTATGCTTACAATGGTGGCTGCTATGATTATACACGAAAGCACAATTAATCTTTTTTTTGCCATTTTTTCTCCTTATTTTTAATTATATCACAGTGCTATTGTGATTTTTCGTCTCTTGTATGCTAAACTATGTTTTCATTTTTGGCTGATTAAATTAGCCGTAAAATTTAAGCATACACAAGGAAGCCCATGCAAGGTGAGCGTTTTTCGAAGATTGGATTTATTTTGGCTGCAGCCGGTAGTGCTGTTGGATTGGGAAATATTTGGAAATTTCCCTATATGGCAGGAGAAAATGGTGGTGGAGCATTTGTTTTAATCTATCTTTTAACAACTGTTTTTATTGGAATCTCAATATTTTTAGCTGAATCTGTAATTGGAAGACTAAGTCGCGGTGATTCTGTTAGTGCTTTTGAAAGCTTAGCGCCAAAAAATGGCTCACTATGGAAGTACGCAGGTTTTATGATCTTTACAGGCATATTGATTCTCTCTTTTTATACTATTGTTATTGGCTGGATAATAAAATACATTTTTATAGCCGCTACATCTTTGCCGGC
>DDHL01000112.1:10900-13692 GCA_002352945.1 Campylobacteraceae bacterium UBA1877 | reverse complement strand
TTAACTTTATCGCCTTTTTTCAAATAAAGCTCCATTTGCTAAAAGGTGCTGAGCACCAAGGGTTTTTGGTTTTGTGCTGATGTCTTGGAGGGTAAAGTTAATTTTTTCTACTTTCGTGCTAAAAATCTCTTTTTTGCTAGCATCGGTAAATTGGATACTTCCATTTTCAATCAATCCATTTTTAAGGCTGTAAAAGAGCCTAGTTTGCGTAGTGCTAGCATCTTTTGGCTCTTTTTGATTTTCAGGAAAGATATTTAAAAGATTGATTTTTTTATCTGGACTAATGGTTATGAAAAAACGGGGTTTAGAGATTTTTGCATTGGAAATTAAAACCTCTTTTTTTACAAGCGCTAAAGGATCTAAGTCTATAAAAGCTTCATCAAATCGCAAAACAGTCGCCATTGATTGGTCGTATACTCTTAAATCTTTTAGGGTAAGTTTAAAAGTAAAGGGATTAAACCGCACTTGAGAGAGTTGTAGGTTTAGTCCAGCTTTTTTACTTAAAATGTTTGGTAAAAAAGCGGGGGCAGCTAATGGTAAAACTATCCCAAGGCTAAGCCAGTAAAGCGCTAAAATGCAAGCGCAGATTTTTAAAATTTTATTTATCATGGGAGTAGCCTTTATTTATTTCATAGATTGTAACATAAATTTTATCTAATTGATTAAACTCTCTTTGTGGTATAATCAATAAAAAATAGGATGCAAGATGGTCGTGCACATTTGTTGCTCAGTAGATAGCCACTATTTTTTAAAAAAATTGAGAGAAAAATATCCAAAAACTTTGCTACGTGGCTTTTTTTATAATCCAAATATCCATCCCGAATCAGAATATAAGCTAAGGCTTATGGATGTTCAAAAAAGCTGCAAAGAGTACCAAATAGAGCTTGATGAAGGTGAGTATAAACTGGCTCAGTGGCAAGAGGCAGTTAAGGGGTATGAGCACTTTCCAGAAAAGGGCAAACGGTGCGTAATCTGTTTTGAAGAGCGTTTAAAAGAGACTGCAAAACACGCTTTAAGCCTTGGAGAAAAAGAGATTACAACTACTCTTCTTATGAGTCCTCAAAAATCCTTTGCGCAGCTTGAAGATGCTGCAAAAAAGATTGAACAAGCTTACAATGTTCGATTTATTTGGGAGGATTTTAGATCAGGTGGGGGAACGCAAGCGCAGTTTGCACTCTCGAAAAAAGCAAGACTTTATCACCAAAACTATTGCGGCTGCGTTTATGCACTTTTGCCCCAAAGAGCTGCCCAAAATAAGCCAGCTACGGAAATGTTTGAGCCAATAAACAAACAGATACAGCCTGGCAGCATACAAGAGAGGATCGCACTTTATAAAAAAGATCAGCTAAAACGCAGACAAGGATTTTTAAACTACCGTCTTTTGAGCGCAAGAGTTTCCCAAAAAGAAAAAACAGTTCCAGCTTATATTCTTTTTTACTCTCTTCCTAATCGAACAAGAATTAGTGGTCGTTTTGAAGTGATTGAAGATGGCATTGCATGGTGCTCAAAAGGGCCGATGATAGCCTTGGATTTAAATTTTTTTAATAATTTAGCTGGTACAAATTTCAAATCAATTACTAATCTTTTAAGCTCGCCTTTGGATGTGGATGAAGAGTTAAAAATTAGAGAAAAAATTGAGGGCAATATCTACTCTCTTACTCCAATTATTATCATGCAAAACTTGCCAAAAGAGAAGATTTTGTTCGAGTGTAAAGCGCAAATTTTTCACGACGTTAGAGAACTTTTAGCAAGGGTTTGATAGAATGTACAGATTTTATCTACGAGGTTATAAAACGCATGATTAACATTAACCAAATCCAAGAAATTTTACCCCATCGCTACCCCTTTTTGCTTATCGATAGGGTAACTGATATAAAAGAGGGTCAATCAATTAAAGCATATAAAAATGTCACTATTGGTGAACATGTTTTTCAAGGTCACTTTCCAGGACATCCAATATATCCTGGCGTGATGATAATTGAAGGGATGGCTCAAGCAGGTGGTGTTTTGGCATTTAAGAGTATGGATGCTCAGGCTCAAGAAGAGACTAGCGATAAGGTTGTCTATTTTATGAGTATCGATAAGGCTAAATTCCGCTCACCTGTAACTCCTGGTGACAGGCTTGAGTATCGTTTGGAAGTTTTAAAACACAAAGGCTCTATCTGGGTGCTTATGGGAAAGGCCTATGTGGATGAAAAGCTCGTAGCAGAAGCTGAGCTTAAAGCAATGATAGTAGATAAATAGATGGCCACAATTCATCCAACTGCCATTGTTGAATCTGGGGCAAAGTTAGCTCAAAATGTAGAGGTTGGGCCTTACGCTTTTATTAGTGGTGATGCGGTCTTAAAAGATGGTGTAAAGATCCACCAAGGAGCTCAAATTTGTGGAGTTACAACTTTGGATGAAGGCGTAGAGGTGTGCCAATATGCCATCATAGGAACTCCCCCGCAAGATTTAGGCTACAAGTCTGAAGATGATGTGCGTGTTGAAATTGGAAAAAACAGTGTTATACGAGAGTTTGTAACAATCAATGCAGGCACAAAAAAGGGCGGTGGCCTTACTAGAATAGGCAAAGATTGCTTTATTATGATATATTGTCATATTGGACACGATTGTCAAGTTGGCGACGGGGTTATTATGGCAAATAATGCTACTTTAGCAGGGCATGTGAGCATTGGAAGTTATACAGTAATTGGCGGAATGACACCTATTCATCAATTTGTAAAAGTTGGAGAGGGGTGTATGATTGGTGGAGCAAGTGCTATAAGCCAAGATATTCCTCCATTTTGTTT
>DDHL01000112.1:7377-10750 GCA_002352945.1 Campylobacteraceae bacterium UBA1877 | reverse complement strand
TAGCCGAAGGAAATCGAGCCGTTGTGCGTGGACTTAACTTAGTTGGAATGCGGCGACGTTTCGATAGAGATATCATAAAAGAGATAAAACATGCTTACCGGCTTTTGTTTCGATCAAAAGAGGGTTTAAAAGAGCAGGCAAAGATATTAGCTAACAAAAGCGATTGTCCACAAGTGCAGCAGATGTGCCAATTTATATTAAATACAAAACGCGGAATTCCGTACGAGAGGGTAGAAAATAATGAGTTATAAAGAGTGTAGTTTTTGCGGTGCCAAAGAGAGCAGTGATACTCGTTTGATAGCGGGGAATCATGTCTATATCTGCGAGCACTGCGTCATATCGGCTTATAAGATTTTCTTTGGCGAATCAAAAGAAGATCAAGAGGTGGCTCAAAACACCATCGATAAAGAGTTGCTCTCTCCAAAGGAGCTTAAAAGCGCATTAGATGAGTTTGTCATTGGCCAAGAGAGGGCAAAGCGAGTATTTTCTGTTGGGGTTTACAACCACTACAAACGAATTTTTAAGCAAGCCTTGGTTGAGGATGATGATACAGAAATTTCAAAATCAAATATTTTGCTCATTGGCCCAACCGGAAGCGGTAAGACACTCTTAGCTCAAACAATGGCGAAATTTTTAGATGTCCCAATTGCAATTTGTGATGCAACAAGCCTAACTGAGGCCGGTTATGTGGGTGAGGATGTAGAAAACATTTTAACCCGCCTTTTGCAGGCTGCTGATGGAGATGTTAAAAAGGCTGAGCAGGGCATAGTCTTTGTTGATGAGATTGATAAAATTGCAAGAATGAGTGAAAATCGTTCAATTACAAGAGATGTTTCGGGCGAGGGCGTACAGCAAGCACTTTTAAAAATTATCGAAGGAAGTGTGGTTAATATTCCGCCAAAGGGCGGCAGAAAACACCCAAATCAAGAGTTTGTACAAATAGACACATCGGGTATTTTATTTGTATGCGGCGGTGCTTTTGATGGCTTAGAAGAGATTATTAAAAGACGTATTGGTAAAAATGTATTAGGATTTGGCCAAGAAAAACGAGGTAAAGCTCAAGAGGAGAATTTACTGCAATTTATTGAACCTGATGATTTGGTCCATTATGGACTTATTCCCGAACTCATTGGCCGTTTACATGTAGTAGCAACCTTGGAAAAAATTGGCAAGGAAGATATGGTTAGAATTTTATGTGAACCAAAAAATGCCATTTTAAAACAGTATAAAAAACTTTTTGCCATAGATGGAGCTGAGTTGGTTTTTGAACCAGAGGCTTTGGAGGCAGTTGCCGATAAAGCAATCAGCCGAAAAACTGGAGCTCGCGGACTTCGCACTATTATGGAGGAGTTGATGATAGATGTGATGTATGAGTTGCCAGAGCTTGATGGATATGAAGTTTTAGTTACTGAGGATACGGTCAAAAACGGCTCGAAACCAATTTATATTAAAAAAGATAAAAAAAGCGCTTAAGCGTTTATAAGGGTAATATATATGATTTTAGATCAACTCATTGGATTTTTTTCTAGCGATATGAGCATCGATTTGGGTACAGCCAATACCTTGGTGTTGGTAAAAGGAAGGGGTATTATAATTAATGAACCCTCAGTAGTTGCTGTACAACGGGATAAATATGGTAAGCAAAAAATCCTAGCAGTTGGACATGAAGCCAAAGAGATGGTGGGTAAGACTCCAGGCGACATTGAAGCGATTCGTCCAATGCGAGATGGAGTTATTGCGGATTTTGATATGACCGAAAAGATGATTCGCTACTTCATTGAAAAAGCCCATAGACGTAAAAGTTTTTTAAGACCAAGAATAATTATTTGTGTTCCTTACGGACTTACTCAAGTTGAAAGAAAGGCAGTTCGAGAATCAGCAATGAGTGCAGGCGCTAGGGAGGTATTTTTAATTGAAGAGCCTATGGCAGCAGCTATTGGAGCCGACCTTCCTGTTCGAGAGCCTCAAGGAAGCCTTGTGGTTGATATTGGCGGAGGAACAACAGAGATTGGCGTAGTCTCTTTGGGTGGACTTGTTATTAGTAAATCCATACGAACTGCGGGTGATAAAATAGATATGTCCATCGTAGATTATGTTAAGCGAAAATATAATCTTTTAATTGGTGAGCGAACTGGCGAAGAGATTAAAATCCAAGTTGGAAGTGCTGTACAGCTTGACGAAGAGCTCTCTATGATTGTTAAGGGCCGTGACCAAGTAAGCGGATTACTAAGCCGGATTGAACTTACAAGTGAAGATGTTCGAGAAGCCATGAGAGAGCCTCTTAAGGAGATTGCAGATGCTCTTAAAGATGTGCTAGAGGTTATGCCTCCAGATTTAGCAGGAGATATTGTTGAAAATGGCGTGGTGCTAACTGGTGGCGGGGCTTTGATTCGAGGGTTTGATAAATATTTGTCAGATATTGTTAAACTCCCTGTTTTTGTGGGCGAAGAGCCGCTTTTAGCTGTTGCTAAAGGAACTGGAAAAGCTTTGGAAGAGATAGGATTATTGCAGCAATTGGCGAATGAGTAATAAACTTAAATTTTTTATCTTAATTGGAGCGTTTGTATTTGTATCGCTCCAATATGGCTCAAACGCCAGATATGCAGTATCTCAGCTTTCAACGAAAACGATTGAGGTTTATTTAAGCATTATTCAGGGGATTCATGACCGCATAGAAGAGCACTTTTTTCAGCAAGAATCTATAAAAAAATTGCGCGAAAAAAATAGGGAACTTGAAGAAGCTGCACTGCTTTCTGTCGCATTTGCTTCAAAGTTAAATAACCTTTTAGAAGCTCAAGGAAAAAGCGAGTATGACCCAAAACTGACGCTAGTACAAGCGATTTCGTATGCAAATTTGGGCAACCATTACCGGGTGTGGCTTGATTTTGATGATTTTAATACCTCAAAAATTTATGGATTGGTCTATCAAAGTTACACAGCCGGGATTGTTGTAAGCGAGCATGGCAAGCCCTTAGGCTTGCTCCAAGGTGATCCTAAATCGATCTTTTCAGTTAATGTTGGAAAAGATCGCATTCCAGGAGTTGCAGTGGGAAATGGAGAGAATATCCAAGTAAAATATATGCCCCAGTGGACAGAGCCGAAAGTAGGAGATGAGGTTGTAACAAGCGGGTTGGATACAATCTTTTTTGCAGGTATCCCAGTGGGTGTTGTAACCCAAGTTGTTCAAGAAGAGTCTTACCAAAGTGCAATAGTAAAACCATATGCAAAGGTAAGCGCTCCTCTTTACATGTATGCAATCAAATGAGTTTAGACAAAAGTACTTAAGTATTTTTGTGTAAACTTGCCAAAGAGGAATTTAAATTATGCCAAAACGCGAAGATATAAAAACTATATTACTTATTGGATCAGGCCC
>DDHL01000112.1:6813-7162 GCA_002352945.1 Campylobacteraceae bacterium UBA1877 | reverse complement strand
TTATTGGATCAGGCCCGATAGTCATTGGCCAAGCATGTGAATTTGACTATTCTGGAACTCAAGCTGCAAAAACTTTAAAATCTCTAGGTTACCGTGTAGTACTTATTAACTCAAATCCAGCAACTATTATGACAGACCCTGAATTTGCGGACCGAACCTATATTGAGCCAATTACTCAAGAGGTGATTGAGCGTATTATTGAAAAAGAAAATGTAGATGCAATCTTGCCGACCATGGGTGGACAAACGGCTCTTAATGCCGCTATGCAGCTTTATGAGAGCGGGCGTTTGGGGCATATTAAATTTCTTGGTGCAGATCCTGAGGCAATTAAAAAAGGTGAAGATAGACA
>DDHL01000112.1:6306-6533 GCA_002352945.1 Campylobacteraceae bacterium UBA1877 | reverse complement strand
AAAAGCCAATATGCATACAGCATGGAAGAGGCTTATAAAGCAGCTGAATCTATCGGTTTTCCATTAATTATACGAGCCTCATACACACTAGCAGGCGGGGGAAGTGGTGTAGCATACAATATGGATGAATTTAAAGAGCTTGCTCAAGCGGGTTTAGAGATTAGTCCAATTAATGAAATTCTTATTGAAGAGTCCCTTCTTGGGTGGAAAGAGTATGAGATGGAAGT
>DDHL01000112.1:1957-6073 GCA_002352945.1 Campylobacteraceae bacterium UBA1877 | reverse complement strand
TGGAAAGAGTATGAGATGGAAGTTATTCGAGATAGTGCAGATAACTGCATTATTGTATGTTCCATTGAAAACCTTGATCCAATGGGTGTACACACAGGAGATTCAATTACAATCGCCCCTGCATTAACTTTGACAGATAAAGAGTATCAAAAGATGCGTAACGCCTCTTTTGCAATTTTACGCGAAATTGGTGTTGATACAGGGGGTTCAAATGTACAATTTGCAGTGCACCCTGAAACTGGACGCATGATAGTTATTGAGATGAATCCACGAGTGAGCCGCTCCTCAGCACTTGCATCCAAAGCAACCGGATATCCAATAGCAAAGGTAGCAACCTTGCTAGCTGTTGGTTTTACATTAGATGAGATTAAAAATGATATTGCAGGAACTGCGGCGAGTTTTGAGCCTGTCATTGACTACATTGTAACTAAAATCCCTCGCTTTACTTTTGAAAAGTTCCCTCAAGCAAACTCAACTCTTGGAACATCTATGAAGAGTGTTGGGGAAGTAATGGCTATTGGGCGAACTTTTAAAGAGTCAATCCAAAAAGCAATCTGCTCTATGGAGATGGGCTGGTCTGGATTTGAATTTATAACAGTAGATGATGATACTCTTATTAAAAATATACGCCGTCCTCACAGTGAGCGAATATTATATGTAGTTGACGCATTGGCTCGCGGATTTAGCGTTGATGGATTTCATGAGTGGAGTAAAATTGATAAATGGTTTTTACATGAGTTTAAAGAGTTAATGGATTTTGAGAAAAAGATTGATATGGATATTCTCAATAATGCTCCGCTTTTACGCGAAGCTAAAACCATGGGCTTTTCAGATAAAATGTTAGCTACACTCATAAATCGTCAAGATAATTTAGAGTTAACCCAAAACGATATTTACTCAGCTAGAATCCGCCATGGAATTGATTTTGAGTATTGTGAGGTTGATACTTGTTCGGCCGAATTTAAAGCCTTAACACCATATCTTTACTCATCTACAAATATAACAGACTATCCAGTATCACGTCCGGAAAAGACAGATAAAAAGAAGGTTATGATTATTGGCGGCGGTCCAAATCGCATTGGACAAGGAATAGAGTTTGATTATTGTTGTGTACATGCAGCCTACGCCTTAAAGGATTTGGGCGTTACGACCATTATGTATAACTGCAATCCAGAAACTGTTTCAACAGATTATGACACAAGCGACATCCTCTATTTTGAGCCAATCGATTTTGAACATGTAAGAAGTGTAGTTGAGCGAGAAAGACCAGATGGGGTTATTGTGCATTTTGGAGGACAAACTCCTCTTAAAATTGCAAAACGCCTTACCGTTGTTGGGGCAAATATCATTGGAACAAGCGCAAGAGTTATTGATATGGCCGAAGATAGAGATAAATTTTCTAAGTTTTTGCGCAAATACAATATAAAACAGCCCGATAACGATACTGCAATTAGTGAAAAAGAGGCTTTAGAAAAAGCTGCAAAGATTGGATATCCGGTTTTAGTGCGCCCAAGTTATGTTTTAGGTGGTCGGGCTATGCGAACGGTCTATAGTGAAGAAGAGCTTCGCACATATATGCAAGAAGCAGTAAGTGTCAGTCACAATTCGCCGGTACTTTTAGATAAATTTTTAGACCATGCAATTGAGCTTGATGTTGATGCGATTTGTGATGGCAAGGATGTCTATATTGGTGGAATTATGCAGCATATTGAAGAGGCTGGAATCCACAGTGGCGATAGCGCATGCTCACTGCCTGCAATTAGCATCCCAAAAGAGTTGATAAAAGAGGTTCAAGAACAGACTAAAACCATAGCGTTGAACCTTGGAGTTGTTGGGCTTATGAATATCCAATATGCAATCTATCACGACCAGCTTTATATGATTGAAGTAAATCCACGAGCAAGTAGAACCGTTCCATTTGTTAGTAAGGCTACTGGTATTCCAATGGCAAAAGTTGCTACAAGGGTGATGTATCAAGGAGATTTAAGAGAAGCTTTGGCGTTTTATGATACATTTAAAGTGGTTGTAGAGGAGAATGGAATCTTAAAGCCAAAAAGTAAAGGACATGTTGCTGTTAAAGAGGCGGTTTTTCCATTTAACAAGCTCCAAGGAGCCGATCTTATTTTAGGTCCTGAGATGAAATCAACTGGGGAAGTTATGGGCATAAGCGACTCTTTTGCAATCTCTTTTGCAAAAAGTCAAATGGCTTCACACAATATTTTGCCAAGCTCAGGAACAGTTTTTATCTCTTTAACAGATGTGGATAAAGCTTATGCAAAAGAGATTGGATCAGCTTTTAAAAAGTTAGGATTTTCAATTGTAGCAACTGGCGGAACGCACCGTACTTTGCAAGAAGCGGGAATTGAGGCTGAATTTGTTTATAAAATTAGTGAAGGCCGACCAAATGTAGAGGATAAGCTTAAAAATAAAGCGATTGATTTAGTAATAAATACAAGCGATAATAAATCAAGCAAAGATGATGCAAAAAAAATCCGTCAATCGGTATTGCGATTTAAGATACCCTATTTTACAACGATTGCAGCGGCGCTTGCAGCAACAAATGCCATAGAAGCAATCCAAAATCAAAAGGCTTTAGAGCCTAAGGCTTTGCAGGATTATTTAATCTGATGGATCCAAAACGAGTCTATCTTGTCCAAACTGATACCACAGTAGGTTTTGTATCTCAAGATAGGGCTCGTTTAAATCTCATTAAAGGGCGTGATTTAAATCAGCCCTGTTTGATTTGCGTACCAACATATGAAGCTCTAAAAAGAGAAGTTCGTGTGCCAAATAGGTTTAAAAAAAGAGTAAGACGTGCTAAAAAGAGTACCTTTTTATATCCAAATAAAAAGGCAATCAGGGTTGTTCATGAGCCTATACATAAAGAGTTTTTAAAAAAATTGGGCTGGGCATACTCTACCTCTGCAAATCCGACAAAAAAGGGATTTGATTTGGAGTATGCAAAAAAGAGTGCTGATGAAATTGTTGAAGATGAGCGGGGATTTTTTGAAGCACCCGCCTCATCTTTGTGGAAGATTGGCTTAAAGCGTGCAAGGAGAATCCGATGATTTATAAGCTTATTAATGCGTTTATATTTGGGCTTGCGATGGTTTTGATGGTGGATTTTTTTATATTCATCGGATTGAAATTGCACTACTTTGATGCTCTTGGAATCGGTGAATATTTTAATGTCTACTTTTTTGATAATCAACCCTTTGCATTGGTTGGAATATGTGCGCTCCTTCTTGGTGGTACCATGCTTTATACTCCACTGTATCGATGGGTTCAAGCCTTTTATTTAATTGTTTTAATTGCAAGCTTAAGTGCACTCTACCAACCCATCGGCTCTTTGTTAGGAGAGAAAATTTTTGTACAAAAAGATATCCAATTTTTAGTAGGATCACAAAAATTTAGTGCAGATTTACTCTATGAGGGAAGGTATCATTACTACATTAAGCGAAATGGAATTGATAGAGTCATTAAGATTTCTAAAAAAGATGTTAAACCTCTTTAAGAAGAGTTTTGATTGCCAAACTAGAAAGGGCTAATCCAAAACTTCCTGTAACACCTACAAAACTTCCAAGCCCGCTGCAATGTGGACTCTCAGCAGAATAGACTACGTTAAAGTTGCCATCAAATCCAGCCTTGCGCAACTCATATCGAAACTTTTTAGCCAATCCATCACCCTTTGTATTCCAAATTGAATCAATTTGAATTTGGGTTGGATCGAGCTTTTTCGCGCCTCCTGTGGAGCTAATTAAATCTTTTTTTACATGTAAAGCAATTTGCACTTTAGCTTGCATATCATCAATAGCATCAATTACCAAATCGTATTTGTTAAAATCAAAGGACTCTATCCACTCTTGGTTTATATTAGCGCATATTGGAGTAACAGATGGGTAGAGTTTGCAGAGGTGTTCAACCTTGATCTCTCCAAGTGCTTCACTTCCAATTTGGCGGTTTTGATTTGTAATTTCAAACCTATCTTTATCGACAATTGTAATATTTTTAACTCCAGTGCGAACTAAAGAGTCAAGGCAAAATCCACCCACACCGCCAGTTCCTAAAAGCAGTACTTTTGCATTATGAAGGCGATTGAGTTTTTCTTCACCTATA
>DDHL01000112.1:0-1744 GCA_002352945.1 Campylobacteraceae bacterium UBA1877 | reverse complement strand
TCTTCACCTATAAGAAGTCGCACCCTTGAATAACGATCTACTTTAGCCAATGATCTAACCTTTTTATGGATTCATATGAAGATAGATCTAAGCGAGTTGGGCATATAGAGATATATCCATCTTCAATAGCTTGCAAGTCACAATTTCCATCTTCAGTAGCTTCCCATCCAAGAGATGGAGTTCCAATCCAGTAATACTCTAATCCTCTTGGATTTCGATGTAGATGGGCTTCATTGCCATACTTACGTCTTCCATATCTTGTAACTTTAATACCTTTACATGTAGAGGGAGTGCAGTAGGGAATATTGACATTTAAAAACTCCCTTGGAGGCAGTGGAAATCCCTCTTTAAAGATGCGCTCTACTAAGCTAAAAGCTACATTTTTAGCAAGGGCAAAATCGAAATCTTTTAAAACATCCTCCCCTCTTTCAAAAACCTGTGAAAAAGCAATGGAAGGAACTCCTTGCAAAACCCCTTCCATTGCAGCTGCAGCCGTGCCACTATATGTAATATCTTCTCCCATATTTGCTCCAATGTTAATGCCGCTAACAATTAAATCGGGCCATCGGTTTTCATCAAAGAGAGCGTGGAGTGCTAAGTAGACGCAATCACTTGGGGTTCCATCATCAAGTTTAAAAAAATCATCATCAATTTGAACAAATCGCAAAGGGCGAGTGAGTGTTAAAGAGTGGGCACAAGCTGATTTTTCTGTTGTTGGAGCAACAATTGTTACATGTCCAAGCGGTCGCAAAGCATCGGCTAGGGCATGCAGGCCTGGGCTTTCAAACCCATCATCGTTTGTAATTAGAATGTTTTTTTGCATCAATTCCTCAATAAAATTTTTTGGCATTATACCAAAGTTAAACCACCAAAAGTAGAAGATGAAATTAAAATGAGTTTAGGCAAATTAAACAAAAAATCTCACTTTTAGGGTGTAATTTTACAATTGTTATATAAAACACTTTTGTGAATACTATATCTAGTATTTTTTATGAAATAAAATTATCATATTATAAAGTCATCATATTCATGATGATTAAAAATAGTGCAAAACGAGTCTTGACTATGCTTGTAAAATCTGTTAGTATTTTTATGGCCGCATACTAAATGGTAAAGAAAGGAGGATTCGATGCGCATTGGTTATGAAAAGAAATCTCCTAGTTCGTATTTAATGTACATCCCTTTTAGCAGTAATGCTGCCATTAGTTTTTCAATTATAAAACCTATCGATCATATTTTAACTCAGCATAAAAACTTCATTATCTCGCATCTTTAGACCCACTCACTTTATGCTGCATTTGCAATGTGTAAGGTGAGAGGGTTTGTTACCATGCAAACCTGGGTCTGTACTAACCTTCACCATTTAATTTTTAATCCAAGGAACAACAAATGTTAAACGATATGAATGTTTTTGAACAATATGAATCTGAGATTAGAGCATATTGTAGGGCAGTGCCAACAGTCTTTACCTCTTCAACTAATGCATGCATGGTAGATGAGAATGGTAAGGAATATGTGGATTTTTTTGCTGGGGCTGGCGTTTTGAATTTTGGACATAACAATCCAAAAATGAAAAAGCAATCATTTCTTTCATAGAGCGTGATGGTGTGGCGCACTCGCTAGATATGTTTACAGACGTCAAACGAGATTTTATTCAAACCTTTGTAGATGTAGTGCTAAAACCTAGAAAAATGGATCATTATAAGCTTCAATTTACTGGACCAACTGGAACCAATGCCGTGGA
>DDHL01000120.1:15039-17470 GCA_002352945.1 Campylobacteraceae bacterium UBA1877 | reverse complement strand
GCGCGCTTTAAAATCCCAAGTGCATCTATGGGATCTGGGTCATTTATACGCCTTGCTTCACGTAAAACTGCAATATGATCAATGTTAACACCAAGGAGCATTTTATTGCCTTTGATAAGGTATTTGAGGTATTATACCAGAACTAATCAATTCAAAAGGGAGTGTCGTGGCAAATGTAATTGCTTGTGATTTGGGCTCAAATACGTTGCGAATTGTACTTTGGGATTGTAAGAATAATCGCAGATTAAAAGAGTTTGAACGAATTGTCCGCACAGCTCAAGATTTATACAAGACTGGACGCATTAGCCAAAGTGCTATTGGAAGGATTTTTGGGGCACTTGAGGCTGCAAGACGTCAATTTGATTTTAAATCAACTCCAACAGTGTGTGTCACAACTCAAGCAATTCGCCAAGCATCCAACCGGTTTGAAGTGCTAGATGCCATTAGGTCCCACTTTGGTCTTAATTTTCGGATTATTGATGGTCAAGAGGAGGCAAATTTAACAAGGTTTGGAGTTGAGTTTGGCTTAGGAAAGTGTGGGATAGACACAAGTTCATATGTGTTAATAGACTTAGGCGGAGGTTCTTTAGAAATTACTTGTAAAAGTGGGATGAATATCTTTAGTGATAGCTATCCTTTTGGAATTGTTACTTTAGCAGAAGCAAATAAAAGTGCCGAATCTTTTGAAAGATCATTAAAAGAGAAATTAAGCACTATAGCCAAAAAAGTACGTTCTTGGCCTAAGGTTTCAAGGCTTGTTGCAACCGCAGGCACACCGACAACCTTGGTTGCATTTAAAAAAGGCTTAGATTATCGACACTATGACGCGAGTGTAGTTACTGGAGAAGAGCTTACAAAAAGTGAGTGTGAAGAGTCTTTGAATAGACTTATAAAATTACCAAGAGATGAACAAGAGCGCTGGGTTGGAGTAGGGCGGATCGATTTGATTATTGCGGGAATTAAAATTTTAACTGGTATTATGGATGTTTTTGGATTTGATAAAATGACTGTAGTTGACGAGGGTTTACGAGAAGGTGCAGCAATATCTTTTTGTAGTACTCTTGAGTAAATATCCTGCTAAAACCCTAATAAACGGGCTTTAACGAAGTTTTGTTATAATGACAAGATTTTGTTTTACAAATGATGTTAAAACAAGGGCAATTGTTAAGGAGAAGTGATGAAATTGACCGGTTCACAAATGGTTATTGAAGCATTGCGTCGAGAGAATGTAGATGTGGTGTTTGGATATCCTGGCGGCGCAATTATGAATGTGTATGATGAGGTTTATAAACAAAATTATTTTAAACATATTCTAACAAGACATGAACAAGCAGCGGTCCATGCAGCAGATGGATACGCTCGTGCAAGCGGGCGCGTGGGAGTTGCATTTGTTACAAGCGGACCTGGTTTTACAAATGCAGTTACTGGGTTAGCTACTGCATATATGGATTCAATTCCACTTGTTGTCATCAGTGGACAGGTTCCTATAACTATGATTGGAACGGATGCTTTTCAAGAGATAGATGCTGTTGGGATTTCACGCCCTTGTGTAAAGCATAACTATCTTGTACGCCATGTAAGTGAACTACCGCGCATTTTAAAAGAGGCGTTTTATATTGCAAGCACTGGACGACCAGGGCCAGTTCACATTGACTTGCCAAAGGATGTCACAGCCCAAGTTGGCTCATTTGATTATCCAGATACAATAAGTATGCAAACATATAAGCCAACTTTCAAGGGTAATATCCGCCAAATCAAAAAAGCGGTTGAAGCTATAAAAGCGGCTAAAAGACCAATACTCTATCTTGGAGGCGGCCTTATTAGTGCTGGTGCATCAGAACTGGTTAGAGAGTTTGCAAAAGTAACAGGAATTCCAGCAGTTGAAACACTTATGGCTCTTGGATCGCTTCGCCATGATGATCCGTTGCGTTTAGGAATGGTTGGAATGCACGGCTCTTATGCAGCAAATATGGGAATGAGCGAGGCTGATTTAATGATCGCCTTTGGCCCTAGATTTGACGATAGGGTTACTGGAAAGCTTAGTGAATTTGCTAAACATGCAAAAGTTATACATGTAGATATTGATCCAAGCTCCATTGGAAAACTTGTCAATGTAGATTATCCCATCGTTGGGGATTTAAAAAATGTGTTAGAGGCGATGCTTCCAAGGGTAAAAAATGAGATAGACCCACAAAAATATGAAAATTGGAGAGATTTATTAGCAAGGTACAATGAGATTCATCCGTTAAAATATGAAGATAGTGATGATGTTATTAAACCTCAGTGGGTTATTGAAAGGGTGGGGCAAACCCTAGGAGAGAAGGCAATTGTTATTACCGATGTTGGTCAGCATCAAATGTGGGCAGCCCAATTTTATCCTTTTACCTATCCTCGTCAATGGGTTAGCAGTGGCGGGTTAGGGACAATGGGG
>DDHL01000120.1:13733-14813 GCA_002352945.1 Campylobacteraceae bacterium UBA1877 | reverse complement strand
AAGGAACAATGGGTTTTGGAATGCCAGCAGCTCTTGGAGCAAAATGGGGCAATGATGAAAAGATTGCAATTAATTTCACAGGTGATGGCTCGATTCTTATGAATATTCAAGAGTTAATGACAGCAGTTGAGTCAAAAACTCCTATCATTAATATTATATTAAATAATAATTATCTTGGAATGGTGCGTCAATGGCAGACATTCTTTTACGATAAGCGCTACTCTTCTACCGATTTGCAAGTTCAGCCAGATTTTGTCAAACTTGTAGAATCTTTTGGTGGTTTTGGACGCCATGTTGAAACAAAAGAGGAGTTTGATAAGGCATTAGAAGATGCAATTGCCAGTAAACGTGTAGCGATGATTGATGTAAAAGTAAACCGCTTAGAGAATGTTTTGCCCATGGTGCCTGCGGGTGGAACTTTGTATAACATGATGTTGGATTATAAGGATTAATGATGGAAACTCGACGCGTAATTTCAGTAATTGTACTTAATGAACATGGAGTACTTTCACGAATTTCAGGTCTTTTTGCCGGACGTGGGTATAATATTGACTCTTTGACAGTTGCTCCTGTGCCAAATACCAATCTTTCACGCCTTACAATCGTCACATCAGGAAATGCAAGAGTTTTAGAGCAAATTGTAAAGCAACTGCATAAGTTGATTCCAACGTATAAGGTTATTGAATCTGGGGAGTTTGTTGAAAAAGAGATGGCGCTCATTAAAATTCCACTCAGTGAAAATTTTGATGGAATTGATGCGATGCTCAAGGCATATAATGGGACAATAGCAAATAGTGGGGAAGATTTTATAGTTATTATGGTTGCAGATGATGCTGCAAGAGTTTCAAATTTTCTCAAAGCTGTAAAAAAATATAACCCCATCGAGATAGTAAGAGGCGGTTCAGTGGCAATGGATATTTAAATGTATTTATCTCAGTTAGCATCACTTGTCGGAGCGGTTTTAGAAGGTGAAGATAAAAAGATTAGAACTTTAAACACTTTAGCAGATGCCAAGGAGGATGAAGCTACTTTTTTGGATAATCCTCGCTATAAAGATTTGCTTTTAAAAACAAAAGCCGG
>DDHL01000120.1:13265-13487 GCA_002352945.1 Campylobacteraceae bacterium UBA1877 | reverse complement strand
TCCAAAAAAAGTATCTTAAAAGTTTGCCAGATGGTTGCTCAGCTTTAGTGTGTGAAGATCCCCATTTAGCTATTGCCAAAGCTAGTTACTATTTTGCTCCAACCCTAGCTAGGAGCGATAAGACAAAGCCTATAATTGATGAAAGTGCAGCTATATTTGAAAACGTCTACTTAGGAAGTGGCGCTATAATTGGCAAAAATGTTACCATTATGGCAGGGGGGG
>DDHL01000120.1:12619-13024 GCA_002352945.1 Campylobacteraceae bacterium UBA1877 | reverse complement strand
AGGAGCGTATATAGGCGATGATGTGCAAATTGGAGATGATACAATTATCCATCCAGGTGCTGTTATATATCCAAAATCCATTATTGGCCAACGCTGCCACATTTTAGCCAATGCTGTCATTGGAAGTGATGGCTTTGGCTATGCCCACACAAAAGATGGTGAGCATATTAAAATTTACCATTTGGGCAATGTTTGTTTAGAAGATGATGTAGAAATTGGCGCATGCACAACTATCGATAGAGCTGTATTTGGTACCACTTGTATAAAAAAAGGTACTAAGATTGACAATTTAGTCCAAATTGCTCACAATTGTGAGCTTGGCAAGGGGTGTATTATAGTTTCTCAAACAGGAATTTCAGGCTCAACAATATTGGGTCAAAATGTAGTGATGGGAGGCCAAAGCTA
>DDHL01000120.1:11845-12431 GCA_002352945.1 Campylobacteraceae bacterium UBA1877 | reverse complement strand
TTGTAGTGATGGGAGGCCAAAGCGCCACTTCTGGGCATTTAAAAATTGGAGACTTTGCTACTATTGCAGCAAGAGGTGGAGTGAGTAAATCATTGCCAGGTGGCAAAGTTTATGGAGGATTTCCTATTCTTTTACAAAAAGATTGGTTAAAATTACAAGCTAAAATTTTACGTTTTTTTAAAAAACATTAAAAGGAGAAATTTATGGGTGGAAAATATACACCATTACGATCATTTGCATTAGCCGGAACAAAAAAAGGAACTGTATCGGTAGCACATTTAGATGAGCCTTACGGAGCCAATTCACATCCAGTTGTGAGCATTGGCATCTCTTTAAAAGGAGACACTGATGAGCCAGATTGGAAAGCTCACATTCCCTATGAGAATCTTCAAGAACTTATTGATGCACTTGAGGATGCAAAGGCTCGCTTTAAAGGTTAAGTAGTTGCCTAGGGAGTTTCCCTAGGCTCTTTTGTAATTTTTTACAAACTCTGCAATTCTAGAAATTCCATTTTGAATACTTACTTCATCAGTTGCAAAAGAGAATCTAAAGTATCCATCACAGCCAAATCCAGCCCCAGGAACAT
>DDHL01000120.1:10308-11639 GCA_002352945.1 Campylobacteraceae bacterium UBA1877 | reverse complement strand
ACCCAGCCCCAGGAACAGTAGCCACTTCTGCTTTCAAGAGCAGCTCTTTACAAAATTTCATAGAATCACTTTCAACTTCTTGGCAATTAACATAAAGGTAAAAGGCTCCATCTGGAACTAAAACAGAGAGTCCGTCGATTTCATTAAAGAGTTTTGCTGCCATATTTCGACGATGCTCAAAAGCTTTTTTCATTTGAGCCATTTGCTCATCGCCTTGACCTAAAAGTACTGGAATAGCAGCTTTTTGAGCAATTGAGCAGATATTTGATGTGCTTTGGCTTTGAAGGTTTTTAATCGCTTTATTTAGCTCTTCCATTGGGCTTGCCATGTATCCAAAACGCCAGCCTGTCATAGATGCACATTTGCTAAGCCCGTTTATAGTTACTGTTCTATTAAAGAGATCTTGGCTGACTGAGCCAACGGCAGTAAATGGTTTATTGTAAACCAATTTCTCATATATTTCATCAGATGCTACAATAATATCAGTGCCTTTTAGCACCTCTCCAAGGGCTTCAATTTCGCTACGAGAGTAGACTGCACCAGTTGGGTTTGAAGGAGTGTTTAAAATTAGAGCCTTTGTTTTTGGCGTTATAGTATTTTTTAATTGTTGGGGGGTAATTTTAAAGCCTGTTGATTCATCTGTATTTATAATAACACTTTTACCACCGCAATATTTTACAATTTCAGGATATGTTACCCAATAAGGAGCTGGGATTATAACCTCATCGCCCTCATCGATAATTGCTTGAAATAGGTTAAACAAAGAGTGTTTAGCGCCTACATTTGTAATAATTTGAGAACTTTTGTACTCTAAACCGTGGTCGCGGTGTAATTTTGTGCAAATCGCATCAAGTACTTCAGGAATTCCGGGAATGGAGGTATATTTTGAAAAACCGCCTTCAATTGCCTTGATAGCAGCCTTTTTGACAACATCTAAGGTGTCAAAATCCGGCTCTCCTGCAGAAAAGCTCAATATATCTTCACCCGCCGCTTTCATTTGGCGAGCTTGTGAAGTTATGGCCATAGTAAGTGACTCAGACAAAACTTGAATACGTTTTGAAAGCATGGATTTCCTTTTCAAAAAAATTGGTTGATTATAGCATATTGACAATCTTTTACATGTAAAGATTGGCAGATTAATTTTTAATACATTTTATAAAAGAGCGGTAAATCTCTTCAAGCTCATTGTCTCGCTCGATAAGCTCTTTATTATCTTTTATAATTGCATCTTCAAGCACGCTTACACGCTTGATAAGATATGCAAACATCTCTTTGCTGATATCTGGAATCTTGTTTTGAGCACGTGGATTTTTATCTCTTCCTTTGTCGAT
>DDHL01000120.1:8547-10080 GCA_002352945.1 Campylobacteraceae bacterium UBA1877 | reverse complement strand
TTATCTCTTCCTTTGTCGATGACTCTAGCTGGAATACCAACTGCTGTGGATTCATCGGGAACATTTTTGATAACAACTGAGTTTGAGCCTATGCGGCAATTCTTTCCAATGGTAATGTTGCCTAAAATTTTTGCCCCCGAACCAATAACCACTCCATCTTTAATAGTTGGATGGCGCTTGATGCCTTTTTCTAAGCTGACACCACCTAGAGTTACACCTTGATAGATTAAAACATCATTGCCAATAACAGCAGTCTCTCCAACTACAATCCCAACCGCATGGTCAAAAAAGACCCGCCTTCCAATAGTTGCTCCAGGATGCAAATCAACTCCGGTTAAGATTTGTGAAATTCCCATAATAATTCTAGCAATACGGGTAAAACCTTTTTTATATAAGGCATGGGCAATTCTATAATTTACTATTGCCCAAACACCAGGGTAGTTAAAAAACAGCTCCACCTTCGAGCGTATTGCTGGATCGTTTTTAACAGGCATTGAAAAATCTTCTTTTATTATTTGCCACAGTGTTGGTTGCATTAGTGGTTTTCCTTTCCAATTGTCTTTAAGTATCCATTATCGTTTAAAAAGAGGTATATTTCACCTAAAATATGTTTACGCTCTTTTTCATTAATAAGGGGTGAATTTTCAATGCGTTCATTAAGATTGTCTTGAATTTCACGCACATCATAATCTAAATCCTCTAAGATATCTTGAATACACTGAGATTCAAGTAAATCTTCGATTCGATACCCTTTTAACTCTTTATCATCTATTCGAATGATAGCCTCAGTTGGGTGGGTAAAAAGGTTGTGTTTCATTCCAAGAACCTCTTGGTAAGCACCTACAAGAAAAAAGCCCAAAAAGTAGTTGCGCTCATTCACATCCACATCGTGCAAGAAGAGGGGATTGTCCAAGTTAAAACTAATCTCTCCATCGCTATCACAAGTTATATCCCAAAGAGAGGCTGAGCGATTTGGTGGCTCATCTAATCTATCAAGAGGCATAACTGGAAAGGTTTGGTTTATTCCCCAATAATCTGGCAGACTTTGAAACATGGAAAAGTTCACCAAGTATCGCTCTTGAACACGCTCTTGAATATCTAAAATTTCACTATAGTGCTTATCTCCTAGCATTCTAATAGCTTTTTTAATAATCAAATTTACAAGAACTTCAGTGTTTGAGCGATCTTGTAAGTCTATGTAGCCTAAATCAAAAAGGGTCAACAAAGATTCCATATGATCGATACTATCGTGTAAATACTCTAACGCATTGCTTGGCTTGATCGATTTATACAAATCGTAAAGTTCGGCAATCAAAGGGGGATTTTTCTCTTTTAAAAAGAGTGTATTTTCTGTGTACTCTTGTGAAAAAAGCTCAAGCACTGGTGCAACTAATACTGCATGGCTAGCAGCAATATAACGACCCGATTCAATAAAAATGTCAGGCTCAATCTCCTTTTTTTGATTGGCAATAGTTTTTAACAAAAAGACAACATCGTTTGCATACTCAGCTAGGGTGTAATTACGGCTGGGTG
>DDHL01000120.1:0-8279 GCA_002352945.1 Campylobacteraceae bacterium UBA1877 | reverse complement strand
GACCGCCTCCTAGATTGATTGCTTTGAGATTTTTTGCTCCCATTTTACGAAGTTCAGCATAAATATTTCCAGCCTCACGCAAAGCTTTTTTAAGCGGATTAATATCGGTAATTTGAGAGCCAATATGAAAGTGAATCATAGTAAAGTAATCTAACAAATCGGCTTCTTTGAGCATTTTAACAGCTTTAATAAGCTCAGTAGAAGTAAGCCCGAATTTTGAATTGATTCCACCGCTTTTGGCCCAAATTCCAATTCCAGAGCTGTGCAGTCTTATCCGCAATCCAATATTTGGTTTTGGGGCAAACCGCTCGTTTGCAGTCTCAATAATGCTCTCAAGTTCATTGAGTCCTTCAATTGTAAGGGTGATATTATGACCCATCTCAGCTGCAATAAAGCCAATATTGATTAACTCTTTATCTTTGAAACCATTAACTGTAATTGGGGCATTGTCGTTATTGTAACTCATAGCCAGTAAAAGCTCAGCTTTTGAGCCAGCTTCCAAACCGTATCCGTAAGGCTTTCCAATTTCAACTAAATTTTTTACAAACCCTGGATATTGGTTAACTTTTAATGGATAAACTGCATTAAAATCACCCTTATATTTAAACTCAACCTTAGCTTTTTTAAAATTGTTATAAATAAGATCAATCTGTTTTTTTATAAGGTGGGGAAATCGTAGAAGAACAGGACCTCTAACACCTTCTTTTCGAATCTCTTCTACAATATCATAAAGAGCAGGTTTAATACCTTTATTGATGCAAACCTTTCCATTTTCAATGATAAAGTTGTTATTTCCCCAAATGTTTAATCCATAGTCAACCATGCACCATCCTCAAAGGCTTGAAACGGGAATTTGAGCTCCTTTTTTGTACTCAAATTTTTTAACCATACACTTTTACTCTCTAGCTCATCTGGACCAATACAAGCACACCATAATGCATTATGTTTATCGGCTTGTTTAAGATGAGCTTTAAGGCTTTTTGGTTCATACTCTAATAAAACCTTTGTTTTATTTCGCAGTTCAATTGCACTTTTAAATGCAAAGTCTGCTGCCTCTTGGCTCATAACTCCAAAATAAATCCCTTCTCTTTTTTCAGAAGGCATCTTTACAAGCTCTAAAAGCCGCTCAATACCCATTGCAAAACCGATTCCAGGAGTTGGTTTGCCATCTAAAAATTCAACCAGTCTATCATAGCGTCCGCCACCTGCAATGGCGCTTTGAGCGCCAATGGAGCTGCTTACAAATTCAAATGCACTCTTTGAGTAGTAATCTAATCCTCGAACTAAGGATGGGTCAACTTCAAATTCCATATTTGCTTTTTTAAGCAACATTTGAAGGGTTTGAAAATCATCTTCACAGCTTGAGCATAAATTATGTGTAATTCTGGGCGCATCTTTTAATAGATTTTGACAATTTGGATTTTTACAATCCAAAACCCGAATTGGATTTGTCTTTTTGCGGCGCAAGCAATCTTCACACAAACCCTCAGTGTGGTTTAAAAACTCCACCAATTTTTCCCTATATTGGGGCATGCAGTTTGGGCAGCCAAGGGAGTTTAGCTTTAATTTAGCATCAATTCCAAGGGCATCAAAAATCGATTTTAGTAAAAGAATTATTGAGGCATCTTCGCGAACATCTTTAAACCCAAAAGATTCAACTCCAAATTGATGAAATTGGCGCAATCTTCCTTTTTGTGGACGCTCATACCTATACATGGGTCCATAATAAAAGTAGCGTTTTGGCTGGCCTTGTTTGTCCATTTTATGCTCGATAAAAGCTCTTACAACTCCAGCGGTTCCTTCAGGGCGCATGCATACATCATTTCCACCTTTGTCTGTAAATCGATACATCTCTTTACCTACAATATCACTGCTTTCTCCAACACTTCTTTTAAAAAGCGAGGTCTCTTCTAAAATCGGTGTTTGGATATAATCAAACCCATAGTTTCGAGCAATCCTTTCGCAGGTTTTTATTACATAATCATAGATACGATTCTCAGGCTCTAGCGTATCTTTCATTCCTTTTAATGCTTTAATCATCTATAAATCCTTTAATAACTCTTTGTATCTCTTCTTTGGAATTGCTAGCATCAACTTGAAGGACTGGCAGCTCAAGCCGTGCAACTATTTTTTCCATTAAGTCTTGAACTTTTAAAAGATAATCAATACCTCTTGATTCAATATTGTCATGATTTTTTTGACTCATTCTTGCATGGATCAACTCTTTGGTGGTTTTAAAAAAGACTATTTTTCCTTCAAATTTTCCACCCATTGCAAGGCGATTTAACCACAACAAAGTTCCTAAATCAAGCTCTTTTGAATTTGCTAATGCATAAGCTATGCCAGAGATAAAACCTCGATCGCTTAAGATGAGTTTATCTGGGTTTTCTTTTATGATTTTTTCATAATGCTCAGCCCGATCGGCTAAAAAAAGAAACATTTCACTAGTAGCTGAAATGGGAGTTTTTTGATGGAGAATCAACTCTCTAATTGAGCTTCCAAGCTCCGTTCCTCCGGGCTCTTTTGTTGTGATTATATCTTTACATGTAAGAGCTAGTTTTTGAATTTGTGTTGTCTTTCCACAGGTATCAACACCCTCAAACCAAATTACCATCAATACTCCTTCAAAAAGGGTAAAACAGAATTTGGCACAAGGTGCGATACATCTCCATTGTGTTTTAAAATGGAGCGTACAATAGAAGAGCTTATGAATGCGTTTTGCAAACTTGGCATAAGATACATTGTCTCTAGCTCTTTCCACATTGATGAGTTTGCATAACCAATTTGAAGTTCATACTCAAAATCACTTACTGCTCGAAGACCTCTTATAATCATCTTTGCATCGTTTGATCTAGCAAAATCTACTAGCAAATTTTTAAAAGAGACCACTTCAACACTTGGAAAATCTTTTGTGGCAGCCTTTGCCATTTCAACACGTTTTTTTAGGCTAAAGTGGGGGCGTTTTTCTTCAGAGTGAGCAACTGCAACAATGACATGACTAAAAACCCTTGTTGCCCGTTTGATAATATCTAAGTGGCCATTGGTTATAGGATCAAACGTGCCAGGATAGATCGCTTTTGTTAAAAGATTCATCCTTGCCACCGTTTAAATAGATTATGCTCAATTCCTAAGCTATCCATCCATTTTCCAATCATAAAATCCTCCATTTCCTCCAGTGAGTTTGGCTTTGAGTAGTAGCCAACAATTGGAGGTGAGATAATTACTCCAAGAGATGAGAGCTTGTGCATATTCTCTAAAGCAATGGTGCTAAATGGCATTTCACGAGGAGCCAAGAGGAGCTTGCGCCTCTCTTTTAACATAACACTTGCAGTGCGAGTTAGTAGAGTATCGCTGATGCCACAAGCAATTTTAGCAAGAGTATTCATACTGCAAGGTAAGATTATCATTCCTTCGTTTAAAAAAGATCCAGATGCACAAATTGCACCCACATCTTTGTCATCTAAAAGGGTAATATTTTCCTCTTTAGCGTTTACATGTAAAGCTCCCTCGGAAGGGATAACATACAGTTCATAATCTTTTGGCATTTTAGCAATAAAGCGTTTTGCTAAATGGACTCCGCTTGCTCCGCTAATGCCAATAATTAACCGTTTCATTCTTTTATAAGCACCTTTGTGTTTGAGATAACAACCCCATTTAACATCCGCCCATCGCTTGTTTTAATACGGATTATATCACCTTTTTTTCCATCATTTAAAGCTTGGGCTCGAATTGTGATTGTCAAGCCCCCATCTTTGATTAATGCATCCACGTAATCGTGCCTGCTAACTAGCGGTTTTGGTTCAAGATGGCGCAATAAAATTATAGTTCCTTGTCGAATATAATTCTTTAATACCCATCTGTTTGGCTCAAACTCTTCAAGGGGTATATCGTTGATCTCATCTAAATCAAAAACTGCACTCTCAATGGCTTCAGGGGCTAGGATTGTACCGTTTGGGAGATTATTTTTTGCTTTAAATCCATGGAGTCTTGCATCTATTTCAAAATAAAAATAGAAGGTTTTTCGCAACCCCTTTATGTCAAGATAGGTTGCAGTAAAATTTCCCTTTTGACGCCGTAAAATTGATTTATTAATGCGCCACTTTTCAAAAGTAAAATCCTTAAAATTTGGCGGCAAAGGAGTTTTAGGACGGATGGTAAGATTTATAATTTCAATTGTTTTATAAACTTTTTGAAACTCCAAACGAAGCAAATCTTCTAAGGGCTGCAACAGTTGGTTGTCTATACACATTTTACTAATGGTAATTAAACCTTTGGTATTGTCAGTTATAGAGGTAAATCCATGTTTTTTCAAAGCTGCTTTTAATCGGATAGTTGGAATTTGAAATCGAGATGTATTTGGCAAATCAATAAGAATTGCATCCTTTTTAGCATCTAAATATATATCGCTTAACATCAATGAGTCGTTGCGAGTGCAATATTCAGGCTCAATGACAATGGTTTTAGCAAAAAGGGTTAAAGAAAGCAAAAGAAGTAGAAAAATGGAGCGGGAAACGAGGTTCGAACTCGCGACCCCAACCTTGGCAAGGTTGTGCTCTACCACTGAGCTATTCCCGCAAAAATGAGAGTGAAATATTAGCAAATTCAACCCTTATTGTCAAGTATTTTTTGCTTCTATTGCCCCAAAAAGAGGATGTTTTAGGGCAATAGGGTGATTTTAATAGATGCATCTTTTTCAACATTTTTCGTCTCCAAAGAGGCTATAAAAAGAGCATTGCTTTCAAGTAGCGGCGTAATCATGCCAGAGCCATATTTATTGTTTCTTGTTACATAAAATTTTCCATCTTCGTAATGGCCTAAAACGAGCTCGTTGCGATTGCCTTTACATGTAAAAGGAGTTTGGTTGATTGCATGAATACTTAAAGCATCATCTTTTTGGTGCTGGAGAGCTTTTAGGGCTGGAATAGCTAGCAAAAATGCATTTAAATATGCAGCCATTGGATTTCCAGGAAGGGCAATAACGAGGGTTTTTCCCATTTTTCCTGCCATTGTTGGACGGCCTGGCTTTAAATTTATTCCATGAAAGATTGGTTTAAAACCATGGCTTTCTAAACTTGCTTGCACATAATCAGCCTCACCCATGCTAACTCCGCCACTTGTTATGAGAAGATCATAATCTAATAAATTTCCAATAAATTTTTTAGATGCTTCTAAATCGTCTGGAATTACTCCAACATACTCACTTTTAAAGCCATAACTTTCTAAAATTGCACCCACTCCAAAGGCATTAGCATTATAGATTTCATCTTCGCTGCTTATTTGCCAAGGCTCTTTTAATTCATCACCAGTTGACGCAATGGCAATTTTTGGCGTTGAGATAACTTCAATATGGGTAATGCCCTGAGCTGCTAGCATTGCAATATGGCTCGATTTTATCTTCACACCCTTTGGAAAAAGAACATTTCCCTTTTTTTGCTCCTCACCTTTGAGTCTAAAAGCATTTCCTTTTTTAACTCCTTTTGGTAAGGTTACATGAGTGTTCGTGTACTTAACTGCAGCTTCAAAAGGCACAATTGTATCTGCATCTTCTGGTACTTTGGCTCCTGTCATAATTTTATAACACTGGTTCTCTTTTAAAATTGGCTCTTGAATATCTCCAGCGTAAATTGTTGCTACAATTTCAAGCTCATCTAAATCCTCTTTATATTTAAATGCAAAGCCATCAAGTGCTGCATTATTGTATGAAGGAAGGTTTTTTTGGCAAATGATTGCAGATGCACACACTTTGCCAAGAGCCATTTCAAGCGGGATGATTTGAGCTGTTTTTATGGGCTCAATTATAGATAAAAGTGCCTTTTTGGCATCATTTAATGTTAAATTTGTTTTCATGTCCTACTCTTTTAATCTAGTTATTTTAGCGCCAAGGGCTGCTAATTTTCCCTCCAAATCCTCATATCCTCTATCAAGGTGATAGATTCTATGGATACGAGTTGAGCCTTGTGCGACCAGCGCGGCGAGCACTAGAGCTGAACTGGCTCGCAAATCTGTTGCCATCACATCAGCACCTGTAAGGGGAGTTTGCCCTTGAACTGTTGCACTGTGACCTTTTAATTTAATCTGTGCTCCCATTCTAACAAGTTCACTTACATGCATAAAACGATTTTCAAAAAGGCGCTCATCAATAACACTTGTTCCATTAGCCTGTGTTGCAAGGGCCATGAATTGAGCTTGCATATCTGTTGGAAATCCTGGATATTCACTTGTTTCAATATCGGCAGATTGGATAAGTTTTGCTGGAATAAGCTTAATTGTATCTTCACTTTCTTCAATTCCAAAGCCCATTTTTTGCAGTTTTCTTGTTAAAGCCCTTAAGTGTTCAGGGCATACTTTAGTAAGTGTTATGAGGCTATTAGTAATTGCTCCAGCACAAAGATAAGTTCCAGCTTCAATGCGATCTGGAATTACTTTGATTTTATCGAGTTTCAAAAGTGCTTGTCCAGTTCCATAAATTGTAAGCTCATCGCTTCCAATTCCCTCGATTTTTACTCCAGCACTATTTAAAACTTCACAGAGTTGAACTACTTCGGGCTCTTTGGCAACATTTACAAGGTTTGTTTTGCCATGAGCCAAAGCTGCTGCCATAATAATATTTTCACTACCAGTTACAGTTATCTTATCAAACACAATATTAGCACCCTTTAAACCATCTGTTGCGGTAGCTATTACATAGCCTTGTTTAATATCGATGTGTGCCCCCATCTGTTCAAGCGCTTTTAAGTGCAAATCAATCGGTCTTTGACCAATGGCGCATCCGCCGGGCAAGGAGACTTCGCAGTGTCCAAATCTAGTAAGAAGAGGCCCAAGAGTTAAAATTGAAGCGCGCATTTTGCGCACTATGTCATATTTTGCACAAGTAGATTTGACTTTAAGGGTATCTATTTTTACACTCTTATTTTTTTGTGAACATGAAGCTCCAAGATGGCTTAAGAGTGTTATAAAAGTTCTTACATCAGCTACATCAGGAACGTTAGTAAGTCTAACAGGGGTTGATGATAAAAGAGTAACTGCTAAAAGTGGAAGAGCTGCATTTTTAGCCCCAGAAATTTCTACCGTTCCACTTAAAGGGTAGCGTCCTTCGATATGCAAATAATCCATATTAATTTTTATCCTTCTTAGAGCATGAGATGGTGGAAAATTATAGTTAAAATTTGGTTAGAGGTAACTTTTACAGGATGAAAATTAAGATATCTTCTAGCAAAGTTGTATTACTATAACGATATTGGATATGTAAGGAAAGTTTATTGAATGCAACAATTGTGATAATTATTGTAACTTTTTTTGGATTCATTTTTCAGCAATTAACCAAATACGATACCGTATTTTTTGGACTTAATAGATTCTTTTTTGAAGAAGGGTTTTGGTGGCAGCCTCTTACATCCATGTTTATGCACGCAAGTCTAGTGCATCTTGGAATGAATATGGCTGTTTTATACCAATTTGGATCTCTTATAGAAAATGCTCTTGGGGCAAAAAAGTTTTTGGCAATCTACTTAATTGGAGGTGTCTTAACAAGCCTACTTAGCATTTTCTTTTTGTATTTTTTGGGATTAAATCATGTTTTAGTAGGAGCTTCTGGAGCAATTTCAGTGCTTATTGGTTTTATTGCTAGGCGTGATAGGTTTAATAGAAAAGGTTTAATTGTAGCTATCCTTGTTATCTCATTTGCTCCCTTGCTCATGGGGTTAAATATAGCTTGGTATGCGCATCTATTTGGATTTGGAGTAGGTTGGTTTTGGAAAGTAACACATTAGATAGAAAAAATTTTAATAAGCAAGCAGAGCATAAATGGTGTTATCTCTATTTTGAGACTCAAAAGTTAAATAGCTTTTTAGACGATACTAATACCATAAGGTGGATGAAGCAAAATTTGCTAAAAGAGCGGGAAATTCCCCCCCTCTAGAGTATATTTTGTTGAGATTGATTTGATAAAAAAAGATCGATTAAACTTTCTTATAGAGCTGCATAAGAAGTATCAAAATGCGCATATTTATATTTTTGCACCAAAGGCTCTTTTGCAATCTGAGCTTTGCAGATACGCTATACATGTAAAGGCTAAAAATATAAGCGGTTTTCCTGTTGATAGTAAAAGTTTTAATGTTTTAATCAACAAGGCACTTCAAGAAAGTATTCAAGATTTTAAAAGCAAAAAACTATTAGAAGCAATGCAGTTTTTAGAAGAGAATCTTGCGCTTGTTTATTATAAAGACAAATTCCAGTGGCAAAGTGCAAAAGCGAGGGAGGTAGTGTAAAATAATTTCTGT
>DDHL01000078.1:5552-10837 GCA_002352945.1 Campylobacteraceae bacterium UBA1877 | reverse complement strand
ATTTGTGCTAAAGAGAGCGAACCAAGAGAAAGGTCAGATAGATAAATCTCGCCACTAGTTGGTTCAATAAGCCGGTTTATACACCGAATAAGTGTAGATTTACCAGCTCCGCTTGGCCCAATTAATCCAACAATTTGGCCTTTGGGAACCTCAAGGTTAATGCCCTTAAGAACCCAAGGATCATTTTTATAACGCTTTTTTACATCAATGAGTTTTAACAAGCTAATCCTTATTTACAAGTGTAGCTTACACCATTGGCTGCATCAATTTTTCGAATTACTTCCCAATGTTTTTTAAATGATATTGGGATAAATTGGCTCTCTTTTTTAAACTCTTTTTGCAGTTTTGTTCCCTCCCAGTTGAAGCTAAAAAAAGCCTCTTTGATTTTCTCTTGAAGTTCGGGTTTGAGGTTATATATAACACCATAACCTGTTGTTGGGAATGTTTGGGATTTATAAATGGTTTTAATTTGCTCTTTTTTAACTACGCCCCTTGCTATCATCCGGTTTAGTACAGAGTTTGCAACTGCGGCTACAAGGTAGTCTTTATTTGCTACGCCAAGGATTGAATTGTCATGTTTTCCAGAAAAAATTGGTTCAAAATCTCTATTTGGAATCAAATTAAAATCTGCTTTTAAAATTGCAGATGGAGCTTTAAAGCCAGAGTTTGAAGTTTGAGATGTAAAAGCAAGTTTTTTGCCCTTTATGTCAGCTGGAGAGTTGATGTTTGAGCCAGGATATGTAATAATTTCCATTTCATACCCAAAGGAGCCATCTTTTGCTGCCATCATGGCAAATGGGCGAAATCCAGCACAAGCAACAGCTAAAGGGTTTGAGCCTGTATTAAATCCTGCAATATGCAAGCGTCCAGCGCGCATCGCTTCAATTTGTGCCGCATTGGATTGAACCGGAAAAAATTGAACCTTTTTGCCAGTTTGCTTTTCTAAATGTTCCAAAAATTCAGACCAAACATCAGCATAAACAGCAGGATCTTCAACGGGGGTATAGGCAAAAATCAGTACAGATGGATCGATAAGCTTATTTGAATCGGTTGGAATATCAGCAACTAAATCCCCATCATTATCACTATAACGAGAATCTAGCTTAAACTCTGCATTGGCAAAACTAAGAGCTAACAACAAAGCTGCAAATAGGGTTGATAATCTTTTCATAAAGCACTCTCATAAGAAAAATTTCAGAAGAGTTTATCAACAAGGAGTTACGAAAAGATAACAACCCTTTTGCTTTTAAGGATGGTTTTATTAATCGTGAAAGTATTGAGCCTCCACGATTTCAACACCATTTTCCACCATTGTTTGAGTTGCAAGGCTAAATTGCTCTTTTGATACGCTAAAGATAAAAATTCCGCTGCTATGCTCATAAAAACTATAGCAATAGAGTATATTTACACCTTTTTCACTCAGCAAACTTACAATCCTATTAAAGCTTCCAACAACATCATTTATGCGAACGCCAAAAACATCAGTTATGCGTACGCTAAGGCCATGTTCTGCAAGAAGTGCTTTGGCCCTGTCTGGGTTATCGACAATAATCCTTGCAAGACCAAAATCTGATGAGTCTACTAAAATAATCGATTTTAAAGATATCTGTCCTTCGCTTAGGGTTTTTGTTAAAAATCCAAGCTCTCCGGGTTTGTTTTCTAAAAAAATTGAGAGTTGTTTGATTGCATGTTTCATGAAAGACTCCTTTTATCAATTACTCGCACTGCCTTGCCGACGCTTCTTTCAATACTTCTTGGCTCTACTAATTTGACTTTAGCATGGATGTAAAGATTTGATAACAAAGATGCTTGAATATGTTTTTGCAAAGATTCAAGTGCTCCAACGCTATCTATTGGCATATCTTCAGTAACTTCAACCATCACTTCAAGACTATCAAGATAACCTTTTTTATCAGCAATGATTTGATAATTCAAGCTAATTCCATCAATTTCTGATAAAACATGCTCAACTTGAGATGGAAATACATTAACTCCATTTACAATTAACATATCATCAACCCGTCCCATAACACTGTGCATTCTAACGTGTGTTCGGCCGCATCTGCAAGGGGTTGGATTGAGCGTTGTAATATCTCCAGTTCTATAGCGAATAATTGGCAAAGCCTGTTTAGTCAAGGTTGTTATTACAAGCTCGCCTTTTTGCCCATGGGGTAAAACCTCGCCGGTTTTAGGATCAATAATTTCAGGATAAAAGTGGTCTTCAAAGATGTGAAGTTCGCTGGATTCTTTGCAGCTGCTTGAAACTCCAGGACCTATAATTTCAGATAATCCATATACCTCATGGTAATCGATTCCCCATGCTTTTGCAACTTCTTGTTTTAAGCCTATACTTGTTGGTTCAGCGCCAAAAAAACCACATTTTAGTTGAAAATCGTTATGTAAATCATACCCTTCTTCTTTGGCAACTTCGGCCAAATGCAGGGCAAATGAGGGGGTTGAGGTAAGTACAGTTGCTCCAAAATCTTTCATTAATAAAAGCTGTCTTGATGTAAAGCCTCCCGAACTTGGAACAACAGTTGCTCCAACGGTTTCAGCACCATTGTGAATTCCAAGCCCCCCTGTAAAAAGTCCATACCCATAGGCGTTGTGAACAGTATCTTCTGATGTTACATTGCCCATAGTAAAAACTCGAGCCATCACCTCGTTCCATACATCCATGTCCGAGCGAGTATACCCAACTACGGTTGGTTTGCCTGTGGTTCCACTTGAGCTATGGATGCGAACAACTGCATCTTGTCTTACAGCAAAGAGGCCAAAAGGGTAGTGGTTTCGCAAATCTTTTTTTGTGGTAAAGGGAAGTTTTGAAATATCTTCCATGGTTCGAATATCATGGGGTAAAATCCCTAAGTCTTCAAATTTTTCTCTATAAAAAGGGACATTATTGTAAACGCGAAGAAGGGTTTGGCGCAATCTTTTGATTTGCAGATTGTGCAACTCATCTCTTGGGAGCGTTTCATCTTTTGACCAAATCATTTTTCAACCTTTGTATTTTTTATTGCTTGGTGCAAAACAGCGATATTTTGTTGGGCTAGTTTTGGGTTTATTTGAGTGATTGCATCCTCGATTTGTTTACATGTAAAAGGAAAATTTGGATCTTTAGCTAAAGTAGCTCCTAGCATATAAACATTAAGTGCGTTGATGGGAAACTCTTTATCTTTTGCCTTTTTAAAAGCGTCAATTAAGAAGAGGTTTGCATCAACTGTTGGAAAAGATGCATCGGCATTGACAATAATAGTGCCGCTTTTGGGTTTTAAAAATTGAATATTTCGCAAAGCTTCAGCCCCTTCAAGTGCGATCAAAAGATCAGCTTGCGCCTCATCGATTGCTGGAGCAAAAAAGTTGCCAATTTTTACATAACATGAAACAGAGCCGCCTCTTTGGCTCATACCGTGATTTTCAGTGCCTAAAAATTTATAATTTGCTAAACTTGCAGCTATGCTTAAAACCTTTACTAAAAACACAGCCCCTTGGCCTCCAACGCCAGCAATAACAATTTGATACTTCATATTAATCCTCCACTTCTACAAAGGCATCTACTGGACAGATACTATCAAGGCATGAGGAGCAGCCAGAACATAAAAAGGGATCAATACTCATCTTTCCATCTTCATAGTGCATGGGAGGGCATTTAAATGATGTTATACACCAATCACACTCTATGCAAAGATCAGGATCAACCATAACTCTTACACCCTTTGTTTTATCTTTTGATAACTCTTTATCTAAAACGCAATATTCTCGGACAACTCCCACTACAGGGCCATCTGCTTTTTCGTAAGCCTCTTTTAATTTTTTAGCAAAGCCAATCGTTTTTGAGAGTTCAGACTCATAAAAATATTCATAACACTCAGCCCCGCATCCTTGAACTATGCGTTTTATATCAACTTGGTTTGGATTGGCTCGCTCTGGGGTGCATTGACGCCCTGTCATTGCAGTGGTTGAATTATCTAAAATAACTAAAATGAAGCGGTGTTTTTGATAGACTGCATTTACAAGTGGCGCAATTCCAGAGTGAGTAAATGTGCTATCACCAATAGTTGCAACAACCACTTTTGAAGGATCAGCCAAGGCAAAACCGCTTGCCATTGCAACGCTTCCACCCATACATAAAATTGAGTCGATTGCGCCTTGATTTAAACCTAGCGTGTAGCATCCAATATCAGATGGATAGATTGCATTATCCTTTTTAAAAACCTCTGTCAAAGCGTAGTGAACATCGCGGTGAGGGCATCCAGGGCACATATTTGGTGGACGCTTTATGAGCTTGCCAGGGTAGCTTTTAGCTTCATATGGATTTGGTTTTTTAAACAAGTTTGCTTTTATCAAAGCTTCAACCACTCTCTTTTTTGAAAATTCACCTATTTGATGCACATGGCCGGTTAATTTTCCAAGTAGTTTAGGAGAGCTTATCTGCTCTTCAATGCATGGATGGGTCTCTTCAAAGACAATAACCTTCTTATATCCTTTAAAGAGTTTTTCAATTTCTGTTTTTGGAAGTGGGTAGGGCATATCTATTTTTAAAACATCAGCTTTAAAATCTAAATCTTCTAGAGTTTCTAACACATAGCCATGGGCTGTTCCGCTTGTGATGCAAAGTATTTCATGGGCTTTTAAATTTTTTGTTTTTGGCAAGATGAGGTTTTCCCAATTCCACTTTTTAATAGCCTCAACTCGCTCAAGCTGCTCTAATCCTTGAGAAAATCTTCCAGCAGGAGGAACTGCTCCCCATCGTGGAATATCACGCATAAATTTTCCATCTTTTGGCTTTACATGTAAAGCATCATCCACATCACAAATCTCTCTTGAGTGACAAACTCGCATGACGGGACGAAGCATTGTAACTGTTTCAAACTCTTCGGATATTTTTATACCAAGTTTGACCATATCATAAGCCTCTTGTGGGGTAGTTGGGTCTAAAACTGGAATTCTTGCAAACTTTGCAAAGATGCGACTATCTTGTTCGGTTTGGGATGAGTAAAATCCAGGATCATCAGCACTTACAAGAAGCATTGCTCCTTTTAAACCAATATAAGCCGCACTCATCAAAGCGTCGCTTGCCACATTAAGGCCAACTTGCTTCATAGTAACACAGGTTCGTTTATTTGCTATTGCTCCAGCGTAAGCTATCTCAAAACCAACTTTTTCATTTGTTGCCCACTGGGCATAAGCGTTATCAAGCTGGAATTTCTTTTTGTATTTTTGAAAATTAAGAAGAATTTCACTTGAAGGGGTTCCAGGATATCCAGAAATCATATCCACGCCCG